>NZ_SSGF01000013.1 GCF_008015755.1 Methylophilus sp. | reverse complement strand
GTTTCGTATCACACCCCTTTTGAAAGTTACAGGATAAAACGAATATGGCAAATACCGCACAAGCACGCAAACGCGCGCGCCAATCCGTCAAAGTAAACGCGCACAATGCTGCGCTGCGTTCAACTTTGCGTACTGCGATTAAAAAAGTAATCAAAGCGATTCAAACTGGTGACAAAGCTGCTGCTGTGGCTTCTTACCAAGAAAACGTAAGCGTGATTGATCGTATCGCTGACAAAAAAATCATTCACAAAAACAAAGCTGCTCGTCATAAGAGCCGTTTGACTGCTGCGATCAAAGCATTGTCCGGTGATACACCTGCGACTTTAGCTTCTGTGAAAAAAGCAGCTGCACCTAAAGCCGAAGCGGCACCAGCTAAAAAAGCTGCTAAGCCTCGCGCGAAAAAAGCCGCTGAATAATTTCAGTAGGGGTGCATACTAAAAGAGCCGGACGTTTGTCCGGCTTTTTTATTGCCCGATACCAACTGGCATCACAACATCAGCAGATACAAAAAAGCCCGGACATGCCGGGCTTTCTTTTTTGGCAAATCAGTTATTCACCAATATGCAATTCACTGCGCGCCACTTTGGCCGCATTGAGCACTGCTTGCGCATCTTCACCTATCACCGTGAAATGGCCCATTTTGCGCGCCTTGCGCGGCTCGTGCTTGCCATATAAATGCATTTTAAGGTTACCGTGCGCAAACGCTTTATCCCAGGCTGGCTCAACCTGCTTGCCGCTATAGAGCCAGCTATCGCCCAGAATATTCACCATGACGGCATGGCTGTGCAAATGCGGGCTGCCCAAGGCCTGGCCAGTAATCACGCGCACCTGTTGCTCAAACTGGTTAGTCACGCAGGCATCTAACGTGTAGTGGCCAGAGTTGTGCGGACGCGGTGCAATCTCATTGACCAGCAACTGGTTGCCGACCACGAAAAATTCCACACCTAACACGCCGACATAATTGAGGCTAGTCGCTAGTTTTTTCGCCAACTCTTGCGCATTGGCTTTGATCACCTCAGAACAGCGTGCCGGGGCAATACTGATATCGAGAATCCCGTTTAAATGGCTATTTTCAGCGGTTGGAAATGCAGCAATATTGCCATGCACATCACGCGCCAGCACCACAGACACTTCCAGGTCCAGTGCTAACATTTTTTCCAGCACACAGACTTCTTGTTTGAAATCCTTAAATGCAGTCACGGCTTGCGAGCGATTCGCCACACGTGCCTGGCCTTTGCCATCGTAGCCAAAACGCGCCACTTTCAACACGGCCGGATACATCTCGCCATCTTCCGGCAAATCACTTTCGACCGTCACAGGCACAAATGGGCCCACCGGCAAGCCAGATTCTTTAAAGAAGGTTTTTTCCTTGATACGGTGCTGTGCAATGGCGACCGCGTCTGCACTTGGATGCACAACGGTCGACTTCGCCAATGTCGCCAATGTTTCGGCTGGCACATTTTCAAATTCGGTGGAGATCGCCTGACAGGTGTCTGCCATGGTTTTCAATGCAGCCGCATCGTCAAACGCAGCACACAGATGCACATCGGCAATCATGCCGGCAGGGCTGTTTTTGTCTGGATCGAGCACAGTGACTTTGTAGCCCATCTCGTGGGCAGCAATGACGAAAAAGCGGCCGAGCTGACCACCGCCCAACATCCCTAACATGGCTGAAGGTTGAATCACCGCGGCTGTCATGGTAGCTCACTCAAAATCATGGCGTGTACTTTTTCGGCTTGTTTCTTGCGGAAAGTCGCTAATTTTTCTGCCAACGTCGCATCCTGGTTCGCCAACATGGCTACCGCAAACAAGCCCGCGTTCGCCGCACCGGCATCCCCAATGGCAAACGTGGCGACTGGGATCCCCTTAGGCATCTGCACAATAGACAGCAGCGAGTCTTGACCTTGCAGATGCTTGGAAGGCACCGGCACACCTAACACTGGTAAGGTGGTTTTTGCAGCCACCATGCCTGGCAAGTGTGCAGCCCCGCCCGCACCAGCAATAATCACCTGAAAGCCATTGCTTGCAGCAGATTCGGCAAACTGGAACATCAGGTCTGGCGTGCGATGCGCAGATACCACGCGCGCCTCGTAAGCGACACCAAAATCTGCCAGCATTTGCGCGGCACTCTTCATCACCGGCCAATCGCTGTCCGACCCCATAATAATGGCTACCAAAGGTTTACTCATCACGTTGCCTTGCACTCTCTTCGTCTTGTTGGCAATTAAACCAATACCAGGTTATCCCTGTGTATCAACTCTTTTTCTTCGACATAACCCAGCACACTTTCAATCTCGCTGCTGGGTTTACGCTTGATTCTGCGCACTTCATTGGCATTGTAATTGACAATGCCGCGTGCCCACTCTTTCCCTTGTGCGTCTACGCAGGCAACCACATCACCGCGCTCAAATTGGCCCAGCACATCAACCACGCCAATCGGCAACAAGCTCTTGCCCTCTTTGCTTAAGACAGTGATTGCACCATCATCGAGCACCACTTTACCACCCACACGCAAATGATCGGCCAGCCATTGTTTTTTGGCCAGGGTTTTCATTTTACCTGCGCGCAAATGCGTACCGATAGCCTCGCCCTGGCTTAAACGCATCAGCACGTCGGTCTCGCGGCCAGAAGCAATCACGGTATGCGCGCCGCTATTGGCTGCACGCTTGGCGGCCAGAATTTTGGTCAGCATGCCGCCGGTACCCACAGCACTGCCAGCGCCACCCGCCATGCTCTCCAGCTCGGGATTACCCGCGGTTTCGAAATTGATAAACACTGCATTGGGGTCTTTGCGCGGGTCGGCGGAATACAAGCCCTGCTGATCGGTAAGAATCACCAAAGCATCCGCCTCGATCAGGTTAGCCACCAGCGCCCCCAGGGTATCATTATCCCCAAAACGAATTTCTTCGGTCACCACCGTGTCGTTTTCGTTGATGATAGGAATCACGTTTAAATCGAGCAAGGTACGCAAGGTGGAGCGCGCATTGAGGTAACGCTTGCGGTCGGCCAGGTCTTCATGTGTAAGCAGTAACTGCGCAGTGTGCAAGCCATGCTGCGTAAAGCATTGCTCATACATTTGCACCAGGCCCATTTGGCCGACAGCAGCAGCAGCTTGCAGCTCATTCACCTCAACCGGACGTTTTTTCCAGCCCAGGCGCTGCATGCCTTCAGCGACCGCCCCGCTGGAGACCAGTACGACTTGCTTGCCCTGCTTGACCAGTGCACTGATTTGCTGCGCCCAAGCAGCAATCGCGGTTTTATCCAAGCCCTGGCCATTATTAGTGACTAGGCTGGAACCGACCTTTACAATCAGGGTTTTGCTGTCTTGTATGAGTGAAACGCTCATAAAACTTATTCTGTCGCTGGCTGCGGTTGTGCGTCTTCTAATTCACGTTGTGCACGCGCTTGTTCAATATGGTCCATGATCGCATAAGTCAGCGTCTGGCAGCCGACACCGCTAATCGCAGAAATCGGGAATACCGGACCTTCCCAACCATAGGCTTTGACAAAATCCGCCACTTTTTGCGCGCTGTCTTCCAGCATGTCGATTTTGTTCAGCACCAGCCAGCGTGGTTTATCAAACAGCTCCTGATCGTATTTTTTGAGCTCATTGACAATCGCCTTGGCTTCTTGCACCGGGTCAACGGCGTCATCAAACGGCGCCAGGTCAACCAAGTGCAGTAGCAAAGAAGTCCGTTGCAAATGGCGCAAGAACTGGTGACCCAAGCCCGCGCCTTCCGCCGCGCCTTCGATCAACCCAGGCACATCGGCAATGACAAAGCTGCGATTGCTATCGACACGCACCACACCCAGATTAGGGTGCAAAGTAGTAAACGGGTAATCAGCCACTTTGGGTTTAGCTGCAGACACGGAGCGGATAAAGGTGGATTTACCCGCATTAGGCATGCCGAGCAAGCCCACATCGGCCAACACCTTGAGTTCAAGGTACAACTCGAACGCTTCACCCGGGTCGCCTTTGGTGCATTGACGTGGGGAGCGGTTGGTACTGGTTTTAAAGTGGATATTACCCAAGCCGCCATTGCCGCCTTTGGCCATCATCACTTTTTGGCCATCGACACTCAAGTCCACCATCATTTGGCCGGTGGCTTTATCGCTAATGGTGGTGCCGACTGGCACGCGCAGGATCATGTCTTCACCGCCCTTGCCGTAGCAATCAGAGCCGCTACCATTTTCACCGCGTTCCGCTTTAAAGGTACGCGTATAACGGTAATCTACCAGCGTATTGATATTGCGGTCAGCCACCACGAAGATAGAGCCGCCACGGCCGCCATCACCGCCGTTGGGGCCGCCCATAGGCTCGTATTTTTCGCGGCGGAACGTGGCAACGCCGTTGCCACCGTCACCGGCGTAGACTTTGATAGTAGCTTCGTCAATAAACTTCATGATTCAATTTGCCTTTTAAGCGCATGGCTGCGTTATGGTGAACAAGGCTGCATGCAATCTGCGAACTATAAAGTAAAAAGCCCCGTCAAGCGACAGGGCTTTTTACATGATACTTTGATTAAACCGCTTCGATGCTCACGGTATGACGCTTTAAAGCGCCTTTGATTGCAAATTTAACTTTGCCTTCTACCAATGCATACAGTGTGTGGTCTTTGCCCATACCGACGTTTTCGCCAGCGTGCATTCTTGTCCCACGTTGGCGAACAATGATGCTGCCAGCGTTAACAACTGTTTCACCGAAAGCTTTCACGCCCAGGCGCTTGGCTTGTGAGTCGCGGCCGTTACGTGAACTACCGCCTGCTTTTTTGTGTGCCATGTTTGATTCCTTATTCTAGCAATCTGCTCTACTCAAGCAGAACGTGCTTATTTTGCTGAAATAGTGTCGATTTGAATTTCTGTATAGCTCTGACGATGACCTTGAGTCTTGCGGTAGTGCTTACGACGACGCATTTTAAAAATCATCACCTTGTCACCACGGCCATGTGATACCACAGTGGCATTCACTTTTGCACCAGCTACCAAAGGTGCACCAACTGTCGTTGTTTCACCATCAGCAATCAACAACACTTTGTCGATTACAACAGTAGAACCAACGTCACCAACCAATTTTTCTACTTTTAATTTGTCACCAGCGGCTACTTTGTACTGTTTGCCACCTGTTTTAATCACTGCGTACATAATGATGCCTTAAACGTCGCCTTTTAAAGAACCCGCAATTATACGCAATTTATCGCAGAATGCAAATATATTTGCGCATGTTTTTCACGGTTGGCCAGGCCACTGGTTGACCAGCCTGTTTGATTGCCAGAATTCTTATTTTACCCCGAATCGCCAGGGCCGGATACTGCCATTTGTGTAGTACTGATAGACCGCAAATACACACGCCAGCAACTCGGCTGAAAGCTGCGTATCTTCGCCGGTTGCGGTGCGCAGCGAAGCCACGCGGTAAATCGGCTGCATTTCAATGTTATTTAATGAACTTAGCGGTTGAAAATGCACGCAAACCAGTGGCTGATCCTGCTGTAAAACCTGCACATTAAACATATCCGTGACCTGCAGTTGCAAGGCCTGGCCATCATACATAGTCAAGGCATAGTGTTTTTTCGTTTGTTGCGTCACGCTTTTTACCGCTGACGCCAGCAATTCTGAGACTTGCATCACCCGCCCTTTTCACAAAAGTCGCAGCTTATCGCTACCAGGCATTGCTAAACAGAAGCAGTTTGGATTAAATTAACCATATCAGATTAGCGGCTTAAAGGCGGCAGGGCCAGTTGTGAAAAAATACGAAATCATCGCCGAAGACATTGCCAGCGCCATTCAGCAGGGCTTACTCAAACGCGGCGATAAGTTACCGTCTATTCGCCAAACTCAAACCAGCAAACAGGTGAATGCTTCTACGGTGTTTCAAGCCTATTATTTGCTGGAAGCACGCGGCCTGATTGTGACGCGCCCGCGTTCTGGCTATTACGTTGCCGGGCCGCTAGGGAGCGAGCGCTTGTTGCCGCACACCGCCAGCGATGACGGCACGCCGACGACGCTGCAAGTCAGTGACCTGGTGTTCAACCTGCTGGAGCGCATTAAAGACCCGCAACAAATCCCATTTGGCTCGGCTTTTCCCAGCCCGCTGCTATTCCCGCTCGCCAAGCTGGCGGATCATATGGCCAGCGCCGTGCGTCGCATGCAACCACAAGAAACGGTGAGTGACATTGGCCAGGGCGATATTGAGCTCAGGCGCCAGATCGCCCTGCGCTATCAGTTAGATGGTAAGCACACCGAGCCAAGCGATATTGTGATTACCAATGGCGCCCTGGAGGCGCTAAACCTGTGCCTGGCCGCAGTGACCCAGCCTGGGGATAGCGTCATTATCGAGTCACCTAGCTTTTACGCGGCCTTGCAAGCCATTGAGCGCATGGGCTTGCGCGCCATTGAGGTGCCTAGCCACCCGGAGCACGGCATAGACCTGGCCGCACTGGAGCGCGCCATTATCCAGCACCGCCCCAAAGCCTGCTGGCTGATGACCAACTTTCAAAACCCGACCGGCAGCCTGATGCCCTCAGACAAAAAACAAGCGCTGGTGGCGCTGATCACGCGCTACCAACTGCCGATGATAGAAGATGACGTCTATCGTGAATTGTATTTTGGCAAAGAGCGTCCCTTACCAGCCAACACTTGGGACAGCGACGGCTGGGTGATGCATTGCAGTTCATTCTCAAAAGCGCTAGCGCCGGGATACCGCGTCGGCTGGGTCTCGGCCGGACGTTTTGCCGAAAAAATCACTCGCCTGAAAATATCCACCACGCTGGCCACCTCAATTCCGGCACAACTGGCACTGGCAAGCTACCTGGCCAAAGGCGGTTATGACAAACACTTGCGCCAATTGCGGCACCAACTTATGCTGCAGCAACTGCAATTTTCGCAGGCGATTCACCAACATCTGCCGCCGCAAATACGCTTTACTTTACCGCAAGGCGGTTATTTTTTATGGTTGCAACTGCCCGGGCAACAAGATGGTTTGCAACTGTTTCAGCAGGCGAATGCCGAAAATATCAGCTTGGCCCCTGGCCATATGTTCTCGTCACAGCAGCAATATGCCAGCTATATTCGGCTCAATTATGGCCACGCCATGCATCACGTGCATTTGCAAGCCATCGCGCGACTGGGACAACTGATGAAATCACCCAGCAAGCCCCGTATCTGATATGGTTTTTTAACTTAAAACTGAATCTGTTTTAAATTAACCATCTCTTCTACACTGCACTCGTCTTATTCCTTTTGAGTGCCTGTATGTCCTCTTCCCGCAACAAACCCGTGATTCCTATCATGGCAGTCCCGGTCACCGACCAAACCATTTCGCTCTATCAGAAAACACCCAAGGTTTATCCGCGCTCGGTCAGCGGTTACTTTAAAAACTGGCGCTGGCTGATGATCTGGCTGACACAATTGGTGTTTTACGGCATGCCCTGGCTGCAGTATGGCGGCCGACAGGCACTGTTACTGGACATAGACACGCACCGCTTTTATCTGTTTGGCCTGGTGATTTTTCCGCAAGACTTGTTTTACCTCGCATTGCTGCTCATCATCAGCGCCCTCGGCCTGTTTTTATTTACCGCCGTTGCGGGTCGCCTGTGGTGTGGTTTTTCTTGCCCGCAATCGGTGTATACCGAGATTTTTTTATGGATGGAGCGCACGATAGAAGGTGATCGCATGGCCAGGCAAAAACTGGATAGCCAGCCTTGGGGCGTGCGTAAATCTGGCATTAAAGTGAGCAAGCACTCCGCCTGGCTGGCTTTCTCTTTGGTCACTGGCTTTACGTTTGTTGGTTACTTCACGCCGATACGCGAATTATTCAGCGATGCGCTGCAGTGGCAAATGGGCGGCTGGTCTTGCTTTTGGCTTGGGTTTTATAGCCTGGCGACGTATGGCAACGCTGGCTTTTTGCGCGAACAAGTGTGCAAGCACATGTGCCCTTATGCACGTTTTCAAAGTGCGATGTTTGACAATCACACCCTGATTGTCGCCTATGACAGTGCACGTGGTGAACCGCGTGGTGGCCGCAGCAAACATCAGGATTACCAGGCCGATGGCCAGGGGTCATGCATAGACTGCAACATCTGTGTGCAGGTCTGCCCGGTCGGCATTGATATCCGCAACGGCTTGCAATATGAATGCATCAGCTGCGGCTTGTGTATTGATGCTTGTAATGAGGTCATGGACAAAATGCAATACCCGCGGGATTTAATCCGCTTTTCGGCAGCGGGTCTGAGTGGGCAACACAAACTACGCCAGCATTTATTGCGCCCACGCGTCTTAATTTATAGCGGCTTGTTTGTGTTGATGACTGCCTGGTTGGGCTACGGGTTGCTGCATAAGCCTGATTTTAAGGTCGATATCATACGTGACCGCAATATCATGTTCCGCGAAACCGACCATGGCATTGAAAACCCTTACCAGTTGCACCTCACCAACGCCACAGAGCACAATCAGCGCTACCAGGTACGCGTAAGTGGCATAGACGGCTTGCGCGTGGAAAGTGAGCAGCTACTCACTGCCGCGCCCACCGAAGAAATATTGGTGCCCTTGAGTTTGTCTGCCCCGGCAAGTGACCAGCCAGGTAGCCATCGGATTCAGATCGACGTCACAGCGCTGTCGAATGGTGAACAAGTCTCCACCAACAGCACCTTCTACCAACCCTAACTCACGCTACCCCTTGCCCGTGTATCCGGCTGACAATTGCTTTCCTAGCCAGCCAGATCCAGTACACGGGTCTTTTTCTGCGACAGCATTTTCAACAGTAATTTATAGCTATCGAGGTCGAATTTGAGCGCTGTTTTTTGCGCGCGCAAGGCCTGCAAACTATCCTCATCCTCCGCCACGCCCAGATACACCCAGTGTTCAAACACGTGAATCTGGCGCAGATCATTTTCAAGGTTATATTCCTCAATACCTATCTTGCCGCGATACGGCCAGGCTTTGAGTTTATGTGCCATCAGTGCCTGTTGGACACGCAAAGCATGTATTTCGGGCGGCTCCTGCCCGCAACAGACGCCTTTGCAGCGCTTGAGCTGATAGGCAAAACAAGGCCCGGCGCGCCCGGTTTCCAGCCCCAGCGTTTTGGCACACAAATGGCTGAGGTCGGCAATTTTGCGCAGGGTTTCAACGGCTTGCCGCTTGCTTCTAAAGGTGCCGAACAACTGTGCCATCTGGCTGGGGTCAATCTCCTGCTCATGCACCAGCTTGAGCAGTGGTTGTGCCTGGGTGTCAATTTGCCAGCTACACAACGAACGCTCGCGCCGTAACTGGCGGTTATAGATAGGCATGCGCTCTTTCACCAGGCGCGATTCCAGCAGCAAGGCGCTAAACTCACCGGCGGCGGGGATCCATTCAAAGCGCTTCATTTCCTGCGTCATACGCATTTCTTTGGTGGAGGCATGGTCACTGCTGAAATGCGATAGCACGCGTGCGCGCAGATTCACGCTTTTGCCGATATACAAAGGCAGGTCGTTTTCACCATAAAACAGGTACACCCCTGGCGCCTCGGGCAGTTCGCCGACCAGGCTGGCATCGATATGTGGCGGCAACGTGGGCGCCGCCATCAGTTTGAGCGCAGCGGTTTGCACCGCGTCAGCGCCAAGGTCACGCTTGGCATCATTGAGCATAATGAGGATGGCTTCGACGTCGCCCATGGCGCGGTGACGTGCCAACCCAGTGATCTGGTGACGCGCAACAATCGCATCGATGCCGTGACTGTAATGCTGCGGGTATAGCAGCCGCGACAATTTGACCGTACACAACACCTTTTGCCGCAACGTGATATTCAAGCGTTTGAATTCAGACTTTAAAAAACCATGGTCAAAACGCACATTGTGGGCAGCGAGCACCGAGCCTTCGAGCAAGGCCAGCAACTTGTCTGCGACTTCTGCAAATAAGGGCGCATCGGCCACCATGGCATCGCTAATGCCGGTCAGCGATTGAATAAATGGCGGGATTGGTTGCTGCGGATTGACTAAGGTTTGCCAGCGCACCGTCTCCACGCCGTCATCAAAGCGCACCAGCGCAATTTCGGTAATCCGGTCTCGTAAAGGCGTCGCCCCGGTGGTTTCGAGGTCAAGAAAAGTAATGGAAGGCAACATGAGGCGAAGGGCTTTCTACTGCACATCAATCAGGCGGGAAATGCTGTGCATTTTAGCGCATTTTTGGCTATTCGCATTGACACGGCCAACGCCTCTTATTGCAGACAACAACACACGACAGACGCAAGCTGGCAGGCCAGATTCAAGCCAAATAGCTCAATATCCTGTGTTATGTTTCATATCTTATACAAAACCAGTGTTTATCCTACAAAACAGCTATAGACACTCACCGCGTTTGATGCTGTAATGACTTGCAATTCATATTAATGACAATATAATTTTTTACGCTCATGCCTAATCTCTATCTTGAAAACCAATTATGCTTTTCGCTCTACTCGGCAACGCATGCCCTGTTGCGCTCTTATAAGCCTGATCTGGACAAATTAAATCTCACTTATCCGCAATACCTGGTCTTGGTCGCCCTCTGGCAATACAAGCAACTGTCGATCAAACAAATCGCAGAAAAGCTGATGCTGGAACCCGCCACCATCACGCCAGTGGTCAAGCGCCTGGAAGTGAAAAAACTGACTAAACGCACACGCCAGAAAGATGATGAACGCGTGGTGATTGTGAGCCTGACTGAAGAAGGCCAAGCGCTACGGAGCAAATTATCAGATGTGCAAAAACGTGTCGCCTGCGATACCGGACTCAATGACACCGCGTTTGATAACCTCAATAAAACCTTAAATGCGCTGACCAAACATGTGACGGCTAAAATTCCTGACTAGTCATGCATCGCTCTGCGCTTAGCGTCATTAGCGCTGAGCGGTCATTGCTAGGACTGTCACTGTGGGGCAGTCGCAAGCGAGAAATAGTCGCGCTCGCTCCAGCCAGTCATGGCGCCAAAATTCATCACGACAAACACAAAACCCGCTGGTCAGCTTGACCAAGCGGGTTTTGTGCAGTTAAAAAGGGATGCAGGCTGTGCCACAAAAATCGTTGTGGCGTGCCAAAGCTAAAGGCTTAACACAGTGGCGATATTAGCATCGCCGCCTGTTCATCCAGTGCGCTAATCCGGCATATTCAATTGCCGCATAAAGGCCTGAAAAGACCCTTTGGTGGCATGCAAAGCCTGTAATTTGCTCACAGACGCATCCAGCGCATCACTCATGACTTCGAGCGCATCTTCATCGAGCCGTAAACTCATGGCACCGATTTCAAGCTCTATAGTGCGATGTGTTTCACAATAATGCACACGAAACCCGGCCTGACCGGACAACAAAATCTTTTTACACATACTTTCCTCACGCATATCCAAGCCCTCAATACAGTTGTTTTTATATTGCCAGCGACGTCTGAGCCTGTTCATGCTCATTGACCAGCAAAGTCCATTGCACGCACATCCGGCGCGACACCCTGCAAATCAGGTCTGAATCAGCATACTCGGGCGCAGTCAGCGTTTCGGCCAGACGCAAGGCTTGCTTGGCCAGCTCATAAGTGGGTTTTTTGATATACAAGGTCGCAATGTAGAGCAACGACGCCATCACAGACTCGGCATCGGGCAAACTGGGGTCGTAGCGCATCGCGCGGCTATTGATTGTATTCATGGCAATCTCTCTTTCAAACACTCATTTCTATTTCAGTCTGCATCACAATGCGCGCCGCCGCCTTGCGTAGCATTTCGTTAATCACGATAAAGCTGCCAGCCTCAAACTTCAGCGTGGTGCCACCCACCTCCAGTTCTACCGTGTCTGAAGATTGGTGATAAAGCACCTTGCAGGCGGTTTTTCCTGCCAGCATGGTTTTTCCAACCACCGTGTGACGTTTCATCCTGTGTCTCCTTGGCTACACTATTTGCAAATGATAATAATTATCATTTGCATTGTCAACTACAATATCATGCCGATGGCACAGTGTTTATAAATAAAGCGGTTTCTTGCCATACAGATGCGCCCATGACCATACTTGCGACATAAAAAAACCCTGCTAAAGCAGGGTTTTAGGCCTCAGACAATCAACCGCTTAGGCACGCATTTTTCTATGCATGGCCATCAGGCCTGCCAGGCCGCATAGCAACATGGCATAAGAAGATGGCTCCGGCACTTGCGCCACCATGGTCGTGATCGGCGTTTGTGTCATCTGCACCACGCCCGCATTCAAAAAGGTCAGTCCTGTGACAAAGGCCGTGGTATTGGCTGGGTCAAGCATGGCCGCAGTATCAATGCCAGCCACGGTAAAACCAGTCAAAGGCGTGGCAAAGTTAAACACCGTGCCCCCCGCCACCGTACCTAACAGGCCACCTGGCGTCAGATCGCCTAGCGCATAAATGGCATAGCCATCAGTATCAGCCGCCAACAGCGGCAGCAAAAAAGAGGTGAACTGATTGCCGTTAGTCACTTCGTAGTCATAGCCCACCGCTACCAGCGGGTCAATAAACACGGGCTGATTCAGTTGCACGTTAAATTCAAATTGATACGCGCCATCGACCACCACAGGTAAAAACGCATTGGCTGCGGTTTGGCCGGGCAAAGCACCGTTGTTAAACGAGAAGCGCCACAGCCCGGGGGTCGCCGCAGACACATTGCTCAGATTCACCAGGTTGAGCACATCATAGGACAGCGAGCCTGGCAAGGTTTCGTAGTTCACATTATCGCCAGCATCGTAACCAGCTTGCGCGGGGACGCCGCCCAAACCATTGACGCCACCACTGGCGCTGCCCGTTGTCCATTGTAGACTGTCATAGCGAAACTCGGCACTAAAACTACCGTCTGTGGTGCCGGGAGCTTTTTGCAACACTAACTGAAAGTTATTCTGTTTGTCGTTTTGTGCAGGAAAATAACCGACATTATGCCAAGTAACAACCACGCTATCGGCACTCGGCGACGCCACATACACCTGATTACTGCCAGCAGGTACGGGAGTTTGGCCGGTGCGCGTATCGACATCGGCCCAATAAGGCGCAATGATGGGCTGGTTCGCTACCGGAAACGCCCTCGGTGTAAACGTAGACAGCGGACTTAAAAAGCTGATATTGCCATTATTATTGATAAAAAACTGGCTGAAGTCCTGGCCAAAAAAGTTAATATTAAATGGCAGATTCAATGCGTTACTTGAACCATCATCATTCTGCAACATGGCTAGCTCGCCAAAACCAGCGTCACCACCGAAACCACTCAACAACTCAATCGCCTGCAGATTCGCTGACATGCCTGCCAACATCACCGCCAGGCTAACTTTCTTTGAACCCGTTACAAAAACACCATGACTACCCATGCTATCTCTCCTCACTTAATGAATCATTTAAAATAATTGGTGAGATATATTAACAATATTTATATTTAATTAACATATTAAATAATGTTCATGGGTCATTAACCGCCAAAAATCTGGCTGCCACATCGGCGATGATCAGCAATGATGGTTTAGAGTGAGTAGCAAAGTGCGGGCAGAGAAATCCTGCCGGGGAGAGAAGATGTTGATCAATAGGACAGCAAAAAGGTCGTCGCGTCTGCGCTGCTCATGGGTTTGCTGAGCAAATAGCCTTGCATTTCGTCACAGCCTTGTGCCTGCAAAAATGCTTTTTGTTCAGGCGTTTCCACGCCTTCGGCAATGGTTTTCATGCCCAGGCTGCGCGCGAGCTGGATAATCGCGATCACAATCGCTTTGTCCTCATCATCATGCGTGATATCACGCACAAAAGTCTGGTCGACCTTGAGTTTGTAGACTTTAAATTTTTTAAGATAACTCAGCGACGAATAACCGGTACCAAAATCGTCAATCGACAAGCGCACTCCCAGACCATGGAGTGCATCCATCATGGCCACGGCGCCTTCAGGATTTTCGAGGGCCACGCCTTCGGTCAACTCAAGCTCCAGGCACTGCGGCGAGACTTGATAACGCTCGAGAATCGCTTTCACCAGCGCGGGTAGCTTGGGGTCGCGGAACTGGATACTGGATAAATTGACCGAGACCGAAATGCCTTGTATGCCTGCGAGCTGCCAGGCCCTGATCTGTTGTGTGGCCTGCTCCAGCACCCAACTGCCAATACTGATAATCAGACCGCTGGATTCTGCTAACGGAATAAACTCGGCAGGCGAAATAAAGCCTAGTTGCGGATGCTTCCAGCGCAACAAGGCTTCCACGCCGATCAAGCGCCCGGAATCGAGCGCCACTTGTGGCTGGTAATACACCGCCAACTGGCCGAGTGCAACCGCCTGGCGTAACGCATTGACCAACTGCAGGTTGCGCGCGGTCTGCACCTGCATATGGCTACTAAAAAACCGATAACTATTACGGCTCTCTTTTTTGGTACGGTACATGGCCACGTCAGCATTGCGCTGCAGGCTTTCCATATCCAGGCCGTCATCCGGGTAAATGGCGACGCCGACAGAGGCGGTGATGGTCAGCTCATACTGGTCAATCACAAACGGCTGTTCTACAGCGGTTAACAAACGCTCAACAATCTCTTTGGCAATCGCATGGTCTGCTTCCGCCAGCAAAAACACAAACTCATCCCCACCCAAACGACAAATCGTATCCTGTGGCCGCACCAGGCTCTGAAAGCGCTTGGTCAGCGCGATCAGCAGGTTATCGCCATAGCGATGCCCCAGGCTGTCATTGACATCTTTAAAG
This sequence comes from Methylophilus sp., assembly GCF_008015755.1. Taxonomy (GTDB): domain Bacteria; phylum Pseudomonadota; class Gammaproteobacteria; order Burkholderiales; family Methylophilaceae; genus Methylophilus. Next base: position 21,408 of record NZ_SSGF01000013.1, on the reverse strand, counting down.
TGATCGAGATCAAGGAACATCAGCGCAAACTGACCATCTTGATCCCAAGCCTTTTCAATCTCGACAATCACCCGCTCATTTAACAAATTACGGTTGGGCAGACCAGTCAAGGCATCATAATTGGCCAGAAAGCGGATGCGTTCTTCAGCCTCACGGCGGGTGGTAATATCACGAATAAACGCGCTGTAATAATGGTCTTCGTCGCGTTCGATTTCAATAATGGTCAATTCAATCGGAAACTCAGTCCCATCACGTCTGAGGGCGGTGATTTCAATCAACTTGCCCAGCAAGGTGGAGTGGCCGGTCGCCTGCAAGCGCAACATGCCCTGATGGTGTGCTTCACGGTACGCTGGCGGCACAATCACCTCCCCCAGGTTATGGCCGATGACCTCCGCCCGCGAATAGCCAAACATCTGTGCTGCGGCCAGGTTCCACTCGACAATCAGACCTTGCTTATCAATATTGACGATCGCATCCAGGGCATTCTCCAGCACCAGTTGCGCCCGCTGTTCACTCACCAGCAAGTGATTCTGAAACAGACTGCGTTGCGCCTGTACCTCAAAGCGATCAAGGGCGAAATCGATATTGGCCACCATGCCTTGTAGCAGGCGCCGCACATCAGGATCGAACGCATGTGCCTTCTCAGCATATAACGACAAACAGCCCACCACCTTGCCCTCGGCGTGCAGCGGTAAAAATGCGGCTGATTTCCAGTTGAATTGCTTGGCTTTTTCATGCCATAAAGCACTCACAGGGTTGGTCTGAAAGTCATTGACCCAATAAGGATGGTCAGAAATAAGGCTGAGGCCACAAGGGCCGCGACCGCTAGGTTCACTCTGGTCGGCAGAAATCAGCACTTCTTCCAGATAGCGGATGCCCGAACCAAATGCGCTGACCAGATGTACATGTTTGCGGTCCTGCCCCAACTCGCCGACCCAGGCCATATTGGCGTGACCGAGGTTCACAATAATGCGGCAGATTTGTTCAAACAGGCTGTGCTTGTCCTGGCTTTGCACAATGGCTTGATTGCACTGGCTGAGTGCCAGATAGAGCTGTTTGAGTTGTTTGGCTGAAGCGCCTTCGACATCCAGGTGTGCCAACTGCGCGCGTAATTGCTGCCAGCCGGCCTCTACGCTATCCGCTTCAGTCTGCGCGACGGGGACCGGGACAAACACCTCACTGGCATACGCACCTTCGAGCACACGATTGAGCATGCGCAAATCAGCCGCTTGCCAGGCCAACCGCTGACGATGCTGACGCCACACCAGCACACTCAACAGACAGCAGACGACAATGGCTGTTACCAGCAAGAAAATGGTCAGAGGAGGCTTATTGAACGGAGCAGGCGTGTTTGAAATCAGTAAATACAGGCAAAACAATAGCAACAGCAAGTTGATCAGCCATAACTGTCTGATGAACTTGTCGCGCCCTGCAGATGTATTTTCTTGTGCAGACATGGATAGTGAAGCCCTCGCCTACTACTGTAAGGGATATGGCCAAAATCAAATGCCCAAACACCTTGATAAATGCCCGGCAAATTGACTAATACAGCCGCTGGCGACACCACAGGACCACGCGCACAGGGCTGCTAAACCTTACTGCACAGACGCTAGCGACACTTGCGCCGCGGCGGCTTTAATCTCGGCATAATGGGCAAAAAATACCTCAAGCACTGACGGGTCAAACCTGACGCCAGACTCAGCACGTAAATAAGCCAACACCTTGTCTTCTGGCCAGGCTTGCTTATACACCCGCGGATGCATGAGGGCATCCCACACATCGACAATCGAAAAAATACGGGCAGCAAACGGAATCTGTTCACCCTGCAAGCCCAGGGGATAACCATGTCCATCCCAGCGCTCATGGTGCCCGTACGGAATATCCATACAGTGGCTCAAAAAATCGATATTCGCCAATAAGTCGCGTGCAATTTGCGGATGCGTGCGCATGAGGCGCATTTCATCGTCATCCAGTTGCCCCGGCTTAATCAGCACCGCATCCGGAATACCGATTTTACCGATGTCGTGCAGAATAGCGCTGCGCTCTATGCGCTTGAGGGATGCCGCATCGGTCATACCCAGCTTGCTGGCCAGTGCCACTGTCATGGCAGCCACACGGTATGTGTGATCTTTAGTTTCTTTGTGGCGCAAGTCCAGCACCTGCACCCAGCCGCGGATGGTCTGGTCATAACTGTCAATTAAACGTTGCTGATCGTCTGCAGCGGCCTGCACCGCACGCCTGACCAGAAAAAACAGCAACAGCGCGGTCACCAGGATAAACAGCCAGCCCTTGATATCCTGCACCATGGTGAGGTCACGCGCATCCGTGAATAGCTGCGCCACCACTTTGTCAGAGAAGAATATCCAGCCAACCCCCACCAAGACATATATCAGCACGATCTTATACTGCGGTCGCATCTTCATCCTTATATGACCATCATCAAAGCATGAATTGTTATCGCAAATGCTAATTTATGCAAATACAATCGATGGGTCAGGGCGCCCAGGACATCTGTCCGCAACCCATTAATTTTGCCTGGTACATCGCTTTATCGGCCACAGACAGCAACGCTTCTATGGTCTGCCCCTCCTGGCATAAGGCCAAGCCAATTGAGGTACCGAGGCGACACTCTGCGTCTCGAATCTGAAATGCCTGCGCAAATGCCATCAGGCACTTTTGCGCCACCATTTCCACCGATGCGCGGCTATGCTCGGGCAAATCAGATAACACCACCACAAATTCGTCACCGCCCACGCGCGCCAGCGTATCACTGCCCCGAATGACTTTACTCAAACGCTGCGCAACCTCTATCAACGCCAAGTCACCGGCATCGTGCCCCAGTTGGTCATTCACCGCTTTAAAACCATCCAGATCAAGATACAAAATCGCCGTACCGGTCTTTTTGACCATGGCCAGCTCCATGGCCTGCTGCAAGCGCAAAGATAATAGTTTTCGATTAGGCAGCCCCGTCAGCAGGTCATGGTGTGCCACATGGTTAAGCTCCTGATTCTGTACAGAAATTTTGTGATAGGCCTCTTTTAAAGAACCGATCAAATCCTCATTCTCAAATGTAATACGAGTGGCTTGGCGTAATGATTGGTTAAAACGGAACGCGACCCCTATCATCAGCAAATAGAAAATGACACTGAACACGGCCATGATAAAGCTCGACAAGTTTTCGCTAAACGAAAACATCAGCACGGTTGGCAGCATGGCCGGCAAACTAAAGGCAAAAAAGGCCGGGATACACGACGCCATGGTCACCACGCCACCCATCACCATTGCCTGAATCGCGGTGATGACAATAATCACCGTCATCGGCGGCGCATCTTTAACCAGCAAACCCAATGCCCCCCACGCCAGGCCAGATAACGCCAGCGTCAGGCAATACTTGTAGGCCAGAGGATAATTGAAACCATGTTTGGCCAGCCGATGCTGACAGCGCTTGAGTAGCCACACGCGCAAGGCAATCACAGCATAGACGCTACTGCACCACCATATGAATAAATCACTTTTGTCAGAGCCCCATTGCGAAAGCGTAATCAACAAACCACCAAACGCACTCCCAATTAAAGGAATACGCGCGCCCGCTAACAGTCTGTGAAATAACGCTTCGTCAATCCGAGTCTGCAAACTCATGCACTGATCACCTCTTCTTTTTATTTTTTTACTGGCAGTTTTATAGACACTGCTTAAAGCCATGCTAATACAAGCTTTTAAAAATAACCAGTTAGATCAATAGGGTTTTCAATTCATTACATGGTTGCCTATGACTCAGTGAGCATCCAAACAAAAACGGCTTGCATGCTTGCAAGCCGTTTTAAATGCGGGTTGCGCGTCCTGTCGGACTGCAACTTTCAACAAAGCTAGATTTTAGCCAACCGTCTTCTGGTCGTCGCCAGTAAAATCAGTCCTGCCAGCAGCATGCACCAAGCGCTTGGTTCTGGCACAGGGGTGGTCACGATTGAGTTCTCATACCAGGCACTCTTCCCTTGCGCGTTGGTCAGGCCTTGGACGTGCAGGGCATAGTCATTAAGAGTGACCTGAGAAGCTGAAGCAAATGTCGCCGTCCAGGTAACAGACTCATTCGCCAGCAAGCGATCTTGCCCTTGGCCCAACACAAATCTGAAGTCCCAATCACCACCAGGGCCACCACCATTACTGACATCCAAGTCAACCACGCCACCACTAACACCACTGATTGCAATATTTCTCACATTGACATCAGGCGTCGCTTTGACAGCAATTGATCCGATAAAAGCCGCATTCGTAAACAAGGCATTCAAATCAAAAGCAGTCAGCGTGAACGTGTAAACATTACCCGTGTTGCTCACAGACAGCGAAGCGAAATCAGCGGATGGTTCATAAGTCCCAGCCAGCAACTCGCCATAAGTTTCTACTGCCGCATGTGATGACAACGACACCATCATGACCAGAGAAAAAATCAAAGAATTAAAAAAACGCATAAACACCCCCAATAAGATTATCGCAATAATATTCTCCCGATTAACCATTATTGCAATTGCAATTTTAGCGGTCAGATTATAAAAGCCAATAGCCCCTTTGGGTGTTTTGCAAGACTTAACAATTAGCCAAAAAAAACCTGCTTACATCACATAAAAATGGTGGTATCAGGGTGCTTAAATCGGTGGCGATTAACGCGCAATCCTAGCCAAAAACTGGTCAAGTTGCGCGGCAAATGTATGCCGGTCAGACGAATGCATGGCGCTGGGGCCTTGCGTCTCCACACCGCTGGCCCGCAGTGACTCCATAAAGTCGCGCATGGACAAACGCTCTTTAATATTTTCTGCTGAATAAAACTCACCGCGCGGGTTCAGCGCATGGCCGCCTTTGTCTATCACTTGTGCGGCCAGCGGAATATCCGCTGTAATCACCAGGTCACCCACCGCCAACGCAGCCACAATGGCGTTATCTGCCACATCAAAGCCTTTGTCCACCTGCATTGCGCGCACATAAGGCGATGGTGGCACGCGTAGCAATTTATTCGCCACAAAGGTAGCGGGGATGTGAGCGCGTTCGGCGGCCCGGAACAGGATTTCCTTAATCACCGCCGGGCATGCATCCGCATCCACCCAAATATGCATTAGCGGGCTTTGGGCGCTGTTTTATTGGCACTAGAGGCGCCTGGCTTAGGCGTCAATAAGGCACCTTGCGGTTTGCTACCACTTGGGCGATGTTGTGCCTGCTGACCATTACGCTGACCAGGAGTTGCATGCCCGGAGTGATGCGGATTGGGTTTGCCCTGGCCAGGCTTGCTGGCGCCTGCCTGCGCTTGAGGTTGGCCCTGGCCTTGACGCGGTTGAGACTGTTTCTGCGCCTGCCCCTGTTTTGGTGGTTGCGCTTGTTTTTGCGGTTGTCCTTGGCGCCCTTGCCCTTGGCGCCCACGTCCTTGATTCTGTCCGCGTGGCGGGCGGTCAGGCTCCTCGCTGTTCTTCTCTGGCGCCACAAAACCTTCTACCGGCACCCTTGGAATATCACGCTTGATGAGCTTTTCAATGTCTTTCAGCATACCAAACTCCTCGCGGTCCACCAGTGAAATGGCGGCACCACTAGCACCGGCACGGCCAGTACGGCCGATCCTGTGCACATAGTCTTCAGGCACATTCGGCAATTCAAAATTCACTACTTGAGGCAACTGGTCAATATCCAAGCCACGAGCAGCGATATCAGTCGCCACCAATGCCGTGATCTTGCCTGCTTTAAATTCGGCCAAAGCGGCCGTCCGCGCATTCTGGCTCTTGTTGCCATGAATCGCCATCGCTGGAATGCCGTCTTTGACCAGTTTTTCTGCCAGGCGGTTGGCACCATGCTTGGTGCGGGTAAAAATCAGCACCTGTTGCCACTGTTGCTGCTTGATCAGATAACTGACCATTTCGCGTTTGTGCGCCTGTGGCACCATATGCACACTCTGCTCAATCAAGGCATTGGACGCATTGCGGCGCGCCACTTCCACCAGGTCTGGCGCATTAAGCAAACTGTCAGCCAGTCGTTTGATCTCATCTGAGAAGGTGGCCGAGAACAGCAGGTTTTGCCGCTTTTTAGGCAGCATCGCCAGCACTTTTTTAATGTCATGAATAAAGCCCATGTCCAGCATGCGATCGGCTTCATCCAGCACCAGGATTTCAATGCCAGACAAATCCAGCGCCTTTTGCTGCACCAAATCGAGCAAGCGACCAGGCGTCGCTACCAGAATATCCAGCGGTTTGCTCAAGCGGTTGATTTGTGGATTAATGCTGACACCACCAAACACCACCATGCTTTTGAGCGGCAGGTATTTGCCATAGGTGGTGACTGACTCGCCAATTTGCGCTGCCAGCTCACGCGTCGGCGACAAAATCAGGCAACGTGGCCTGCCCTTGACCGCTTGCGCCAATGGCACTTCAGATAAGCGGTGCAAAATCGGCAGCGTGAAGCCAGCGGTTTTGCCCGTACCGGTTTGCGCACCGGCCAGCAAATCGCCGCCGCGAAGCACATAGGGAATCGCCTGTGCCTGGATGGGCGTCGGTGAGGTGTAGCCGGCATCGGCAATTGCGCGCAGTACAGGCGCGCACAAATTTAAATCAGCAAACGTGATATTTGCGACAGTATTTTCTTGTGACAAAGTGATTCAACTTATAGAGATTGCACGGCATCACCATGCAATGAATTAATTAGGCGTTGGTCTGTTGCCTGCGGCAACACCAATCTGGACTAACGAGGTAACAACTTGAGGTATTTCAGAACCGCTGCGTTGATTGGTCGTGCGCAGGGTGACACTATTATACGCGCGATTCGTCCATTTCCAGTCAATTGAATAACATTGGGTTTTCACCCCGCTGAATCACGACTCACCCTGCAGCCCTGGCCCGCGCCGCATGTATCTTTTTATAACTATCAATCAGGCGGTGGTGCCTGTCGAGGCCTTCCAGTTGCATGCTGGTGGGTGTCAGGCCGTAAAAGCGCACACTGCCGTCGATGGTACCCAAGGCGGCATCCATTCTGTCATTACCAAACATCTTGCGGAAATTGGCTTCATAATCATCCATCTCCAGCGCATCATCCAGCCAAACCTCCAGCACCACATTCAAGGCTTGGTAGAACAAGCCCCGCGCCAGTGAGTTGTCGTTATATTGCAAAAAGGCGCCAACCAAATCTTGCGCCTCTTCAAATTGCTGCAAGGCGAGATGAATCAGCAACTTCAACTCCATCACTGTGAGCTGGCCCCAATCCGTATTCTCGTCAAACTCGATACCAATCAAAGTCGCAATATCACCGTAGTCGTCCAGCTCGTTGTTCTCTAAGCGCTCCAGCAAGGCTTCTAGACTAGCGTCGTCCAGGGTGTGCAAATTCAAAATATCCTTACGGAACAACAACGCCTTGTTGGTGTTATCCCACACCAGGTCTTCCACCGGGTAGATTTCTGAGTAACCAGGCACCAGGATACGACAAGCCGTCGCACCGAGTTGGTCATACACCGCCACATAAGCCTCTTTGCCCATCTCTGCCAGCATGCCAAACAGGGTCGCCGCTTCGTCAGCATTGGCCTGTTCGCCCTCGCCGGAAAAATCCCATGCCACAAAGTCATAATCCGACTTCGCGCTGAAAAAGCGCCACGACACAATCCCGCTGGAATCAATAAAATGTTCAACAAAGTTATTCGGCTCAGTCACCGCCTCGCTGGCAAACGTCGGCTGTGGCAAATCATTGAGACCTTCAAAGCTACGGCCTTGCAGCAACTCTGTCAGGCTACGCTCCAACGCGACTTGCATGCTCGGGTGGGCACCAAATGAGGCAAACACACCGCCGGTGCGTGGATTCATCAAGGTCACGCACATCACCGGATATTGACCGCCCAGCGAGGCGTCTTTCACCAGCACTGGAAAGCCCTGCGCCTCCAGGCCTTGTATCCCCGCCATAATGCCAGGGTATGTTGCCAACACCTCTGCCGGCACGTCCGGCAAAGCGATTTCGCCTTCGATAATGTCGCGTTTGACGGCGCGCTCGAAAATCTCTGACAAGCATTGCACCTGCGCCTCTGCCAGCGTATTACCGGCACTCATGCCATTGCTCACGAACAGGTTTTCGACCAGATTGGTCGGAAAATACACCGTTTCACCGTCTGATTGACGCACAAACGGCAGTGAACAGATCCCGCGTTCGGCATTGCCTGAGTTGGTGTCTATCAGATGTGAGCCACGCAGCTCGCCATCTGGGTTGTAGATTTCCAGGCAATAGTCATCGAGGATTTCTTTTGGCAGCGCATCTTTGCGGCCAGGCTTGAACCAGCGCTCATTCGGATAGTGTACAAACGCGGCATCGGCGATCTCTTCGCCCCAGTAAGACCCGGCATAAAAATGGTTATTACTCAGGCGCTCGATATACTCGCCCAAGGCGGACGCCAATGCGCTCTCCTTGGTAGCGCCTTTGCCGTTCGTAAAACACATCGGTGAATGCGCGTCGCGGATATGCAGCGACCACACATTAGGAATAATATTGCGCCAGGAGGCGATTTCAATCTTGATACCCATGCTCGCCAGCAGACCAGACATATTGGCGATGGTTTGCTCCAGCGGTAAATCTTTGCCAGTGATATAGGTCTGTGATTCTGCGGCCGGATTCACGGTGAGCAAGGCCTGCGCGTCGGCATCCAAATTCGCCACTTCTTCAATGATAAACTCAGGGCCAGCCTGCACCACTTTTTTAACCGTACAGCGGTCTATCGAACGCAAAATACCAATGCGGTCTTTTTCAGAGAGATCGGCTGGTAATTCAATCTGGATTTTAAAAATCTGTTTGTAGCGGTCTTCGGGGTCAACAATATTGTTGTGCGACAGGCGGATATTGTCGGTAGGGATATTGCGCGTGCTGCAATACAGCTTCACAAAATACGCGGCGCACAAGGCCGATGAAGCCAAAAAGTAATCGAACGGGCCAGGGGCCGAACCATCGCCTTTATAACGAATCGGCTGATCGGCAATCACCGTGAAGTCATCAAACTTGGCTTCAAGGCGGAGCTTATCGAGAAAATTGACTTTCACTTCCATGGGGCATTCCAACAATAACGTTTCGCACTAAGACCGCTATTATCGCCCACAATACACAGGCCACCTAATCTCGCCACGTGCCTGGCTGACAAATCGCGGCCAACCAGCAGCTACGATCGGCCTGGCTGCATCATATAAACGCAGACAGCGCATTGTAAAAATGCAATGATGGCAATAAAATTTGTGTGCTATTCTTTAGTGAACAATAGGACAGTTTTCAAGGTATCGCCCCATGAGTACTGATGACAGAAAATTTATCATGCTGACAGATTATCTGCATGAACCTGTCATTCATTACGATAGGGACTGCAAGCGCACCTATCTCAATCCCGCCGCAATCACACTGATTGGCGAGCCGTCTAAAAACCTTGAAGGCAAAACCCCCAGCTCATTAAGGCCGAGCTCAGTCGCCTTGCAACACTATCAAGAAAAAATCCGCGGGGTGATAGATACCGGGCTGGAAGCAGAATTTGATTTTTTTCTGGATCGTCTCCCAGATGGTCCCAATGTCCATACCAAGGTACTGCGGATTCATGCCGTCCCTGAGTTGGATAGTGCAGGCAAAGTCGTCGGTGCGCTGGCGATTGCCCATGACATCACCGCACTAAAATTAAGTGAAAAGCGTTTACGCGCGCTGATTGAAAACCATCCTGACCACATTATTCGCTTTGACCTGCAAGCCAGATGCAGCTTCGTCAGCCCTTCTTTTACCGCGTCATTTGGGCTAGAGGCAGCCGATATGCTGGAAAGAACGCTGCTGGATTGTGACCGGGTGGCAACGGCGGCAGCGCGCGAAAAAATTCACCAGGCGATATGGCAAACATTACAGCAAGAAACATCATGCACCCTTGAAACGGATTGGCCAGAGGATCGCATCATAGAACTGCGCCTGGTCCAAGAAAAAGACGCCATCGGCGAAGTCTCGGGCGTGCTATGCATTTTGCGGGATATCACCCAGCAAAAGCACTCTGAGAAAGCTTTGCTGACACTCAATCGCTCACTCCGTTTGTTGAGTAGCTGTAATCAGACGCTCATTCATGCCACCAATGAACAACAACTCATCAAGGATATTTGCCAGCTGGTGATCGATTCTGGCGGCTACCGGCTGTCCTGGGTCGGCTATCCCGACCATGGCAGCTACCAGCCTTTGCGCATGGCTGCGATGGCTGGTGCAAGGTTGACGGGGACGATTGCGCTGGAGCAGCAAACGCCGGAAATCAGCCTGGCGGTGAAAGCCTTTCAAAGCGGCCGTGTGCAGATTATTCAGGACTACCCCAATGCAGCCTTGTTAAGCAGCCTGGGGGACATGGCCAGCCAGGAAGGCCTGCTTGCCTGCATCGCCTTGCCACTCAAAGTAGCCAAACAGACCCTGGGGGTGATGACGATCTATGCCGCGCATACCCATGCGTTTTCTGCGGATGAAGTCACCTTACTTGACGAACTGGCCAATGACCTGGCCTTTGGCATTCAGTCGCTGCGTATCCGCGCCGAACATCGCGACGCCGAAACAAAACTAGAATATCTTGCGCACCATGATCCCCTCACCGGCCTGACTAACCGCCTGTTACTGCGCAAGCGTTTTGAGCAGTTTATCCAGCAGGCAAACCAACGCGATTACGGCCTCGCCATGCTGTTTTTGGACATGGATAACTTTAAGGAGATTAATGACAGCTTTGGCCATGCGACCGGAGATGCGTTGCTAATTGAAGTCGTCAGGCGTCTGCAACGACTGCTTTCAGAGGCTTGTGTTCTGAGCCGCGAGGGGGGTGACGAGTTTGTGCTGCTGATTAACAACACGCAAGCCTCAGAGATCGTCACCCACACCGCGCAACAGATTCTGGAGGCCATGCAAGAGCCGTTTGAGGTCAGTAATAACACTTTGCATGCGTCCTTCAGCATCGGCATCAGCCTCTACCCGAACGATGGCAAGGACTTTGAAACCCTGCGCAAAAACGCGGATGCGGCGCTATATCTGGCCAAAGACTGTGGTCGCAACACCTACCGCTTTTTTGTATCGCAGATGAATGCCGACGCACAAAAGCGCATGCGCATCCAGACCGACCTGCATACCGCCTTAAAAAACAATGAGTTTTTACTGCATTATCAACCGCAAATACGTCTGTGCGATGGCCGCATGAGTGGCATTGAAGCCTTAATCCGCTGGCAAAACGCCGATGGACAGATGCTCTCCCCCGCCGAGTTTATTCCTATTGCAGAACAAAGCGGGCTGATTATCCCGATGGGGCAGTGGGTGCTGCGCGAAGCCTGCCGACAACTGGCCGCATGGCACCAGCAAGGACACACTCACCTGGTAGTCGCGGTGAATTTATCCTCACACCAGTTCAGGCATGGCAATATTGTAGACACCATCCGTTCTGCGCTGCATGAGTTTAACCTGCCCCCAAAAAGTCTGGAACTTGAGCTGACAGAGTCTATCCTGATTCAGGACACAGAGTCGGTGATCAACACCCTGCATACACTCAAGCACATCGGCGTCAAGCTGGCCATTGACGACTTTGGCACCGGCTATTCCAGCCTGTCATACCTTAAACAACTGTCCGTCGACAAACTCAAAATTGATAAATCTTTCATCAGCGACCTTCACAAAGACCAGGATAGTGCAGAAATAGTGCGGGCGATCATCCAGCTCGGGCACATTTTGCAACTGACCGTGGTGGCCGAAGGGGTAGAGACTGAACAGCAACTAGCATTTCTCACCCACTGTCACTGTGACCAAATACAGGGGTATCTGTTGAGCCGCCCGGTGGCCGCAGAAAACATACCGGAGATACTGGCGCGCATAGGTGTTTCCGGCTGATTTAGTTGGCACTGTGCGTGAGAAATAGTTTCAAACTCGCCAATACGAAACTCACCCTTTTGATGATGAGTGCTTTTTGGGCGATACCGACTGAAAGGTCCACGCGACAAACCGGCTTTGTTTTTGGCCTTGCGCCATCTCCACCGTCTTCACGGTCACCGCCTGCACTTTCTTCAATTCGCGGGTCACCAGCGGCAAATTGCTCGCTTTAGACACCAGCGTGGTGAACCACACACACTGCTTGGCAAACAGCTTGCTCTCACGAATCATGGTGTTTAAAAACACCGCCTCGCCGCCCTCGCAGAACAACTCGTTTGACTGCCCGCCAAAATTCAATGCCTGAGGTGGCTTTTTACCCAAGCCGCGCCACTTGCGCTGCGTGCCCGCCAGTGCCTCTTCGGCTGAGGCATGAAAAGGCGGGTTGCAACACGTCACCGTGAACTGCTCGCCGGGCAAAATCACGCCCTTAAACATCGACGCTGGCTGAGTCTGCTGACGCACACTAATCTGCGGCTGCAAGCTATTCGCCTCAATCAACTGCTGCGCATTGCGCAACGCTTTTACATCAATCTCTGCGCCCACGCACTGCCAGCCATAAGCCTGTGCAGCGATTAAGGGATACACCAAGTTGGCGCCAGTGCCAATATCCAGCAAGCGCACGGGTTCAGAAAAACCACTTTCAGACAATAAATCGGCCAGATAATGCACATAATCGGCCCGGCCAGGGATGGGTGGACAGAGGTAATTGTTAGGAATATCCCAGGTTAAGACGCCGTAATAGTGCTTGAGCAGGGCCTGATTGAGGGCCTTGACTGCTTGCGGATGAGAAAAATCGATAGCCGCATCGCCATAAGCGTTGGGGCGCACATAGGCGGATAACGCCGGGTGCGCTTGCACCAGCACAGCAAAGTCATAACCGGCACGATGCAGGTTGCGCGGATGCAGCTTAGAAGTGGATTGATCAGGTTTCATGACACCCGCAGGCACAACAACGCCGCCCACAGTGGTGGCTGATCATCTGGAGTGCTATCAGACATTGCCACGCTCGCTGTCTGGATTCGGCTGCTCCAGTTCGAGCAAAGTCTTGAGGTCCTGGCGACCCTGCTCCATCACGCTAGACAAGGCCTTGCGGTCATGCCGGATTTTGCGCGTGGCTTCCAGTTGCTCCATATCATGCTGTTCAAACTGCTTGATGATGTTGGCGGCAGTGCTGGCGGTTTCACCAATCGCCATCAACGCTTGCCGGGCGGCCTCTAACGACGAGTAAAACGTCTCGCGCACGGGCTGCAAATCCAGATCACGCAGGTCAAACGCATCGGTCCGACTTCTGGCCCGCACCACCATTTTCACCTGCGGCCAACGTGCTTTCACCAGCTTGGCCATCTCCAGCGTCGCCGTGGCATCGTTCACCGCAATGACAAATAAACGCGCCTCGGCAATGCCTGCCTCTTCCAGCACATCCAGCCGTGACGCATCACCGTAATAGCAACGCCAGCCAAACTGGCGCGTTAAATCTACCTGATTGGGGTCATTATCAATCAGTGTCGGCGTCATGCCCCTGGCGATTAGCACACGGGCCACAATCTGCCCAAAGCGGCCAAACCCGGCAATGATGACAGTGTTATTTTCGCTAATGGCGTCTTTAGGCGGCGCACCACACTGCAAGGCCAAAAAGCGGTCGTACAGCAACAACAGCACCGGCGTGATCAACATGGAGACCGCCACAATCGCATTAAGGATATTGTAGGTATCGCGTGAAATCGAGTCTTGCGTGAGCGCCACGCCAAAAATCACAAACGCAAACTCACCAATCTGCGAAATGGCGACGCCGAATAATAATTTGTCCCGCCACGGATAATGAAACAGGCTGCCCAAACCAATCAGCAGCAAACACTTCATGGTCACAATCAGCGCTGCAAAGCCAAAAATCAGTCCTGGCTGCTGGGTCACCAAGTCTAAATCTACCGTCATGCCAACTGAGATAAAAAACAGGCCAAGCAGCAAGCCTTTGACTGGCTCAATATCCAGACGCAACTCGTAACGGTATTCCGAATCTGCCAGCAACACCCCGGCCAAAAAGGTGCCCAGCGCCATAGACAACCCTACCGAGGCCATCACCAGCGAGACGCCGATGACCAGTAATAAAGAAAACGCGACGAACACCTCGCGGATACCGGTTTGCGCAACGATGCGCATGATCGGCCGCAAAATGGTTTTACTTGCCAGGATAATCGCCAGTATCACCGCCATCGACTGCGTCACCGCCCATAGGTCAAACCCCGATGCAGTTTTATTTGGCGCAATAAACGCCAGCAGCATAAACAACGGAATCACCGATAAATCCTGAAACAACAAGGTGGCAAATGCCGCCTGGCCGCCCGGCGTACGCAACTGCTTTTTCTCAATCAAAGCCGTCAGCCCGATCGCGGTCGACGACATGGCCACACCCATGCCAATAATCAACGCCTCGGGCCACGAAAAATGCAACAAGTGCGCTACCACCGCTACCAGCGCAATCGTCAGCGTCACCTGCAGACCACCGAGGCCAAACAACAGCTTACGCAGCTCCCACACCTTTTGCGACTCTAGCTCCAGGCCGATCAGAAACAACATCAGCACCACGCCAAACTCGGCAAAATGCAACACATGCTCTGGGTCAGTAATCAGCTTTAAGGCATAAGGCCCGATCAAAATCCCGGCGATTAAATACCCCAGCACCGACCCCAGGCCCAGCCGTTTGAATAGCGGGACTAAAAGAATTGCTGCCGCCAGGAAAATTGCAGCTTGTACAAGAAATTGATTGGTGTCCATCGTGGTCTTCTGCGATTAGTGTGCGGCACAATATGGGATGCCGCGGATGAGGTGTAGTGTAACTCAGCTACCCTCAAAAATTGTGCGCGGCAAACGATGTCGCCATTTAAAACAGACCCAACATGGTGTCAGGCGATTGCCTGCCTGTAAACCGCGAGCCCATGCCTCTATTGGAATTTGCGCCTGCTGCTAGTGAAACTTCACCTTTTTAATGAGCTGGTTGCGGGAGTCATAAAAATAAGCCTCATACGAGATCTTCTTCATCGAGTAAACCTTCTCAATCACCACTTTGTCTGCACCTATGTCCTCTGCGTGCACATAGGCCTGCCGGGCATCATCCAGCTGCGCAAACGGAATGATTCTCTCGAACTCAAAGCCTTCTCCATACTTGAACTCAACGGTGTAGATTAAATCATCCCAATTAAAAGTAGCATCGTAACCTTTTGACACCCTGGCGAGATGGATATTAGGATCATGGGCCTCCTGGATTCTGATCACGGCACTATTCAACAAAATAAGGCCTGACAGCACCATGGCGCCATAGCCCACCTTGCTAAAAATACGGATTGATATCTTGGGCAGTACGTACTTCATAACATAAGTCGCGGCCACTGCAGCCACCGCCACCCATAAGCCGACATACAGTGCCTCATGCGTCAACAACCCAAACCAGGCATATAAGCACAGTTTGACCAGATGCAGAAAAATCTCATTCGCCGCCCGGGTGGCGACGATCTCCTCCTTGGTCAAGCCATAGCGCAGATAGACACCGTTGAACAACACCCCCACCGCGCCGGTTAACGCAGAAATAAACCCCGCCAACAAGCCAATAAAGGTTAAAAAATGCGTGGAATAGCGGCGTTGAGACGCATTGACTGTTGATGGTTTTTTAAACACAGAGGGCAAATTACAAACGAGAAACAATGCCATGCACAACTCGATATACACCGGCGCCAGGTAACTTAACAACCAGGCACCGATCAAGACGCCAAGCAGGGCCGCAGGCAAAAAATGTTTCACCATATGCCAGTTGATCTGCCGGAAAAACAAATACAACTTGGTGATAGCACTGATGGACGTACCGACAGAAAGCGCCGCAGGCACTTGTGCAGCCGGCAACACATAGCCAAGGACAGGAATCAGCAACAATCCGGCGCCACCGCCGCAGACCATGCTTAACGCAAACGCAATAAAAGCGACCAAAAAAATAGTGACATACATCATGAGTGAAAGCCTGGGCAGCCGGTTAATCAAAGCAACGCAATGCAAGCTGCACAGTTTACCTTAGCCCGATAATAAGACTCAAGGCGTCGCCATGAGTCTTATTATCAATGACCTGCAGATCATCCAGCTAAACAAGCCAATGATCGTTTATGAAAACATCGCCCTGTGTCACAACTTCAGCCAAGCAATAAAAAAAGCCACGCCTGATCGCGTGACTTTTTGAGTAGGCCAACTGAATGCTTAAGCGGCGTTTTTGCGACGTACCACTAAGCCCATCAAGCCAAAACCAGCCAGCATCAAAGCATAGGTGTCAGCTTCTGGGACAGCGGCGACATTTGAGCTCAAAAACTCAACGCGCAAACCGGTTGGGTTGCCACTACCTAATGCTTCATTAGTCAGTACAAACGACAAAGTGTTTACCCCGGCAACAAAGCTACTGGCTGTGGCTGAGAATGAGCTCCATGATGAGAAACCAGTTGAGGTGCCGATCTGTTGACCATTCAGGTAAGCAATTGCAGAGTTATCAGCCGCAAAGCGTCCAGTAAAGCTAGCAGTTGAAGCATCATAACCTGTCAGGTTAAAGGTGGTTGTCCAGGTGTAAATACCATCAACGACTGGGTCCAGTGAGTCACTTTGGTTAGCCGTTGGTGTTAACCATGAGGAGGTTGCGTCATTTGCCAACCAGGCACCTGACAGTGGAAAGGTCCCGTTTGTGGTCACATAGCCGTAATCCACCGTAGAACTTGGGGTTGTTACTGTGTAGTTAGTGTCTTGTGCAGGCGCTGTCAAGCCCGCCCCAGTATTGTTCAAGCCAACAATATCAACAGCGTAAGCATTGACAGAAGCCAAGCCCATTGCTAAAACCAAAGCTAGTTTTTTCATCGTTATCCCCTAATTAATATTAAATAATTACCGCGTCTACAACGTCTTATAAATCATCAATTATTCATACAACAATTATTTTAGTGTAAAACTACTATCTTGTCGTTAGTCTGTTTGGGTCAACCGCTTATCATAAAAATGCTGCGCGATTCACCCGCCTCACAGTCATGAAAAAAGGCCGATGTTGAGAAACACCGGCCTGTCACTAAGGCATGACGATTGAGTAGTTACTTATTGACGTTGACGAGACTGACGTCTTGCCGCACCAGCCATCAGACCCAAACCAACCAGCACCAGTGCATAGCTTGAAGGTTCCGGCACGGCCGCGACGCCAGTCAAACCGTTAAAGGTACCGTTGAGCGTCGTGAGATAGGTCGCAGTGCCTGTCGCCAGATTAATCGAAAATAACTGTGAATCCAGGGTGCCATCGTCCAGATTAAATAAAGCATAGGCATGACCGTTACCTAACACATCAAAGCCACCGGCAGAGAGCGCATTCACCCCCAGTGAGCCAACCAACTGGATGCCACCTGCGCCAGCGGGATTGTTAAATCCGGTTCCCAAAAAATGCAGCGAATCGCTGTTGGTGTTGACGTAATACAAGCCCGTGCTGGTTGGCGCCGTGCCTGGAATCGAATTAATGTAGGAAACCGCAGTATAGCCACTGCCGATATTGGCACCAGCGACATTGCCCACCGCGCCTGTATTCGCGTTAATCGCATAGTTATTGCCTGTGCCTGTAATGACACGCAGCGATGAAGCACCAGCAAAATCTGCTACCGGATTAAAATCAATGCCAATAGACTGTCCTGCGACAGAAGCACCGCTAAGCGTGCTCTTGAACGTCGCTGCACCCGTCGTGGTGTCCAGGGTATACAGCCTGTTCTGGCTGGTTAGACCATAGACCAAACCATCCGTCGGTCTAAGATCAACGCCAAGTAAGCGTTCACCAGCAGACAAGCCTGAAATATCGAGATAAGAAACCGCACCCAGATTCAACGAGTCGATCACAGCAATCTTGCTACTGTTGAATCCGTACAAGGTATCCGCATTGACCTGAGCAGCTCCTGCCAACAGACTGGCACCTAAGACCGTGCTATAAAAAAAACGCTTCTTCATGTTAAACCTCTCTTCAAAATAACAATTTAATTATTAAAAATGACATCAAACACATTGTGATTTAGACGCACGCTCATCGTCAGCAATGTCCCGCTGCACAATCAACGTTCCCTGTCGTCGACCACAAATCATCCGTTTTAAGACAGCTCTCAACGGTTTATTGCTCGCTTGCATTGAATAAACAAATATTTATTCCTGCATTGATTATCGCCTTAACTAATGGCCGTGATGGCACATAGATTGGCGCGTATTTTGTGGTTTTGCTGAGCGCAATAAATTGCTCTCATAACATATACGTCATGGGTTTGAAATTGGATGCAGTTAAAGAGGCTTTTTTTTACGCGCGCGGCAAATACGTGACATTGGCCGACGGTAGGAGGTGAAACTTTTTGAAGACTTGCCTGAAAATCAGCGCAAAAAAAATGGCCAGAAGCCATCTGGCAGAGCGCTTATTGATAAATTGACGCAGGATGGTAATACATGAGCGGCGCGACAACCGCATCGAGCTGCTCAGGCTGGACGGTCTCAAAAAATTGGAAAATGCGCGCCGCTAACCATGGCGACGCCTGATCGCTATGGCCATAAAACCCGGCATGCCCGCCCTCGGCCTGATAATCAAGATGCACCGTGGCTGACACCTCTGACGCGGAGGGCAAGGTTGCAAAAGGCACGAATGGATCATTTTTAGCGTTTAAAATGAGGGTCTGGGTTTGAATCGCCGACAACCATGGTTTAGACGCATTGATGTCATAGTAATCGTCGGCATTTTTTGCGCCGAACAACACTGAGGTTACTGCATCATCCATCTCTTGCACCGTGCTGACCTCCTGAATACGCTTTGCATCCAAATAATCGGGAAACCGCGCCGCCATTTGCAAGGCTTTAGGCTTCATCGAGGCCACAAAGTGTTTGCTGTATAACCAATAATTCACGCCCTGGTCGAGGCTGTGTGCCGTTTCTTTCAAAGCGATAGGGGCCGAGATGGCCACCGCCGCTTTCACCAGGCGCCGCGCCTCTTCAGGATATTGCCCCAGCCACTTCAGCAGCGCATTGCCGCCCAGTGACACGCCTGACGCATATATCGGATGGTCCGGCAGCTTTTGATGAATGATTGAAATAAACGTATTGATCTCTGCCGCATCGCCAGCATAGTAGACACGCGGCAGCCGATTTGGCTCACCTGAACATCCCCGAAAATGCACCACCACACCTAGCCAGCCACGCTGCTTGGCGGCAGACATCATCACCCGCGCATAATGACTCTGAGAGCTGCCCTCCAGGCCGTGAAACAGTACCAATACCGGTTTATGTTGCGCGTTATCCACCGGCACAGGCGGCTCGGTCCAATCGACATCGACAAAATCGCCATCGGCCAGCTCCCAGCGCTCACGCACATACGCTTGCTTGGCCACTTGCGGAAACAGTGACGGAACAATCGTTTGCAGGTGCCCGCCCACTTGCCACAGCGGCGCTTTAAAATCGGGCGTGGCAAAGCATGCCGATGCGGACAACAGGCTAGAGGCGATCATAATCAACACAACATAAATAACATTCATGGTAGTTAGCAACGGATGGATCAATAGGTTTTGATCAACAGCGTACAACCAGCCTCTGTGCGGATTTCTTTATGAAACGTGCCCGCCCCCGCAAAATGATAATCGCCATTTTTACAATGAATCCCATCCAGCCACACCTCGCCATCAATCACAAAAGTTTCTTCATTCTTGTGATGGTCGTGATAAGGAATAATGGTGTTTTGTTCCAGCTTGAGCAAAAAAGATTTCGCCTGAGAGTCACTTTTCAAGATTTTGATCTGAATCCCCTGGTTAAGGGATTTCCACTGCCCCTGCTCGGCAAATACAAAAAATTGTGCATCACGACTTTGTGCAACGCGATGCATCAATGTGGTCTTGATTTTATTTTTGACAGCGTCAGTAGGCTGCAGATCAGGCGTCGCCTCAAACAGCTCAATAAACAAATCAAAATCTAAAGATTCAGGTTTGTTGGTTGTCATCTCTTTATTCAAAACTGTTCACCTTTGAGTTTCTCTCTTAATAATTTTTGCGCTCGATTAATCGTTGATTTCACCGAGCCTAGCGGCATGTTCATGACGTCAGATATTTCTTGATGCGATAATCCATAATAAAAAACATGGTGCAAAACTTGCCGCTGCAACGGCTTAATTTCTGATAACGCCTTTATCACCGCCAGCGACAGTTGCTTACCCTGCAATCGATCATCCGTAGACAAATCCGTGGACTCTATCGCCCAATCATCATTAACCACCATCTCAGGGATCGCATGAAGCTTTCTCACTGCATCGATCGCCCGCGAGCGGCAAATAATCAGTATCCAGTTATACAAAGGACACTTATTAAAATCGTAACGATAAATTTCCTGCCATATCTGGTAATAAGTATCTTCCACCACCTCCTCGGCAGTACTTGAGTCTTTGGTAATCTTTAAAGCCAAACTATAGACCTTGCTAAAAGTAGCTTCATACAACGTGTTAAAAGCCCCCTCATCCCTATCTATGATTCGAGCAATCAAATCCTCGATGTCATCCATCACAACTCATTCCAACTTTTCTTTTAAGATTAATATTGTCATTTTGATTGCGTCTAACGCTACATACGGTCAATTTCATCTACTAGATGCAGACCTCACCAAATATAAACACGATGACATCTGCGAAACAGATCATTGTCTACTTAATTTAGTCGTGATGCAGACATTAGACTTATGTTTTACAAGCAGCTAGACTAAGTTAAAGGACACTGTTAAACAATAGTATTCAAACAACAAGGAATAGTCAGCATGCGTGCAATTGGAAATATGCTTTGGTTTATATTTGGCGGCTTTTTAATGGGCCTGGCCTGGTGGTTTTTCGGTATATTAGCCTTCATCACCATCATCGGCATCCCATGGGCAAAAGCCTGTTTTGTCATTGGTCAATTCACCTTTCTACCATTTGGTCGCGAAGCAATCAGCCGCAAAGCGTTAACGCAAAAAGATGATATTGGCACCGGTTTTCTCGGGCTCATCGGAAACATCATTTGGTTCATCTTTGCCGGAGCATGGTTAGCCATCGGCCATCTTGTTTCCGCCCTCGCCTGCTTCGTCACCATTATCGGCATCCCGTTTAGCATTCAACATCTCAAACTCGCAGGCCTCGCGCTTGCGCCCATTGGCAAAACAATCGTGAATAAATAAATTACCTACTTTACCTTTCTTTTTTGCCATTATTCAGGCTTAAAGGTGTCTAGTAAATTAGTGGCAATTCAGGGGGGGGGGCGTTTTGGGAGCGGCTAACTGAAAAACCGCAACAAATACGAAATGCTGGGTAACTGAACTCTGAAATGTCGTTCAGCTTTTAGAAATGAAAAACGGCCCACATTTCTGCGAGCCGTCTTTTGTATTTTGGTAGGGTGTGCGGGGATCGAACCCACGACAAACGGATTAAAAGTCCGCTGCTCTACCAGCTGAGCTAACACCCCATCTGTTTCTTGT
>NZ_SSGF01000032.1 GCF_008015755.1 Methylophilus sp. | reverse complement strand
GAACCACCCCTTCCCATCTCGAACAGGGCCGTGAAACGAACTTGCGCCAATGATAGTGTACTCTTCGTATGCGAAAGTAGGTCATCCCCAAGCTCCTTACATAAAAACCCAGCACAATAGTGCTGGGTTTTTTATTGCTCAAAATAAATAATATCTAGTGCTAAACCTAGCCAGCCAGACGATGCTATGCAGATTACAGGCAGAAAAAAACCCGGTGCAAGCACCGGGTTAAAGTCTATTTAGAGATACTCAAAATAGACTGCCATGAAATCTGTACTGCTTTTTGTTTGCACCGCTTAGGCGGTTGTTGATTAGAGTCTTCTCCCTCGTTTTTAAGTATAGTAAAAGAGTGGCGAGTCCCTGTCATTGACCCATGTGGGCTATTAAAAATCAGCGCGTGTTGGTGTTCTTTCACCATTCATTTCTTGTGTTATGTCGACTGTGTTGCATCGCATGCTTGGCTATGAATTTAAACGAAAATTTGGTATAATCGAAATGATAGATGGGCGTTACGCCCATTTTTTGTTTTCGGACGTTACGTTTTGAGTTAAGGGTGCGTATGCAAAATTTGCATTCGGTGGTTGAAAAGACGGTTGCCCAGTTGGGGTATGAGTTGGTTGATTTTGAAACAGCCAATCGTGGCAAATTGCTGCGCGTGTTTATCGACAAACTGACGCCGAAAGACAATAAAGACAGTGTCACCATTGATGATTGTGTATTGGTAAGTAATCAGCTTGGTAATGTGTTAACCGTTGAGCTGGATATTGATTATGACCGCCTAGAAGTGTCTTCCGCCGGTTTGGATCGCGTACTAAGCAAAGAGGCCGATTTTGTGCGCTTTGCCGGTGAGCGTGCGCTAATCAAGTTGCGTATCGGTATTCAAGACGATGGTCCAAAGGCCACTAAAACCAGTCTGCCAAGAAAAACATTTTTGGGGCTGTTGCAAGGGGTTGAAGCAGGTAAAGTGGTAGTTGAGTGCGATGGCTGGATTTATAGATTGTCGCTGGATAATATTGATAAGGCTCGTTTGAGCCCTGTCTTTGATTAATTTGTTATAGCTAATCCGTACGGTGAGTTGGAGATTACGATGAGTCGTGAATTATTGTTGTTGGTTGATGCCCTAGCCCACGAAAAAAACGTGGATAAAGAGGTGATTTTTACTGCCTTGGAACTGGCATTGGCTTCGGCAACGAAAAAGAACCATGAAGAAGGTGCTGATATCCGCGTGGAAATTGACCGCGAAACCGGTGATTATGCCACCTTTAGACGTTGGCAATATGTGGAATACGACCTGCTGGAAAGCTCTGCTTACCAATTCGATGAAGAGGATGAGCGTGCAGCCAGCAGACAGATCGGTGATTACTACGAAGAGCCATTAGAGTCGATCTCATTTGGCCGTATCGGGGCACAAGCTGCCAAGCAAGTGATTTTGCAAAAAGTGCGAGAAGCTGAGCGCGAGCAAATGATTCAGGATTTCCTGGCACGTGGCGAAAACCTGGTCACTGGCGTGATCAAACGCATGGAAAAAGGCAATGCGATCATTGAAGTGGGTCGTATTGAATGCTTGTTGCCACGTGAGGCGATGATTCAGAAAGAAAACCTGCGCGTGGGTGACCGTGTGCGTGCTTATTTGTCACGTGTTGACCGCGGTGGCCGTGGTCCACAATTAATTTTGTCACGCGTGGCACCAGACTTTCTCAAGCGTTTGTTTGAGCTCGAAGTGCCGGAAATTGAAGAAGGCTTGTTGGAGATTCGCTCTGCGGCGCGTGATCCAGGTTTGCGTTCTAAAATTGCCGTGAAAACCAATGACCAGCGTCTGGACCCAGTGGGTACTTGCGTGGGTATGCGCGGCTCCCGTGTGCAGGCGGTGACGTCTGAACTGGGTGGCGAGCGTGTGGATATCGTGTTATGGAGTATGGATCCGGCACAGTTCGTGATCAATGCGCTGGCACCGGCTGAAGTGACCTCCATCGTCGTCGATGAAGATGCACACAGCATGGATGTGGTGGTGAACGAAGAGCAATTGGCGGTGGCGATTGGTCGTAACGGCCAAAACGTACGCTTGGCTTCTGAACTGACGGGTTGGAACTTGAATATTCTGACCGAAGAAGCCGCAGCACAAAAAAGCCAGGACGAATATGCCAAAATCAGCCAGCTGTTTATTGAAAAGCTGGATGTGGATGAAGAAGTGGCTGACATTCTGGTGCAAGAAGGCTTTAGTACGCTGGAAGAGATTGCTTACGTGCCATTGGCCGAGATGGCTGAAATCGAGGCGTTTGATGAAGATACCATCAACGAATTGCGCTCTCGTGCGCGTGCAGCATTGCTGACAGAGGCCATTGCCAAAGAAGAGAAAGTTGAAGAAGACACCAACGATTTGATGACACTGGAAGGCATGGATGCAGATACAGCCCATAAGCTGGCTGCGAACGAAATCCACACCAGTGAAGATCTGGCTGAACTGGCCGTCGATGAGTTGGTGGAGTTGACAGGAATAGATGAAGAGCGTGCCAAGTCATTGATTATGACTGCACGGGCACCTTGGTTTAAGTAACCTATGCGGTTAAGACATCATGCATACATCTTAATTAAAAAATAAAGTAATTGAACTGGAGCAGTACATGGCACTTTCAACCGTCGCACAATTTGCCGCAGAGCTGGGTCTTCCAACGACTCTGCTTATCGAGCAACTGAAAAGCGCAGGCGTTAACAAAACGTCTGTGGATGATTTTTTGGAAGAAGGTGACAAGGCTGCCTTGCTGGATTACTTGCGTAAAGAGCATGGTGCGGCAAACGCGCCCAAAAATAAAATCACCTTAACCCGCAAGCAAAATACTGAGATCAAAAAGCTCGACAGCTCAGGTAAGGCGCGTACGATTCAAGTGGAGGTGCGCAAAAAACGCGTACTGGAGCGCCCGGAAATTGGTTTTGACCAGCCGGTTGATGCTACTTACGAAGAAGCTGAAAGCGCTTTGCCGGAAGTCTTGGACGAATTGCCTGTAGAGATTGAGGAAGTCATTGCTGAAACGCCTGTGGTTGAAGAGGTGGCTGAAGTCCTGCCCGAGCCAGAACCTGAGCCAGTTGAGACTCCGGTAGTGGTTGAATCTGCCCCTGTGGTTGAGACGCCTGCGCCTGTCGTAGCGAAAAAAACAGCGGTGCTTTCGGCGCAGGAAATTGCTTTGCGCGAGAACGAAGCGGTGCGTGCCGCTAAGCTGGCTGCCTTGCAAGCTGAGGATGTTCAGCGCAAGCAAGCATTGACCTTGCGTCGTGCAGAAGAAGAAGCAAAACGCCAGGCCGAGGCAGAAGCAGCGAAGAATAAACCGGCAGCGACTAAGCTGTCTGAAGGCACTTTGCACAAGCCGGCCAACAAAGTGGCTGATAAACCAGAAACCAAAGACAAAAAGGCCAAGACCGATAATCGCGACTGGACCGATAACGAAAACAAAAAACGCGGTATTAAAACCCGCGGTGATGCCCCGGCTGGTGGTGCTCAGGGCTGGCGTACACCCAAAGGTAAACACCACAAATCAAGCAAAGATGACCAACATGCATTCAATGCGCCGACTGAGCCATTGATCAAAGAGGTGATGGTGCCTGAAACCATTTCAGTGGCTGACCTGGCACACAAAATGTCAGTCAAAGCTGCAGAAGTGATCAAGGCCTTGATGAAAATGGGCATGATGGTGACCATTAACCAGGTACTGGATCAAGATACAGCGATCATTCTGGTAGAAGAAATGGGCCATAAAGCGCAAGCTGCGGCTGCAAACGACCCAGAAAGCTTCCTGGAAGAGACGGAAACAGTCGAAGCGGTGATGGAAGCGCGTCCGCCAGTGGTGACAGTGATGGGTCACGTTGACCATGGTAAAACCTCATTGCTGGATTACATTCGTCGTAGCCGTGTGGCCTCTGGCGAAGCCGGTGGCATTACCCAGCATATTGGTGCTTACCACGTGGAAACACCACGCGGCATGGTGACTTTCCTTGATACGCCTGGTCACGAGGCGTTTACCGCCATGCGTGCCCGTGGTGCCAAGGCCACCGATATTGTGATTCTGGTGGTGTCTGCCGATGATGGCGTGATGCCGCAAACGATTGAAGCGATTCACCATGCCAAAGCGGGTAATGTGCCTATCGTGGTGGCGATCAATAAGGTGGATAAACCAGAAGCGCAACCTGACCGTGTGAAAAACGAATTGATTTCGCACGAAGTGGTGCCTGAAGAATATGGCGGTGAAACCATGTTCCGTGAAGTGTCTGCCAAAACCGGCAAAGGCATTGATGAGTTGCTCGAAGCCGTGCTGTTGCAGGCAGAAGTACTGGAACTGACTTCACCACAAAATACCCCGGCCAAAGGCTTGGTGATTGAAGGCCGCCTGGACAAAGGTCGCGGCCCGGTGTCTACCGTATTGGTACAGTCTGGTGTGCTGCGCCGTGGTGACATGTTGCTGGCGGGTACGGCTTATGGTCGTGTACGCGCCATGCTGGACGAAAACGGCAATGACATTAAAGAAGCGGGTCCTTCGATCCCGGTGGAAGTGTTGGGCTTGTCTGACGTGCCTAGCGCCGGTGAAGAAACCATTGTATTGAACGATGAACGTAAGGCGCGTGAAATCGCCCTGTTCCGTCAAGGCAAGTTCCGCGATGTGAAGCTGGCCAAGCAGCAAGCAGCCAAACTGGAAAACATGTTTGAGCAGATGGCTGAAGGTGAAGTGCAAACACTGAACCTCATTATCAAGTCTGATGTTCAGGGGTCATTTGAAGCCTTGACTACCAGCTTGCAGAAACTCTCAACCAATGAAGTGCGCGTGAATATCATTCACACGGCCGTGGGTGCGATCAGCGAGTCTGATGTGAACCTGGCGGCGGCGTCTAAAGCGGTGTTGATCGGCTTTAACGTGCGTGCGGATGCCGGTGCCCGTAAATTGGTGGAAAATCTGGATGTAGACCTGCGTTACTACAACATCATTTACGAAGCCGTTGATGAAATCAAAGCGGCACTGGGTGGTATGTTGGCTCCAGAACACAAAGAGCAGATGATAGGCACTGTCGAAATCCGCGAAGTGTTCAAGATTTCCAAAGTGGGTTCGATTGCCGGTTGTTATGTGCAGGATGGTGTGGTTAAACGCAACTCCAAAGTACGCGTACTGCGCAACAATGTGATTATTCACACTGGTGAGCTGGATTCTCTGAAGCGCTTTAAAGACGACGTTAAAGAAGTCAAAAACAACTTCGAGTGCGGCCTGTCTCTCAAGAACTACAACGAGATCGAAGTGGGCGATATTCTGGAAGTCTACGAAGTCGTTGAAGTGGCTAGAACGCTGTAATGGCTAAAGCATTTTCAAGAACTGACCGTGTCTCAGAGCAAATGCGCCGTGAACTGGCGGATTTGCTCATGTTTGAGGTCAAAGATCCGCGCGTACAGATGGTGACCTTGACCGGTGTTGAGGTGACTGGCGACATGGCGCATGCCAAAGTGTTTTATACCGCCGCAAAAAATAGCAAAGGCTTGCAGGCCGGGCTAGAAAAAGCTGCTGGCTTTTTGCGCTCGCAGTTGGGCAAACGCATGATGCTGCGTACCATGCCGCAATTACACTTTGTCTATGACGAATCCATAGACCGCGGCATGCACATGGACAAGCTGATCAATGCAGCGTTGTCTGATACACCGCCGCAAGACTAATTTCTCCCTTTTTTATCTATGCAAACCAAACGCATTAAACGCGCCGTGAGCGGCGTGTTATTGCTCGACAAACCGTATGGTTTTTCTTCCAACCAGGCCTTGCAAAAGGTCAAGTGGTTATATCAGGCGCAAAAAGCAGGACACACTGGCACGCTGGACCCTTTGGCGACCGGCGTGTTGCCTATCTGCCTAGGGGAGGCTACCAAGTTTGCCCAGCATTTAACTGATGAAAATAAAACCTATGTGGCGACCGTCAAGTTTGGTGTGACCACCACCACCGGCGATAAAGAAGGCGATGTGGTCAGCCAGGTGGATTGTGAGATCAGCCGCGCGCAGATTGAGCAGGTGTTGCCGCAATTTATGGGTGAGATCACGCAAGTGCCACCGATGTATTCGGCACTCAAGGTGAACGGCAAGCCTTTGTATGAATACGCGCGCGATGGTGTCGAGTTGGAGCGTAAACCACGCCAGGTGACGATTTATGCCTTGCGTGTGCTCGGTTGTGCCGATAACAGTGCAGAGATTGAAGTCACCTGTAGCAAAGGCACTTACATTCGCACCCTGGGTGAGGATATTGGTAAAGCCTTGCAGGCTGGCGCGCATTTAACTGCCTTACGCCGCACGGCGACGGCCACCTACCAGATTGCGCATACGGTGACCATTGAAGCATTAGAACAGATGACCGCCGAACAGCGTGATGCCTTGTTACTGCCGGTGGATACCGCGATCACGGCGTTACCAAAAATCGAGCTGCAAGACGATGCGGCTTATTATTTCAAGCAGGGTAATCCGGTGTGGGTGTCAGGCATTATTCCGCCAGGCGAACTGCGTATTTATAGTGAGGCTGGCCTGTTTCTGGGCGTCGGTTTTCAACAGCGCGACGGCCGCATCGCGCCCAAACGCGTGGTCAATCTCTAAACTGGCTAATCCAGCCGCTTGACTACTTGATTGCTTGGCTTGCCACCAATGCGGCAAGTTTTTACAATCCATAGATTGCCCCTTAATTTGGCCGCTAGCCATGAAGCGATATTGTTCTCCTCTGCTGTCGGGACTATTAGTGTTGAGTCCCTTGCTGCTCTGCATGCCTGAGGCTGTTGCGCAGGATGGCGCATCAGCCAGCTCTGGCAAGCCGCCCATTACCATCTTGTATGACGCCCGCTTTGAAACACATGACCCAGGGCCTGAGCATCCGGAGCAAGCGCATCGCGTCAGTGCGATTGTGGAGCGCTTGCAACAGCCGTCGTGGCAACCATTGTTGCGCTGGCCTGCTTTTGCTGCGGCCACGCGTGCAGATTTATTACGCGTGCACAGCGCCGCTTATCTCGATTTGCTAGATGCTGAGCAAGCACATGTCCATGCTGGGGAGCGCAGGCTACTCAGTACTGGCGACACGGTGATTTCGCCACACTCGGTGGCGGTGGCGACACTGGCTTCTGGTGCGGGCATGGCAGGCGTGGATGCCATCATGTCTCAGCCATCCGCGACCGCATTTGCCCTGGTGCGCCCACCCGGTCATCACGCCACCCGCGAACGCGGGATGGGATTTTGTCTGATTAACCATATTGCCGTTGCGGCGCGTTATGCCCAGCAGCGTTACGCCATTCAACGCATTTTAATTATTGATATCGACGTGCATCATGGCAATGGCACGCAGGCGATTTTTGAGGCAGATAACAGCGTCTTTTATTTTAGTGCGCATCAGCATCCCTTGTATCCCGGCAGTGGTCGTCCGTCTGAACAGGGGATAGGCGCCGGGCTGGGCTATACCATGAATGTGGATGTGCACCCAGGCAGCAACGAACAAGTGCTTTTGCATGCATTAGCGCAGCAGTTGGCGCCTGCCATGCAGCAATTCCGACCGCAACTCGTCCTGGTGTCGGCCGGGCTGGATGCACATGCCGGTGATCGTTTAGGGGCGTTGCAATACACAGATGCGGGATATAGCAATATCGCCACCCGCATTAAACAGCTGGCCGAGACTTATGCGCAAGGACGTATGCTGTGGCTGCTGGAAGGCGGCTATGTGCCCGTGCAAAATGCCAATGCGGTGGAAGCGATTCTCAGTGCATTGCTGCGCTAGAGGTGGCTGTTCATTCGATTGTCATAAATATATGCTAATATATTCAAGATGTTAAAACGCTTTTATGTGTATTTTCTGTTGGCCATGCTGTTTGCCATTGCGCAAACTGGCATTGCTACGCACGAAATTAGCCACATCAAAGAGCTGACTCAGCAGTCACAACCCGATAAAAAACAAGGCAATGAGCCTTGTACCTTGTGTATTAGCTTAGCGCATGCCGCTGGCGCGCTGACACAAACGCCGCAGTGGCATTTGCCGCCACTGTCTCAGGTTACCCTCCCCGCCGCAGCGATTATTGCGGTCAATACGCATCACGTTGCCGTTTATTCTGCACGTGCGCCACCCTTCATGACTTCCGCCTGATTATTAAACGCGCCCTGACTGGCAAAGCCATGTCTGGTGCACATTTATTTTGAGTACAGTGCAGCTTGCACTGTCTCTATCATGTCTGGAAACGCAATGAATATGATGAAACAGATGGCGCCTGCCTGGCGTCACAAACCGCTATGGCTGGCGATGATGGCCGCATTAACGACACCTGTCTTAGCTGCAGATAACACTTCAAATATCGATCTTGATCAAGTGCCGGTGACCGGCAATCCTTTAGGTGTCGCGTCGGATGATATGGTCGTCCCGGTGTCCGTGCTTGGGGGCCGCGAATTAAGCCTGCGCCGCCAAGGCACGCTGGGTGAGACGCTCAACGGCATCCCAGGCGTCACGGCGACGCAGTTTGGCCCCAATGCCTCACGCCCGATTATCCGCGGTCTGGATGGTGAGCGCGTGCGCATCATGCAAAACGGTGTCGGTGTGCTCGATGCTTCTTCCCTGAGCTTTGACCATGCCGTGGGTATAGATCCGTTGATTATTGAGCAGATTGACGTCGTACGCGGGCCTGCGGCCTTGCTCTACGGCGGTAGCGCGATGGGTGGCGTGGTCAACGCCATTGACCATCGTATCCCGAAAGAGTCTTTAGATGGGTATACCGGTCGTGCTGAGGCGCGCTTTGGCGGGCCGGATAATACGCGCAACGGCGCGGCAGTGATGGACGTTGGTAACGGCATCTTTGCGCTGCATGCCGATGTGTATAGCCGCGAAACCAGCAATCTGGAGATTCCAGGCTATGCTGTGTCTAAGCGCAAAAGCCGGGCAGATGGTACGCCGCGCGACAGCAAGGGCGATGGCAAATTGAATAATAGTGCTGCGCTGGCAAACGGCGGTGCGTTGGGCGCATCTTGGACCTTTGATACTGGCTACCTGGGCGTATCCTATGCTGATTCGAATAACAACTATGGTACGGTGGCAGAAGACAGTGTACGCATCGATATGCAAAACAAACGTCTGGAACTGGCGGGTGAAGTGCGCGATTTAAAGGGACCGTTGCAAAAACTCAAATTGCGCATGGCCCATACGGATTATCAGCACGTTGAGCTGGAAGATGGTGTGGTTGGAACGACATTTAAAAATCGCGGTATGGAAGGTAGCTTAGAGGCAACCCATGTGCCGCTGGGTAAGGTCAATGGTGTATTGGGTTATCAGTTCCAGAATACCCGTTTTCAGGCCTTGGGTGAGGAAGCATTCGTGCCTAGCGTGGTGACACAGTCACAGGCGCTCTACGTCTATGAAGAGCTGCCTATTGATAAGCACAAAATCACATTTGGCGGGCGACTGGGTGAGACAACCGTTAACTCCAGTGCAGATGTCATTTTTACGCAAGCATTTAACAACCGCTTTAATCCGAACAGTTTTGCCTTGGGTGGTTTATACACCATTGATGATGCCTGGAGTGCAACGGCTAATCTTTCACATAACGAACGCGCACCTAGCTACTTTGAGCTGTATGCCAATGGTGAGCATGTGGCCACTGGCCAGTTTGAGGTGGGTAATGCCAATCTCAACAAAGAAACGTCAAATGGTATTGATGCCCAGCTAAAGTGGAAAGCTAATGGACATAGCATCACTTTCGGTGCCTATGCGACGCGTTTCCAGAACTTTATCGGTTTGTTTAATAACGGCGCAACCGACCCAGGCTCAGGCTTGCCGATCGCAAACTTTCAAGCGGTCCCCGCCCTGTTTAAAGGCCTTGAGCTCGAAGGTAAGTTTGCCTTGAATGATGAGTGGGCACTCAAGCTGCGTGGTGACTATGTGCATGCTAAAGACACCCGCAACAACGAATACTTGCCGCGTATCTCGCCATTGCGATTGGGGGGCGGGCTCGATTACCGTTTAGGCAACTGGAACGCGCGTATGGATGTGTTGCACGCTTTTAAGCAAAACAATGTGGCTGAAAACGAACTGAAAACCGATGGATATACCAACCTCAGTGCGTTGGTCGCCTTCAAGCTGCCTGTGAAATACAACGTAGAGTTGTTTGCTAAAGCCAATAACCTGCTCAATGATGAGATTCGCGAGCATGCGTCTTTTCTGAAGGATATTTCGCCTGCCGGGGCGCGATCAATTCTGGTTGGCGCCAGGGCTGATTTCTAAGCTAAATGAATGAATAAAAAAGGTTGGCATTGCCAACCTTTTTTAATGAGTGTGCTAGCTGAGATTAGCCTAGTAAGATTAATCCCCACACTACGCCTAGATTGATCAGCGCCAATAATACCGCTGCGCTGCCAATGTCCTTGGCGCGTTTGGCCAAAGCGTGGCGCTCAATAGAGACGCGATCAACCACGGCCTCAACCGCAGAGTTGAGCAATTCAACGATCATGACCAGCAGCACGCTGCCAACCATCAGGATGCGGTGTAACGCCTCAGCCTCTAGATAAAAGGCCAATGGGATCAACACCAGTGACAGCCAGACCTCCTGGCGGAAAGCGTCCTCGTGTTGGTAGGCGGCTTTAAAGCCATCCATCGAGTAGCCAAAGGCATTGATTAAGCGACGAAGACCAGTTTTGCCTTTAAACGGACTTTCCTGGTGGCTGGAGGGTTGATTGTTTTGCATGGTTTATCTCTAAATTGCGACATCATATTTTAACATGCGCTATGATAGCGCTTTTAGCAGTATAGTGAGGAACGAACATGGCAAGATTAGTGCAATGTGTGAAGTTGGGCAAAGAGCTGGAAGGCATGGATTTTCCGCCGTATCCTGGTGAATTGGGCAAAAAGATTTATATGCATGTGTCCAAAGAGGCCTGGGCTGGTTGGTTAAAGCAACAAACCATGCTGGTGAACGAAAACCGTTTGAGCCTGGCAGATGCCAGTGCCAGAAAGTATTTGTCAGAGCAAACTGAAAAGTACTTTTTTGGCGAAGGCGCCGATACTGCCAGTGGTTATGTACCACCCAGCGCTTAACTGACTTCGCGCATTAAAAAAGCACTCCTAGGAGTGCTTTTTTGTTTTTGTTGCCGCTTAAGATTGTGTTTCGCGCTGAATGTCTTCCAGGCTGGTGTGGCGTACATCTTTGCCTTTCACCATGTAGACGACGTATTCGGAAATGTTTTTGGCATGATCACCAATCCGCTCAACCGCTTTCGCCACAAACAGCACTTCGAGTGACATGGAGATGGTGCGCGGGTCTTCCAGCATAAAGGTAATCAGCTGACGCATGGCGGCGCGGAACTGCTCATCGACTTGCTCGTCCTGCTTGGCCACCTCAACCGTTTGGCTCACGTCCAGGCGGGCGAAAGAATCCAGAGAAGTGCGCAACATTTCACGCACAATACCAACCATGGATTTAATCTCGTTAAACCGTGGCTTGTACATACGGTCCTGCTCATAAATACGCTGAGCAGTACGCGCAATTTTGGTTGCTTCATCGCCAATGCGCTCGAGATCGGTGATGGTTTTCACCATCATCATGATCATGCGCAAATCACGTGCGGCAGGTTGTCTGCGGGCAATGATATGGCTGCAATCTTCATCCACTTGCACTTCCAGTGCATTGACGCGCGTGTCACGCTCCATCACATCTTTGGCCAGGTTGACGTCAGCACTGGTCAGTGCCTCCAGCGCATTCACAATCTGCTGCTCAACCAGCCCCCCCATTTCCAGAACCTTGGCGCGTACCGATTCCAGTTCTACATCGTATTGCTTAGAGGTATGTTCAAATTGCATGACAAATTTTCCTAATTATTGTGCCGGTGCAGGTTACCAGCACAATATGACAACTTCATGATGATTTTGCAATTACTTTGTCAGTGTCTTCACACCGTTAGGAGTCGCCAGCAACAAGACGTTCGCAGGGCGAGCGGCAAACAGACCATTGGTCACAACGCCAACGATCGCATTGATTTTGGCTTCCAGTTCAATCGGGTCGCTAATGGTCAAACCATGCACGTCCAGAATCAGGTTGCCGTTGTCGGTGGTGAAGTCACGCAGTTTTGGCTGGCCGCCCAGTTTCACCAGTTCACGTGCCACGTGGCTACGCGCCATAGGCAACACTTCTACTGGTAATGGGAACTTGCCCAACACCGGTACGAATTTGCTTTCGTCGCAGATACAGATAAAAGATTTAGCCACCGCTGCCACGATTTTTTCACGCGTCAACGCACCGCCGCCGCCTTTGAGCATATGCATGTGTTCGGTGATTTCGTCGGCACCATCGACGTAAATGTCCAGGCTGTCCACACTGTTCAAGTCAAACACTTCAATGCCGTGACCACGCAGGCGTTCTGCGGTCGCTTCTGAGCTGGCCACTGCGCCGTTAATTTTGTGTTTTACTTTGGCCAGTTCATCAATAAAAAAGTTGGCGGTTGAGCCAGTGCCCACACCAATAATACCGTCTTTAACATAAGTCACTGCAGCTTTTGCCACTTCGAGTTTCAGTGCATCTTGTTGTGCTTTATCCATTGCCATGTGCTTCAATCCTTGATTAATTCTTTATAATACAAACAATTCTCTATCATAACACTGCAACCCTGCGGTTTTAAAATCTTAACGTATTTCATGACCATCAATTACCGCGAAAAAATCGAACACTCCCAAGTCTATGCAGTGGCCAGGCATACGCCGCTCGATGAGATGCCCAACCTGTCTGCGCGCTTTAAAAACCGGGTGTTATTAAAGCGTGAAGACATGCAGCCAGTGTTTTCGTTCAAGCTGCGCGGCGCCTATAACAAAATGGCTAACCTGCCGCCTGAAGCACTGGCACGCGGCGTGATTTGTGCCAGCGCTGGTAACCACGCACAAGGCGTGGCGCTTAGCGCGCAAAAGATGGGTTGTCGCGCGGTGATTGTGATGCCAATCACCACGCCTGCGATCAAGGTCAATGCGGTGCGTGCACGTGGCGCTGAAGTGGTGTTATTCGGTGACAGCTACTCCGATGCTTATGCGTATGCGCTGGAAATTGAAAAGACCGAAGGTCTGACCTTTGTACACCCGTATGATGACCCGGATGTGATCGCTGGACAGGGCACCATCGCGCTGGAAATCGTGCAGGATCATCCTGAGCCGATAGAAGCGATTTTTTGCTGCGTTGGCGGCGGTGGGTTGCTGGCAGGTATTGCCGCCTACATCAAAGCCGTACGGCCTGAGATCAAGGTGATTGGCGTTGAAGCGCAGGATGCCGAAGCCATGACCGAGTCAGTGAAACTTGGCCAACGGGTGATGCTGGAACAAGTGGGCTTGTTCGCGGATGGCGCGGCGGTGAAGCAAGTCGGCGAGCATACGTTTGCCCTGGTGCAGCAGTATGTGGACGAGATGATGGTGGTCGATAACGATGAAGTGTGCGCGGCGATTAAAGACGTGTTTGAGGATACGCGCAGCATACTCGAACCAGCTGGTGCCTTGTCTTTGGCTGGCCTCAAGGCCTACAGTGAAAAACATGGTTTGCAAGGCAAAACCATGATTGCGATCGCCTCAGGTGCCAATATGAACTTTGACCGCCTGCGCTTTATTGCCGAGCGTGCCGAGTTGGGTGAACATCGCGAAGCCGTCTTTGCGGTGACGATTCCGGAAACGCCCGGTGCATTTAAAGCGTTTTGCCGCCAGTTGGGTAGCCGTAACATCACCGAATTCAATTACCGTTTTTCTGATACCCAACAGGCGCATATTTTTGTCGGCCTGGCCGTGCACAATCCGGCAGAAGCGGCACAGATTGCCAGCACGCTAGAGGCCGCAGGTTTGCCGACCCTGAATTTAAGTGACAACGAAATGGCCAAACTGCACCTGCGCCACCTGGTGGGTGGTCACGCACCGCAAGCGCAAAATGAGGTGGTTTACCGCTTTGAGTTCCCGGAAAAACCAGGTGCATTAATGAACTTTCTCGAATCCATGGGTCACAACTGGAACATCAGTTTGTTTCACTACCGTAATCATGGCGCCGATTTTGGCCGTGTGCTGGTTGGGATGCAGGTGCCGCCAGAAGATAAAGCCGCGTTTGAGCAGTTTTTGCAGCAACTGGGTTATCCTTATTGGGATGAAAGCCAAAACCCGGCTTATCGTTTGTTCCTCGGCTAGTTTATGGTTAAGCTACGATGGCTGTAAAAAGCCATCATGGTGGCTGCTTAC
This sequence comes from Methylophilus sp., assembly GCF_008015755.1. GTDB lineage: Bacteria > Pseudomonadota > Gammaproteobacteria > Burkholderiales > Methylophilaceae > Methylophilus. The sequence goes on along the minus strand of NZ_SSGF01000032.1, from coordinate 21,902 downwards.
AGCCGATATGGTTGGTGGCGATGCCAAAAGCAATCATGGGCCATGGTTTGGCAGTGAGTATGATTCTTGCTGCATACATAGGCTTTAAATATAAAAATCAGGAGATAAATGCAAATGTTGAATTCACAATTGGTGCGCCGTACGCGCACAAGCTTGCTGTTGCTGGCATTGGTTGCTACGGTTGCCGCCTGTAACAAACAGGAAGAGCCTGCCGCTGAAGCGGCTGCGCCCGCAGCTGAGTCTACCGCTGGCGCAGTGGCTTATGTGTCAACCCAGGATGCTGGCGTCAATGTGATTAATCTGGCTACCATGCAGGTCACCAAGCAGTTGGACGTCAAGGCACAAGGCCCGCGTGGTCTGGCGGTGACTGACGATGGTAAGCGGTTGGTGGTTGCTACGCGTGAAAATGGCAGTGTTTCCGTGATTGATACGGCGACCGGCGAAGTGGTTAAACAGATTGAGGTCGGTAAAAACCCTGAGTTTGTGCGTATCAGCGGTAACTATGCGTTTGTCTCCTCCGAGCCTAGTGCCAAGGCAGGCCCGCCACCAAAACCAGGTGCTAAGCCTGCAGAAGAGGACGATGACGACGATGATGAAAAAATCCCGGCCAAAATCGCAGTGATAGATTTGACCAAGGGTGAGAAGATTCGTGAAATCACGGGTGGCCCGGAAACCGAAGGCCTGGAATTTTCAGCCGATGGTAAACAGCTGGTGATTACCAATGAAGCCGATAACACCGTGACTGTGCATAACATTGAGACTGGCGAACTGGTGAAAACCATCCCGACCCATGAATACGGTGATAGACCACGCGGTATTAAAGTCTCGCCAGATGGGAATACTTACCTGGCGACATTGGAGTTTGGTAATAAGATCCTGGTGCTGGATAAAGACTTTAATGTCGTGCGCACGGTGGATACGGCTGAAACGCCTTACGGTATTGCTTACGACAGCAAGGGTGAGCGTATTTTTGTCGCCACTAACAAGGCTAAGTTGTTACAAGTGTTCGATGCCAAGACCTTTGAAAAGCTCAAAGAAGTGCCGACCGCTAACCGTTGCTGGCATTTCAGCTTTACCCCGGACAACAAGAATATCTTGCTGGCGTGTGGTAAGTCTGATGCGGTGCTGGTGATCGATGCCGACAAGCTGGAAGTGACCAGCCAGGTGGAAGTGAAGAACATGCCTTGGGGTGTGGTCACTTTCCCTAAAGCGATGGGTAGCTTGGAGCGCGCGAAATAATAAGCGTATCGCTTAGACGTTAAAAAGCCCGCAATTGCGGGCTTTTTAATTGCGATATTAGGCGCAAGGCTTAGGCGCTGCGTTTGCGAATCCAGAAGGTGAACACACCTTCAGCTTCTTGAGTGTCTAGTAAGGTATGGCCGGTTTGGCGGCAAAATGCGTCAAAGTCTTTTTTTGAGCCAGGGTCGGTGGCGGTGATTTTAAGCACTTGCTCTGCGGTGAGCTCATTGAGAGCTTTTTTACAGCGCAAGATAGGCAACGGGCAATTTAAATTGCGGGCATCAAGGTCTTTATCGCTATGCATAGAGGCTCTCTAGAAACGGTTAAGCGGCACTGATGGGCAGGCCTGCATTGGCCCAGGCCAATATGCCGCCAGCCAGATGCGACACATCTGTGCGGCCTTGTGCCAGCGCAAATTCGCCTGCGGCTACCGAGCGCACGCCACTGCGGCAATAAAACACTATTTTTTTGTCTTGTGGCAGCTGGTCGAATACTGCGGTCAGATTGCCCAAGGGCACATGCAGCGCGCCAGGCAAGATGCCGGAAACCAGCTCATGATCATTGCGGATATCAACAAGCAGCAATGATGGATCATTTAATAATGGGTGTAATTCGTCCGGTGTTAAGTGTTTTAATGACATCAACAAACCCAGAAAAAGAAGCATGCCGACAGGCAAGGAAGGGAGTGGTGGCCAGAGGCAGAATCGAACTGCCGACACGAGGATTTTCAATCCTCTGCTCTACCGACTGAGCTATCTGGCCAACAGCAATTTGGGCATGTCCCGAATTGCAAGACGCGCATTATAGCAAAGAACGCAAAGAATGCACACAAAAGATAAAAAAAATCCTGATATGCTGCGCAAGCGTGATTTTTGGCCGGTGTGGATAGGCTCGCTGGCGCTAAACTTGGGTGTCGATAGGCTTTAGTGGCGATAGACTTGCTGAGTTTTGTTGTCAGTTGAAACAATCAGTGGCTGGCTGAGTCACAAAGTCAGTGGCCTGCAAACGGCGCAGGTCTGTCAGTGGCGCGTATGTCGCGATCATTCATGGTCTTTAGAGGTTGAAAGTAGGTAAAGCGGATGTCAAATTCCATCATGATTTTGGGTGAGGTGCTGGGGGATGTGTTTCCCGAGCAAACCGTCATTGGTGGCGCACCTTATAACGTGGCAAGGCATTGCCATGCCTTTGGTGCGCAGGTGCATTTGTTGACCGCCGTCGGTCACGATGCGCTGGGGGAGCGTATTCTCGCCGAGATGCAGCAGTGCGGGCTGTCAGTAGAAGGCGTGCAGCACTCCGAGCACTTGCCGACCGGGCAGGTGATGGTGCATCTGGAGCCGCATGGCCACCGTTTTGAGATTCTGGATCAGCAGGCTTATGATGATATGCAGTGGCCGCCGGTGGCCGCTTTAACCACCCAGTATCCGCCACGACTGGTTTATATCGGTTCGCTGGCATTGCGGCATGCGCCCATGCAGGCGCTGGCAGCGCAGTGGCTTAAGTTGTGTACGGGCACGGTATTTTGTGACATTAACCTGCGTGCGCCCTGGTATGACGCCGATAGCCTGCGTCTGGTATTGCAGGCGGCGGATATTCTGAAAATCAATCATGAAGAGTTGCCTGAAGTCTGTGCCTTGCTAGGCTTGCCGGTGCTGGCCGACCTCAATGACTCAGCACGGCAGCTGCTGATGGTCTTTGGCTTGAGTGAAATGTTTGTCACCTGTGGCGAGCAGGGCAGTTTTTGGCTAGACGCGTATGGCAATGGTTTTCGCGCGCCACCCATGCAGTTGCAAGTGCCTTTTGTCGACAGCGTAGGCGCGGGCGATGCCTATACTGCAGTGGTGATTCGCGGTTTACTGGCCGGTTGGTCACGGCAAACCATGCTGACGCGCGCCGCCTGGTTTGCGGCCTCTATTTGCGGCATCCGTGGTGCGGTGCCTGCACAAGCCGATTTTTATGATGATTTTTTATAATCCCTGCAAATTAATTCATCAAAACAGATGCTTAATCTGATAAAAGTCTATGCAAGGCATGCACTTGCCGATATAATGCGCGGTTCGTGTAAATTGAATGTCGGTGTGGTAGAGCAAATGGGTTGCTTGGCTGCCGCGACATTGACGCTGACTCAAAGGAAAAAAGATGGCTGTTACCGCAGAACAATCCGCAAAAATCATTAAAGAATACCAACGTAGTGAAGGTGATACAGCGAGCCCAGAAGTACAAGTGGCTTTGTTGACTAACCGTATCACTTACCTGACTGAGCACTTCAAATCCAACAAAAAAGACAACCACTCACGCCGTGGTCTGTTGGCGATGGTTAGCCAGCGTCGTCGTTTGCTGGACTACCTCAAAGGTAAAGACGTTAGCCGCTATCAAACGCTGATCGAGCGCTTGAACCTGCGTAAATAATTTGGTTAAAGTGTGACACTTAACACTGTTCACTTTTAACGAAATAAAAGCCGATGGCATGGTGATTGCCTCGGCTTTTTTGCTTTAAAAATCCCTGATCTGTTGCATTGATCGGGGGACAGATCATCAACCGCGGTGGCTTCTGTGAGTGCGTTGCATCGGCTGTTGCCAGATGTAGCGTGTTGATGGAAGTCACCACACTTAAATTGATTGTTTCGTTGAGATTGGCTATTGGGTAGTGAATAGCCATGGTAGAGAAAAGGAAAAATATGTTTGAAATTACTAAAAAAAGCATCCCGTTTGGTGAGCATACCTTAACGCTGGAAACCGGCGAAATTTCGCGCCAGGCCGATGGTGCCGTGGTTGTCAGCTATGGTGACACCGTGGTATTGGTGGCGGTGACTGCCAAGCGCTCAGTCAAAGAAGGCCAGGACTTCTTTCCACTGACGGTGGACTATCAGGAAAAAACCTATGCGGCAGGCCGCATTCCAGGTGGTTTCTTTAAACGTGAAGGTCGTCCTTCAGAAAAAGAAACCTTGACTGCACGTTTGATCGACCGCCCATTGCGTCCGTTGTTTCCAGATGCGTTTTACAATGAAGTGCAAGTGGTCGCCACTGTGTTGTCACTTGACCCTGAAATTGATTCTGATATTCCAGCTGTCATCGGTGCTTCCGCAGCATTGGCACTGTCTGGTATCCCATTCTATGGCCCGTTAGGTGCTGCACGCGTGGGTTATATCAATGGTGAATATGTCTTGAACCCAACCACAACGCAATTGAAAGAGTCTGCGTTGGATCTGGTGGTCGGTGCCACTGAATCTGCCGTGATGATGGTGGAATCAGAAGCTAAAGAATTGTCTGAAGAAGTAATGCTGGGTGCGGTTGTCTTTGGTCACGAGCAAATGCAACCTGTGATTAGCGCGATCAATGAGATGGCTGCCGAAGCAGGCAAAGATGCTTGGGACTGGACAGCGCCAGAGCCTGACTTGGCCTTGATTGAAAAAGTAGCCGCGATTGCTGCAGAAGACATCAATGCTGCCTTTAAAATCAAATCTAAAGGTGAGCGCTCTGCCAAGCTGGATGAAGTGAAGTTACGCGTGATGAGCACCTTGATCACTGAAGAAACTTCAACAGAAGAAGCTAACGCGATTAAAGATGAGTTCTTTAAGCTGGAAGCGAAAACAGTGCGTAGCCAGATCTTGAACGGCGAGCCACGGATTGATGGTCGCGATACGCGTACCGTGCGTCCGATTGTGATGCGCACAGGCGTGTTGCCACGCACCCATGGTTCAGCCTTGTTCACCCGTGGTGAAACACAGGCGCTGGTGGTTGCTACCTTGGGTACTGGCCGCGATGAGCAAACCATTGATGCCTTGGCAGGTGAATACTCTGACCGTTTTATGTTGCATTACAACATGCCTCCGTACGCGACTGGCGAAACTGGCCGTGTGGGTACGCCTAAGCGTCGTGAAATTGGTCACGGCAATCTGGCTAAGCGCGCGTTAAAAGCGGTCTTGCCGGCTAAAGAAGATTTTGATTACACCATGCGTGTAGTGTCAGAGATTACCGAGTCTAACGGTTCTAGCTCCATGGCGTCTGTCTGTGGTGGCTGCTTGTCCTTGCTGGACGCTGGTGTGCCGTTGACTGCACACGTGGCTGGCGTGGCGATGGGCCTGATTAAAGAAGGTAACCGCGTGGCTGTGCTGACTGACATTCTGGGTGACGAAGACCACCTGGGTGACATGGACTTTAAAGTGGCCGGTACCGACAAAGGCGTGACTGCGCTGCAAATGGACATCAAAATCACTGGTATCACGGCACAAATCATGCAAGTGGCACTGGCACAAGCCAAAGAAGGCCGCACCCATATTCTGGGTCTGATGAAACAATCTGTGTCTGGTGTTAACACCGAAATGTCACAGTTTGCACCACGTATCATTAGCATGAAAATCAATCCGGACAAGATTCGTGACGTGATTGGTAAGGGCGGCGCCGTGATTCAGGCACTGACCAAAGAAACCAACACCAGCATCGACATTGAAGATGACGGCACCGTGAAAATTGCATGTACCAATGCCGACGAAGGTGCAGAAGCACAACGTCGTATTGCACAAATCACCGCTGAAGTTGAAGTGGGTCAGGTCTACGAAGGCCCAGTGGTCAAGATTCTTGACTTTGGTGCCGTCGTGACTTTGATGCCAGGTAAAGATGGTCTGGTACATATTTCACAAATCGCCCACGAGCGCGTTAAGGCCGTGAGTGATTACCTCAAAGAGGGTGACATTGTGAAAGTGAAAGTGGTTGAGCTCGATGACAAAGGCAAAGTGCGCTTGAGCATGAAAGCCCTGATCGACCCACCAGCAAGAGAAGAAGCGCCAGCGGCTGAATAAGTCGTTAAGCAAACAAAAAGCCCGCGCAAGCGGGCTTTTTTGTGCCTGGGTTCAATGCACATCGGCCATCAGGAATATGTTTGCGTCAATATACGTATAGGCCAATGTGGTGCGATGCCGCATAATGCCCTCGTATGAATAATTATAAAAAAATCACACGATATTTCGCCTGGTCCTATCTAATGGCTGGCGTATTGACCAGCACATTCGTACAGGCCAATGAAGCGATAGACCTGCAAGCGGTAGAGGTGCGCGCGCACTACGATAATGCCGTTGGTACCTCGGACGCGGCCAGTGAGGGCAAGGTCAACGCCAGCCTGATTAAAAATCGGCCGATCTCGCGCACAGGCGAGATTCTTGAATTTGTACCCGGCATGATCGTGACCCAGCATAGCGGCAGCGGTAAAGCCAACCAGTTTTACCTGCGCGGGTTTAACCTTGATCATGGCACCGACTTCGTCACTTATATCGACGAGATGCCGGTCAATATGCGCACCCATGCCCATGGCCAGGGCTATACCGATTTAAATTTCCTCATCCCCGAGCTGGTCAGCCATTTGCACTATAAAAAAGGGCCATATTCGGCAGAAGAAGGGGATTTTTCGTCTGCGGGCGTGGCGCGTATGCACCTGGTCAACCGCTTACCGCAAGGTATCGCCAGCCTCACGGTGGGCAGTTATGATTACCAGCGATTATTGCTGGCAAACTCGCTAGCTGTGGCAGACGGGCATTTGCTCTATGCGCTGGATGTGAATCACTACGATGGGCCCTGGCAGGTGGCCGAAGGCGTTAAAAAATACAATGGCTTATTGCGCTACAGTGTAGGCGATGCGCATGACAGCATGACGTTAACCGCCATGGCGTATCACAACCAGTGGAACTCGACCGACCAGATTCCGTTGCGCGCCCTGCGTAGCGGGCAGTTGGGGCGCTTTGACGCGGTAGACCCCAGCGATGGTGGTGATTCTTCTCGCTATAGTGTGTCGTTCGCCAAGCAGCATCGCGACCAGCAAGGTAGCTGGCAGGTGAGTGCTTATGCGGTGCGCTCGGCACTCGATTTATATAGCAATTTCACCTATTTTCTCAACGATCCGGTGAATGGCGACCAGTTTAACCAGAGCGAAAAGCGCACCATGCTCGGCGTGAATGCCAGCAAGTCGTGGCTGGGCGAGCTCGCCGGGATGACGATGGAAAGCAAACTCGGCCTGCAAACCAGATACGACAAGTTGTCGCCAGTCGCGCTCTACAACAGCGCGCAGACGCAACGCCTGTCGCTGATCCGTTCTGACAAGGTCGAAGAAAGCAGTGCCGGATTGTTTGCGGAAAACACCCTGTGGTGGCATGAAAAATTGCGCACGCTGGCTGGCGTACGCTACGACCGTTATCAGTTTGACGTCAAAAGCAGCCTCAGTGGTAATTCTGGCACGACCAGCGATGGCATCACCTCGCCCAAACTGTCGGTGATCTTTGGGCCTTGGGCCAGCACCGAGTTTTTCTACAATATCGGCAAAGGGTTTCACAGCAACGACGCGCGTGGCACTACCCAAACCCGTTTGCCCAATGGCAACCCCGCATCGCCTGTCACGCCCTTGGTCGGCACGCGTGGCAGTGAGGTGGGTGTGCGTAGCGAGTGGATTCCAGGCTTACAAAGCTCGCTCGCTGTGTGGCAACTGGACATTGATTCTGAGCTGGTGTTTGTCGGTGACGCTGGCGAAACCGAGCCCAGCCGCGCCAGCCGCCGTTATGGCGTCGAATGGAACAACCACTATGTCGTGAGCGACTGGTTGCTGTTAGATATGGACCTCGCTCTTTCAAAAGCCCGCTTTACGCACACAGACCCTGCTGGCCAATATATCCCTGGCGCTATCAATAAAGTGGCTTCATTAGGTGCCACCGTGACCAACTGGGGCAACTGGTTTGGCAGTGTGCAATTGCGCTATTTCGGGCCAAGACCACTGATTGAAGATAACTCAGTGCGTTCCAATTCAACCTTCCTCACCTACGCACGCGTTGGCTACCGCATCAACCCAAAAACCACCATGACGCTGGATGTGTTTAATCTGTTTAACTGCAAAGCCAGCGATATCGACTATTACTACAAATCGCAACTGCGCGGCGAAACCACCCCCGTAGCAGATAAGCACTTTCACCCGGTAGAACCACGCGCAGCGCGCCTGACCTTAACCTACAACTTCTAAGCTGTAGCAGGCCATATTGCGGTATATTAAAAGCATGCGTCTTTCATAAGGCGCATGCTTTTTTAACGCTTAAACATAGTAGAGAGAGTGTATGCGCCGCATTACTATTTCGGTCGAAGATGACCTGGCCGATGCCTTTGACCAACTGGTCGCCGTCAAAGCCTATGTCAATCGCTCTGAGGCTTTTCGTGACCTCGTGCGCAAAGCGCTTGATGAGGCGGTGATTGCCAATGCCGACAACCAACAAGCAGACTGCGTCGCCTCACTCAGCTACGTCTACGACCACCACGAGCGGCAACTCGCCAGCCGGGTGAATCAACTACAACACGACCATCATGACGTGATTATCACTGCCCAGCATGTGCATTTAGATCATGATAACTGTATGGAAACGGTGATATTGAAAGGCAAAATTGCCGAGGTGGAAGCGTGCGTGAATGCGATCTCGTCACAGACGGGCGTGACGCATGCGAAGGTGCATATTATTCCGCGGTGATTGAGATACTCCACTTGTTCAATATGCCTGTAAAGGTAAACGACGGCTCTCACTCTATTCATAATGATTTATATGTGAGTTATGGCGAACAAACAAATGCAAGTTACCTAGATGTTTTTAAGGAAATTTTTAATAAATCTGGTCAACAAGGGCATTACAACATGATGATGGGTATCGAAAACAATCATGAAGAAAATGTAGTTACAACTGCTTAAGGATCACAAAATAATGCACGAAATCATCTGCCCACATTGTAGCAAGGCCTTCAAAATTGATGAGGCTGGTTACGCTGATATTCTCAAACAAGTGCGCGATAGCGATTTTGAGCATCAGTTGCATGAACGCTTAGAGTTGGCTGAAAAGGAAAAACAAAGTGCGATTGAATTGGCCACGACCAAAGTCACTAGCGAATTGCAACAAGCCGCTACAGCAAAAGACAGCGAGATTCAATCACTGAAAACTAAGCTCGAATCTGAAGCTGTTGCTCGGCAATTGGCGGTGACGCAAGCGTTAAGTATGGTTGAAAAAGAACGTGATGTTTTGGCGAACCAGCTTGCTCAGGCAAAACAAGAAGTTGCTAGTGTGGCTAATTTGGCAGAAGCAAAGCTCACGAATGAGATTCAAAAAACAACCTCAGCCAAAGACAGTGAAATCCAAAGCTTAAAAGCAAAGCTGGAAGCCATTGAAACTGAAAAGAAACTGGCGATTAATCAGGCGGTGAGCCAGGTTGAAAAAGAGCGTGATGAACTCAAAAGCGATTTGGTCCGTGCCGCTCTTGAAAAAGAGTTGGCTGAAAAGTCCCTAAAAGACAAATACGAAACGCAAATAAAAGACCGCGATGACGCCATTGAGCGATTGAAGGATTTGAAGGCGAAGCTCTCAACCAAAATGGTGGGTGAAACGCTGGAGCAACATTGCGAAACAGAGTTTAACCGTATCCGTGCTACAGCCTTCCCTAAAGCTTATTTTGAGAAAGACAACGATGCTCGAGGCGCTAGCAAAGGTGACTATATCTTTAAAGATCACGATGACGGTGGTACCGAGATTGTCTCGATAATGTTCGAGATGAAAAACGAGAGTGATACTACTGCTACAAAAAGCAAAAACGAAGACTTTTTAAAAGAGCTGGATAAAGACCGTAACGAGAAGGGTTGCGAGTATGCCGTGCTGGTTTCACTGTTGGAGCCTGAGAGCGAGCTTTATAACACTGGCATCGTCGATATGTTCCACCGCTACCCTAAAATGTATGTGGTACGCCCGCAGTTTTTTATCCCGATGATTACGCTGTTGCGTAATGCCGCATTAAATTCAATGAAATATAAAACTGAATTGGCGACCGTCAGAGCACAAAATATAGATATCACCAATTTTGAGACTGAGCTAGAGTCATTTAAAACCGCGTTTTCTCGTAACTATGAACTCGCCTCGAATCACTTTCAAAAAGCAATTGATGAGATTGATAAATCTATCGATCATCTCCAAAAAACCAAAGATGCATTGCTCAGTACTAGCCGCAACCTACGTTTAGCTAATGACAAAGCTCAAGATGTGACCATTAAGAAGCTGACTAAAGGTAATCCGACAATGGCTGAAAAATTTGACGAGTTAAAGCGATAACGAATGGTTTTATAGGTACTGCTTATAGCAGTTTTGTTCCAAGCGGCACCTCATGTTCCGGTACACACAAGGCCACTCTTCCATCCGCATCATGAAAGCCAGTCACCAGGCATTCTGACATCAACGGTCCGATTTGTTTGGGCGGAAAATTCACTACGGCGACCACTTGTTTGCCGATCAGGCTTTCTGGTGTGTAAAGAGCGGTGATCTGGGCGCTTGATTTACGCACGCCGATCTCTGGGCCAAAGTCGATCTGCAGTTTGTAAGCCGGTTTGCGAGCCTCGGCAAATACTTCGGCTGCAATCACGCGCCCAATGCGTAACTCCACTTTGGTAAAGTCGTTCCATTCGATTTGATTCACGGGGCGTACCGGCAGTATTAACGAATCAGCGCCGAAATCGCCTTGAACTGCGCATGTGTCGCACCTTGCATCGGTTCAAACAGCATGGATTCGGTATTGGTGATGATGCAGCCTGCCGCGCTCAGGCGTTCAATCGCGTTTTGGCGGTTGGCTTCACTGCGTGAAATCACGGCGTCTTCAACGATAAACACCTGTTTGTCCGCAGCGAGTGCATCCAGGGCGGTTTGCAGTACGCAGATATGTGTCTCTAGGCCAAATAGTACGACTTGCGGCGCGACGCTGATGGAGGATTCTTGCAAGGCAGGTTCATGCCAGGCGGAGAAGGCGAGTTTGGCGGTGCGTGGGGTGTATTCGGGTAGCAGGGCTTGCAGCGCTGGCAACGTCTCGCCTAGTTTTTCCGGGTATTGTTCGGTGACCCATAGTGGAATATTCAGTAACTGCGCCCCTTGCAGCAGGCGCTGAATATTATTGATGACCGTTGCCATGGCGGCTTCTGGCATCACGGAACACAGGCGCGTTTGTACGTCGATCAACATCCAAACGGCATCTGTGCTGGCAATCGCAGATTTCATGGGCTTATCTTTTGGCGAGTTGCTGGTCTATGTCTTGTAAGTCGGCTTCGGAGACGATGCCGCTCGCGGTTTTGAGGCGGATGATATTGACCAGGTAGTTATAGCGCGCCTGCAATAAATCGCGGTTGGCGCTGTAGTACTGTTGTTGCGCATTGAGCACGTCGACGCTGGTACGTATGCCGACTTCGTAGCCCAATTTGGTGGAGTCGAGCTGGCTTTGGCTGCTTTTGAGCGCTTGTTCCAAGGCTTTGACCTGTGCAATGCTGGTGCTCAGGTTGAGGTAGGCGCGTTGTGTTTCTAGAGAAGTCTGGCGCATGGTGTTTTGCAGGTCATCTAGCGCTTTTTGCCGGTTATAAGCAGCCTGGCGCACGCGCGAGTTGACTGCGCCCCCTTGGTAGAGTGGCACGGAAACTTCCACGCCTATGCTGGCACTTTTCAGATCGGCGCCAAACCCATACTGGCCGCCGTTGGCGTAACTATCCTGATAGTTCGCTACGGCATCCACCGTTGGGTAATGCCCGGCCCGCGCGATTTCAATATCCTTTTCATTCACCTGCACCGTTTCTTGCTGAATCTGGAGTGTCAGGTTGCTGGCATTGGTCACGTCTTGCCATTCCTGCATGGGTTTCAGGCTCGGCGCGATCTGAATATCGTCGCGTACATTGGCCAGTTGTTCGGGCAATTTGCCAGTAATCGCCTGCAGGCTGCGTTTGGCGATTTCCATGTCATTCACAGCCGATAAGGTTTGGGCCTCGATGAGGTCATCCCGCGCTTGCGCTTCGTTGACGTCGGTGATGGTGGCGGTGCCTACATCAAAGTTGGCCTTGGCCTGTTGCAACTGGCGTTGAATAGCCGCTTTTTGCGCGGCCATCAGCGTGATGCGGTCTTGTGCCAGCAACACCTCAAAATAGGCCTGGGTGGTGCGTAACATCAGGTTTTGTTGCGCCAGGTGATATTGCTTGTCGGCAATGCTGACTTGCACTTTGCTCTGGTCAATGCGCTCCAGATTTTCTTTGCGAAAGATCGGTTGCCTGGCTTGTAGCTGCGCCTGGTAGCCTTCATAGTTATTGCGCCCGCCCGGGAACGGCGCCTGGCTACCAACAATTTTTAAATCGGTGCGATTGGCGTTGGCGCCTGCGGTAAAGTTTACAGAAGGGCGGTAACCTGCCTTGGCCTGCTCAATGATTTCTTGTGCGGCCTGATTGGCGCTGCCTGCCGAAGCCAGCACCGGGTCGTTGGCTTTGGCTTCCTGGTAAATGTCGACCAGACTTTGTCCTGCGGCCGATGTCTGCGCTGGCAGCCATAGGCTGCTCACAAGCATTAATAACCGGGACAAAGTGGTGAGTGACATAACGGTTGCTTTTTAAAATGAGAACGCTTGCGCTTGCGGCGCATGTTGCATTTCTGCCAGGCTGGTTTCAAACAGCACATCTTGCTTATAGCTATGCTCGGCTAGGCGTTGAATCAGGGTGGCTTGCATCACCGGGGCTTGGCCCAACACGATGAGCAACCGGCCGCCAATGCTGAGCTGGTAGCGCACACCTTCAGGTTCTACCGGGCTGGAGGCAGTAAACACAATCGCATCGTAAGGGGCTTGCGATTCGTAACCGTTGTGGCCGTCTAGCTCAAGCACTTGCACATTCTGAATGCCTTGTTTGGTCAGTGATTGCGTGGCTTTTGCACACAGCTCTGGGAAGATTTCCAGCGCGGTGACTTGCGCGCAGTGTTGCGCCATGAGGGCTGCCAGATAGCCACTGCCCGCGCCTATCAATAACACTTTGTCTTTGGCTTGCAGTTGCAGCGCTTGTAAAAAACGCCCCTCAACTTTAGGGCTCAGCATTTGCTGGCCATGCGCCAATGGCACCTCAATATCGGCAAATGCCAGGCCGCGATAGGCCTCGGGCACAAAGGCTTCGCGCGGCATATTGTTCAGCGTCGCCAATACTTGCGGGTCGAGCACCTCCCAGGTACGAATCTGTTGCTCAATCATGTTAAAACGTGCGGTTGCCTGATCTGTCATGTCTTGAATCCCAATATCGATTGTTGATAAGCCGTATTATAGGGCACTTCTATAAATGTAATTTGTGTCGCGATACTGCGTTGCTCATAAAAAATGCTTCCTGACATATAAGCCATATGCGGCGTCATCATTTTTTAATCGCGCCTGGTCTGGCTTAGCCACTTGAATTGATCAACATGCCCTAGCGTTTATTGCGCCGTGATTGCATGGCGCTTGCCGTGAATCCGGCCCAGAATGTATACAAGGCAGGCACAAACAAAATGGTGAGCACGGTGGCCACGGCCAGCCCGCCCATAATCGCCACGGCCATCGGGCCGAAGAACACACTGCGCGTAAGCGGGATCATGGCCAGAATCGCGGCGGCGGCAGTGAGCACAATCGGCCGGAAGCGGCGCACGGCTGATTGCACCACGGCTTGTTCCAGCGAGGCGCCTTCAGCAATATCCTGCTTGATCTGGTCGACCAGAATCACCGAGTTACGCATGATCATGCCGGAGAGCGCAATGCTGCCCAGCATGGCGACAAAGCCGAACGGCATGTTGAAAATGAGCAGTGCAAAGGTAATGCCTATCATCCCTAGCGGGGCGGTGAGTACCACCAGAATCACGTTAGAAATACTGCGCAGTTGCAACATGAGCAGCGTGAATACCACAGCTAAGAACAGCGGCGCGCCTTTCGCCACGGATGTGGCGCCCTTGGCCGCCTCTTCAATCGCGCCGCCGGTTTCTACCGTGACGCCTGCAGGCAGGTGTTGCAGAATCGGCTCTATGGCCTGCTGAATTTGCGCCGACACCACGGGTGCCTGCATATTACCGCGTAAATGCGCCCGCACCGTGAGCGAAGGCACACGGTTACGTCGCCAGATCACGCCTTCTTCAAAGCCGTGATGGATATTGGCCACTTGTGCCAGCGGCACGCGCTCGCCGCGCTGGCTTAACACCGTGAGTTGCGCCAGTTGTGATAATTGGGCGTGCTGCGCTTGGCTGCTACGCATGACCAGGTCTATGCGTTCATTGCCTTCTCTAAACTCGCTGACCACCTGCTCGAAGTATTGCGTGTTGAGCAGTTGCGCAATATCGGTGGAGCTGACGCCCAGTAACCTGGCTTTGTGCTGATCAACATCAACATGAATGACTTTGCTCGGTTCTTCCCAGCCCAGTTGCACGTTGCGCAGGTGCGGGTTAGCGCGCATGGCCTCTGCAATTTGGTGTGCGACGTGTCTAATCGCCTGTAAATCTTGCCCGTCGACCCGGAACTGCACCGGGAACCCTACCGGCGGCCCGTTTTCCAGGCGTAACACCGAGGCGCGCAATTGCGGAAAGTCGTGTTCAAACAGCGTCAGCAGGTCGTTGCGCAGGGCTTCGCGCTGCTCCAGGCTGTTGGTTAATATCACCAGTTGAGCAAAGGCGCGGTGTGGCAACTGTACGTCAAGCGGCAGGTAATAGCGCGGTGCGCCAGAGCCGACGTAAGACACTACATTTTGTAATTTGCCATGTGTTTTTTGCCAGGTGGTCAGCCACTGTTCGAGCTGGCTGACGGCAACATCGGTAGACTGGTCGCTGGCATTTTCGGCCTGGCGTAAGTCGACCACCACTTCGAGACGCGTCGAGTCAGGGAAAAACTGTTGCTGTACTTTGCCAAAACTGAGCATGGCCACCACAAAGAGGGCAATCGTCGCCAGAATCACGCTGCCTTTGTGTTGCACGCACCAACTGATGAGGTTATGCAGCCGCAGGTAAAACCTGGTTTGATAAAGCGCAGCATCGTTGTGAGCGCTTGCTTCGCTATTTGTGCCTGCTTCGCCCTGGTGGCTGGCATTGGGGAGTAAGTGGTAGCCCAGAAAAGGGATCACAATCACCGCGGCTATCCATGACAAGGTGAGCGCAATGGCCGAGACTTGAAAAATTGACCGTGTGTATTCGCCGGTGGACGACACGGCGGTGGCGATCGGCAAGAACCCCGCTACGGTGACCAGGGTGCCGGTGAGCATGGGCATGGCGGTGGAGGTGTAGGCGAACGAGGCTGCTTGCATGCGCTCCCAGCCTTGCTCCATTTTGGCAGCCATCATTTCCACCGCGATAATCGCGTCATCGACCAGCAGGCCGAGGGCCAGAATCAGCGCGCCGAGTGAGATTTTGTGTAAACCAATATCCAGCCAGTCCATGACTAGAAAGGTGCCCGCCAGCACGATGGGAATCGCCACCGCCACCACTATGCCGGTGCGCCAGCCCAGTGAGAGCAAGCTGACGGCCAGCACAATAATCAGCGCCTCGCTCAGCGAGCGCACAAAGTCATGCACCGAGTGTTGCACGATATCTGGTTGTGAGGTGACCAGGTGCAGTTGCACGCCGACCGGTAACTGTTTTTGTACGCTGGTGATGGTGTCTTGCATGGCTTTGCCCAGCGCGATCACGTCACCGCCTTGTTGCATGCTGACGCCAATCAGCAAGGCCGAGGTACCGTTAAAGTGGATGCGCTGCGCGGGTGGGTTGGCGTAGCCATGTTTGATGGTGGCGATGTCACCCAGCGTCAGGTTCTGGTTGCCCGCGCGAATCGGGAACTCGCGCAGGTCTTGCAGCGTTTGTAAGCGACCACTCACATCCAGCCGGATTCTTTCCGGGCCTTGGTCAAACGTGCCCGCGCCGACAATGGCGTTTTGCTGTTGCAGCAGTTGCGCTAACTGTGCCGGGCTGATGCCAAGGGAGGTGAGTTTCTGGTTAGAAATCTCGATAATGATTTTTTGTGGCTGCTCGCCAAACAAATCGACTTTTTCCACATCGGCCAATTTGAGCAGGCGCGCACGCACCCACTCGGCCTGTCTTTTTAATTGTTGTGGCGTCAGGCCATCGGCGGTGATGGCATACATGGTGCCGTAAACATCGCTAAACTCGTCATTAAAAGTCAGGCTTTGCAAATCGCTAGGAAACGTATGGCGGATATCGCCGATTTTTTTGCGCACCTGATACCACAGCTCGGGGATTTTCTCCGAAAAGGTGTTATCGCGAATGACGATAAATACCACCGATTCGCCGGGGCGGGAATAGCTGCTGGTGTAGTCGATAGACGGAATTTCTTGCAGCTTTTTCTCGATTTTGTCGGTGACTTGCTGCTCGACTTCTTGCGCCGAGGCGCCAGGCCAACTGCTGCGCACCAGCATCACTTTAAAGGTAAATGGTGGGTCTTCGGATTGGCCCAGATGCGTGTAGGCGAAGCATCCGCCTAGCAAGGTCAGCACAATAAAGTACAGCACCAGTGCCTGGTTTTTAAGTGCCCAGGTCGACAGGTTAAAGCCTTGCGTGGCGTGCGCCTGGTCAGGATGATGTGGCGTGCTCATTAGCGCAGCACCTCGCGGCTTGGCGTCACCGCTTGTACCTGCATGCCTTCGGTCAGCGTATGGATGCCGATGGTGGCGATGGTTTCCTGCGCCTGCAGGCCGCTGGTGATCTCGATGCCATTTTCAGTGAGTGCGCCTGTTGTCACCTGGCGCAAATGGGCCTGATGCTTGGCGTCAATCACCCATACACCGGCTTGTTCGCCATGGCGGGTGACGGCAGTGGAAGGCACGATGATGGTGGGGGCTGTGGTGGCGGGCGCAAAACTCACTTGTGCTGTCATGCCAAGCTTGATGCGCTGGTCGGCATTGAGTAGTTGAATGCGCAGGTCAAAGGCGTGGGTTTGGCTATTGGCCGCCGGAGAAATTTCACGAATCCGCCCCTGGTAGCGTTGTGGCATGTCGCCCAAACTGACCTGGGTGGCGTCACCCACATGCAGACTGTCTATCAATGTTTCTGGCACTGCAATCATCACTTCCAGCGTTTGTAAGTCATAAATTTGCGCAATGCTTTGTCCGGCGGCAACCACCTGGCCTGGCTCGGCCTGGATCATGCCAATCACACCGGCGCGGTCGGCCACGAGTTGCGTATAGCCGGTCTGGTGCTGGCTGACGGCCGCTTGTGATCTGGTTTGCGCCAGACGCGCCTGGGCGGTTTTGGCTTGTGTTTCGTAGCTGTCCAGCGCAGATTTTGAAATAAATTTTTGGCTATATAACTGCTGGCGGCGCGCCAGCTCTGCCTGCGCCAATGCCAGGTTGGCTTGTGCAGTTTGTACTTCTGCGTCGGCCGCTTGTGCATTCAGGCGGCTGTCGTTAGGGTCGAGTTGAGCGATTAGCTGGCCTTTTTTGACGGTCTCACCGACGTTGACTGCGCGTGAAATGATTTTGCCTGCGATGCGAAAGCCGATATTCGATTCATAACGTGTTTTGACTTCACCGGTATAGCTGGCGCTGGCCTGATGGCTGGCGCTGCCTATGGTCATCACCCATACCGGACGCGGTGCAGCGGCCTCTTCGGTTTGCTGCTGGCAGGCGCTGGCAAGCAGGGCTAGGCAGAGGCTAGTCATCATCAACGGCTTATTCATGTGTCGTTTCTTTCATTAGTCCATGCATGCACATGCTGACCATCGCCTGCACGCGCGCCTCTAGCGGGCGCCAGTTAATCCAGGCGTCATCTGCCAGGTTGATTTGTAGTGCACACAGGCCATGCATGGCCGCCCAAACGGTTTGTGCAATCAGCACCGGGTCAGTCAGTGTCGGTTTAAATACGCCCGCATGCCAGGCGCTGGTGACCACGTCTATCAGTTGCGAATAAGCATCCTGCTCGGGGTTGTTTTGCTCAATGCTCGAAAACGCCGGGTCGCAGGGCAGATGCTGGGTCATAAACATCATGCGGTAATGGTTGGGGTTGGTGAGCCCGAATTGCACATAATGTTGCCCAAATTGCAAAAAGCGCTGTAACGGATCGCTGATGCTGAGGGTCGATTTTAAGGATTGTGCCAGTTTGATCACATCTGCGTCTACCACCGCTCTTAATAACTGGTCTTTGTCGCTAAAGTACAGATAGAGGCTGGTGGCCGAGTAGCCGACCTGCTGCGCTACGGCGCGCATGGTCACCGCTTCTACGCCCTGGTGAATAAACAGTTCGCGCGCCGCATCCATGATGGCGGTGCGGACAACCTGTTTTTCTGCGCTGGTTTTAACCTTGGGTGGCATGCAAATCAGTGGCTTATTTAATATAACGTCGTTAACTTAACATTGTTATTTTTAAATGTCAAATCGTACTGGTGTTTCTGTCGAGAATGGTGCAGAGTAACAAATGTGATACACATTTAGCTGGTAGGGACTAAACCGGCATACATCCGACCGATGTCTGCGTGGCAGAGAGTGATGCAGCATAGGGTCAATCATAACAAGGAGCGATCAGTATGAATGTACGGCAGCGTTGGGTCAGTTTTTTGGGGCGTGTGTTGTTGTCTTTGATTTTTATCATTAGCGGCATCGCTAAAATCATGGACCCGGCAGGCACCATTGCCTATATTGAAAGTGCACATTTACCTTTGCCGCAAGTGGCGTATGTGGTGGCGTTGGTGGTTGAGCTCGGTCTCGGCATTGCCTTGTTGGTCGGCTTTAAAGCGCAATTGGCCGCGGCGGGCATTGCTGTGTTCACTTTTGTCACTGCCTTGATGTTTCACAGCAATATGGCGGATCCGATGCAGGTGATTATGTTTCTTAAAAATATCACTATTATTGGTGGCCTGTTAGTGATTATTGCGTTTGGCCCGGGCGGCTACAGTATCGACCGCGGCAAACACGTCACACTCATGGAGTAGGCCTCCGCTTAAGCGGCCGCGGGTTGAAACCACTGCCGCAAGTGCTCAATCAAGGCCAGCGCGTTGGCTGAGACCTGCTTGTGGTAAGGATACATGGCATAAATGCCTGCTTGCTGCATGCGATAGTCCGCCAGCACCTCGACCAGTCTGCCATGTTGCAAATCTTCTAGCACATAAAAAGCCGGTAAGCCGGTAATGCCCAACCCGGCCACGGCGGCATCGCGCAAGACCTCACCGTGGTTGGATTTTAAGCGCGCATGAATCGGGATGCGGTATATCTGTTCATGTTCGCTGAACAGCCACTCACTGGCTCTATGCGTTAAGCAGGTATGCTTGGACAGCGCTTGTGGCGAGGCGGGCACGCCATGGCGCGCAATGTAGTCCGGGCTGCAACAATAACGCATTGCCGCGTCTTCGAGCTTGCGCGCCACCATGCCGTCTTCGGGTTGATCGGTCACCCGTATCACCATGTCATAGCCTTCGCTAATCATATCCACATGCCGGTTATCTGCATCCAGCCAGACATCGACCAAGGGATGCTGTTGCATAAAAGCGGTGAGCGCAGGCGCCAGCCGCAAGTGTGCATAAGACAGCGGCACCGAAATCTTGAGCATGCCACGTAGCGCATCCGAGCGATTGCTCACCTCTAATTCAGCATCATGGATCGCTTGCAAAATGTGTTGCGCGCGCTGAAAAAACACTTTGCCGGTTTCTGTTGGCGACAGTTTACGCGTCGTGCGCAGCAGCAGTCGCACGCCCAGCCTGGCCTCCAGCGCGATGATGCGGCGGCTGACCAGTTGTTTGGAGATGCCTAGTGCCTGTGCTGCGCTGGTGAAATTGCCTTGTTTGACCACTTCAACAAAAAAATGCATTTCTTCTAATGAGGCCATTGATTGTCAACCCATATGGGACAGTTTTACAAATATGCATGGGATTATCATTTTTTTGTTTCAGGAATACAATGCCATTCATCAGCTAAACCAATCTAGTCACCATTTTCTCAGGGAAGCGTGCGATGTCCGGCTGATGAACACATCGTACATACAACACAAAGGAGCACAACATGAACGCAATCCAATCCGCAGCCAGTGTGGCTGGTCGTATTTTGTTATCACAGATTTTTATTATCAGCGGCTTGAGCAAGGCGGCGAATCCGGCGGGCACGATTGGTTATATTCAGAGCGTGGGGGCGCCACTGCCTGAGGTCGCTTATGCGATTGCCTTGTTTGTCGAGTTAGTACTTGGTATTGCCTTGCTGGTGGGTTACAAAACCCGTTTGGCCGCCGCCGGGATTGCCGTGTTTACCGTGGCAACCGCGTTTATGTTTCACAATAACCTGGCAGATCAGATGCAACAGATTATGTTCCTGAAAAACCTGACCATTGTTGGTGGCTTGCTGATGGTGGTGGCGTTTGGCGCGGGCGCGTTTAGCTTGGATAACCGTCGCCGTTCATAAGATAGACGGAATACCGCGCGATGACGACCTTATTTGTCTCCCATGGTGCGCCCATGCTGGCCATTGAGCCGGGTCACACCGGCCAGTTGTTGGCAGAGATTGCCGCTAGCGTACCAAGGCCGGATGCCATCCTGGTGGTGTCTGCGCATTGGGATACGCGTGTGGCCACCGTCAGCCTGGCCGCGCAGCCGGAAACCATCCATGACTTTGCCGGGTTTCCGCCCGCCTTGTATGCGAAGCAATATCCGGCACCGGGCGCACCGGCGCTAGCGCAACAGGTGCTGGCATTGCTGCAGGCGCATGACATCGCTGCGCAAGCGCATGACCAGCGCGGGCTGGATCATGGGGCATGGGTGCCGTTGATGCTGATGTATCCTGAGGCAGATATTCCGGTGACGCAGTTGTCGATTCAAAGCCGTGCGACGCCCGCTGAGCAGTTTGCGCTGGGGCGTGCGCTGCAAGGTTTGCATCAGCAGAATGTGTTAATTTTGGCCTCAGGCGCCATCACGCATAACTTGTCAGACTTTTTTAGCGCGGACCGCGATGCTGCGCCATTGCCGTATGTGCTGCCGTTTGCCGACTGGATGGCTGAACGCATCATGCAGCAGCAATGGCAACGCCTGCTTAATTACCGCGTGGAGTGTCCGCAAGGGGTGCAGGCGCATCCGAGTGAGGATCATTTAATGCCGTTGTTTGTCGCGGCGGGCAGTGCGCAAGGCGAGGTGAAGCGGTTTACGCCAGAAAACACTTACGGCATTTTAGCGATGGATGCTTACCTGTGGGCTGAATAAGCTGACGCACTCGCCGTCAATGAGGCGTTAGCGCAGACCGTATTGATTCAGTTTGTTCCAAAGTGAGCGCTCACTGATTTCAAGCAGCTTGGCTGCCTTGGTTTTGTTGCCCTGGCAATGGTCTAGCGCCTGCAAAATCAGGCGGCGCTCTATGATTTCGGTCGCGTGAGGAATAGACAGATCGTTGCTGTCCGAGGCTGCGCTGCTGGCTTCGGTGGCCACCGCCATTGGTTGTGCAATATCGGCAGGCAGGTGTTGTGGCTGTATGGTCTGGCTCCCGGCCAGAATGGCGGCGCGTTCCAGTATGTTCTCCAGTTCGCGCACATTGCCAGGCCAGCGATATTGCTGCAAACATAAGCGCGCACTTTCACTCAGCTTGCCCTGGCGTTTATGCAGAAAATAGTCCGCCAGCAACCCCACATCCTCGCCACGCTCACGCAATGGTGGCACTGCTAGCTGTATCACATTCAGCCGATAGTAGACATCCTCACGCAATTTGCCTTCTTTGACTGCTTGTAGGGGGTCGCGATTGGTTGCTGCCACCACACGCACATCCAGTGCAATTTGCCGGTTGCCACCCAGCTTTTCAACGATGTTTTCCTGCAGCACGCGCAATAACTTAGACTGTAATTGAATAGGCATTTCTGTGATTTCGTCCAGAAACAGCGTGCCGCCATTGGCCAGTTCAAACT
>NZ_SSGF01000016.1 GCF_008015755.1 Methylophilus sp. | reverse complement strand
GCCTAAGGAGACACCAAAGGATCAGCCTAAGGAGATCAAGGCACCTGAACCCAAGCCAGCAGAGGCGCCACCTGCCGAGAACCTAAAGATGGAAGGTCCTGCCGGGGATGGGCCCAGCCCGTTTCAGGCCGGAGCAGTCAATAACGAATACAAGGGCGGTGCCGTCGCTACCATCGGTTCGGATGGCGGCGTCAAGTTTCGCTGGTATGCGGGGCTGGTGAAGTCACAGATTGAGCATGCGATTGAACGTGACAAGAAGCTGACGCAGGGCCAATACAAAATCATCGTCAGCGTCTGGTTGAAACCTAACGGGCAGTTTGAACGGTTGTCGGTTGAGCAATCGGATAGCACGCCTGAGATTGAGCAAGGCATACGGGAAGCCTTGAATGATTTACCGGCGATGCAAGAAGCGCCGCCTGAAAACATGCCTATGCCTATTCGCTTGCGGATTTCGGCCAAGAAAATGGGCTAATTGATTAATACACATCATCAATGTGAAAAACCATAACACTGTGAGTGAGGATATGCAGACTCTCAAACCATCATTAAAAAAAACAGCGCTGGCAGTATGGCTATTGCCACTCCTGGCTTCGGGCAACATTCAGGCCGGAGAGCGTGAGTCGCTGGAGCAACTGCGTGCCACGACTACCAATCTGATTGAACTTCTGGTGCAAGAAGGCGTGCTCTCCAAGCAAAAAGCCGATGCCTTGTTACAACAAGCAAGCGCCGGTGCGAAAGCGCACACGCAGCAAGCTGATTTGCAAGACGACGTGAAGGCAGAAGTGAACAAAGCCATGGATGAAAAAACGGTGCGTGTGCAATACATTCCGCAACACGTTAAGCAGGCCATGCGTGAGGAAATTGAGCATGACGTGATGGAGAAGCTCAACTATAAAGCAGGCGAGCGCCTTGGCGTACCTGAGTGGATAGATCGTATCAGTTTCCATGGCGATATCCGCTTGCGTGGCCAGGCCGATGAGTTCCCTGGCGATAATGCTGACTTCCAGGCCTTGAGTGATGACCCAACACGAGCCATGAACCTGAATAACTCCAGTGAAGAGCGCCGCCGTTCCAGGATACGTGCGCGCTTGGCGGCGGATGTGCATATTAACGACTGGTTGACGGGTGGCTTGCAATTTGTCACCGGCCAGCAAAACACGCCAGTCACACCTAACCAGACCGAAGGGATTGCGCAGGGTAAATACTTGTTTACACTGGATCGTGCCTTCTTACAGGCCAAGCTGACCGATTGGGCCACAGTCACGGGTGGCCGTTTCGCTAACCCGTTTATGTACACTGATATGTTGTGGGATCCTGACCTGGCATTTGATGGTTTTGCCGCAACATTTACACCAAAAATCAATGCGCATTGGTCCTCATTCACCACGGTGGGCGCATTCCCGATTGAAGAGGTCGAGTCTTCTTCAATCAATAAGGCAAAAGACAAATGGTTGTATTCAGCACAAACCGGCTTGAAGTGGACTGCGGATAACAAGTCCTCTGCCAAGGTTGCAGTGGCCTACCATGATTTCACCAATGTTGAAGGTAGACCTAACCCGGTGACCGGTGAGAATTATTACGATGCGACCGCCCCAATCTGGCGTCAGCGCGGGAATAACACCTTTGATATTAACGAGTTCAATGGGGGTACAACCATTATTGGCCTGGCTTCCAAGTTCGAACTGGTCAACCTGATGGCGCAGGTAGATTTGATGAATTTTGATCCGGTGCATGTGACCTTCACTGGTGACTATGTTCGCAATATCGGCTTTGATCAGCAAGAAATTCTCAAGCGCACGGGCAATCTCTATAAAAAGGAAAATGAGGGGTATAACTTCAGGCTGGACGTCGGTAACAACAGCTTTATGGGCCCATATGTACAAAACGTGATGCCACGTGAATGGCAAGTCTCTCTGGGCTATAAACGCCTGGAAGCAGATGCTGTGATGGACGGCTTTACGGACTCCAATTTCAGGCTAGGTGGCACCAATGCCAAAGGCTGGTACGTATATGGTAACTATGCCATTGATAAAAATGCCTGGATCAGCGGTCGCTACATGAGTGCAGATTCGATTAGCGGTTTGCCTTTCTCAGTCGATGTGCTGCTATTAGATTTGAATGCTCGATTCTAGGAGGCGTGATGAAACGGAATCTTGTGATCATGATGGGTATCCTGTTGCTAGGTGTGCATTGCAATGTGATGGCTGCCGACAAACAGGACAAGGCGGCCAAACGCGCAGCGATATTAATGCAAAAAATGAAGCAGGACCTGGAAGCGGAAAAGTCGGCGTTGCAAACCCAGTTTGAGCAGGAGAAAAAAGGCTTGTCGCAAGCGCTGGACCAAGCACAGAGCGCGCAAAAAACGCATTCGGCTAAATGGCAGGGCGAGGTCAGGCGCAACCAGCAGTTACAGTCGGATAACCAGAAGCTGGGACAGGAGAAAACCACGCTCTCAGCGCAGCTAGCGCAATTGCAGGCACAACTGGCCGAGCAGTCACAAAAGCTGGAAGCCATCGAGCAGCAACTCAAAGTGGCCAAAGCTGACCTGGTGACCAATGACAGCCAGCGCAAAGGCTTACTGGCTAAAGTCAGTGCCGAGCATCAGCAATTATTATCTTGCGAAGAAAAAAACAGCCGCTTATATAGCTATGGTCATGATCTGGTGAATTTATACGCGGATGCCAGCGCTTATCAGCGCTTGATGCGCGCAGAGCCGTTTTTTCAGCTCAAGCGGGTAGAACTGGAAAATATTTTACAGGCCAAGCAGACACAACTTCTGGAAAATAAAGTTGATACAATAGCTGCGCCCTGAGCGTGTTTGCCAGTGGCAGGCCTTTGATAATAGACTGGTGTGATGACTGCGCAACTGGACTCCTGGTTTACCCGGCATGAATATGCCCGCATTTACCCGTTTGCCGGGTTTATCTTATTGCTGGCGGTAGAGCCGTGGCTTGCCGCAGGCTTGGGCTGGCTAGGCATCGGCCCAGAGCCGACCTATTTATTGCGCACTGTCTGCGCCCTGTTGCTGTTGCTGTATTTCCGTCGCGACTATCGCGAGTTGTGTATCGCTCCCTCTTTTAATCAGGCGCTGATGGCTTTGCTGGCTGGCTGGCTGGTCTTTGTACTCTGGATTGCGCCTTATCCCAGCTGGCTGGGCGGGCACGAGGTGAGTCATGCGATGGCCATGCCCATGCAAAGTGGTGCGGATATTTTCTGGTTAATCTGCCGCTGGAGTGGCTCGGCATTGGTGGTGCCAGTGATCGAGGAGCTATTCTGGCGCTCTTATGTCATGCGCAGGCTGGATAGTGCGGACTTTATGTCTGTGCTGCCTGCGAAGGTGACGGCTTATGCAATTACTGTAAGTAGCGTATTATTTGCAATGGAACATCAGCTCTGGTTAGCCGGGTTGTTGGCCGGACTGGTATATGCCTGGTTATACCGTCGATTTCAGGTGCTCTGGGTGTCAATATTGGCTCACGTGACGACCAATGCCGTGCTTGGGCTATGGGTGGTGTATGGCGGTCACTGGCAGTACTGGTAAGCAGAGTGTGTTAGCATGTGTTTTGAATATTGGAGCAATACGTGCTCAAGACTCGTCCAAGGTCAGCCGTAATGAACCTAGCGTACCGTCGCAATAAAACACAAAAATACCAAAATATTTAAAGGGTGATGATGAAAAAAATTGTATTAATGGTGCCTGCACTGATGTTAGTGATGGCCGGATGTAGTAAACATGATGATGCGGCCAAAGCCGGTTCACAAGTCGTGGCCAAGGTGAATGGCAGTGAAATTACCGTGCATCAATTGAATTTTGCCTTGTCCAAACTGGGCAAGCTGGATCAGACACAAATCAAGGCTGCCTCTGAAAAAGTGTTGCAGCAAATGGTCGATATGGAGCTGCTCAAGCAGAAGTCTGTCGATGAAAAACTGGATCGTGATCCAAATGTCTTGCAAGTACTGGAAGCCACCAAGCAGCAGGTGTTGGCCCAGGCTTACATGCAAAAAGTGGCGGCCAAACAGGCAGCGCCCTCTGCCGATGACATCAAAAAGTTTTACGACACCCATCCTGAGTTATTCAGCGAGCGTAACGTGTACGTGATTCAGGAATTTGCGGTCAAGGATGGCAATGAGCACGCCAGCGAGATCGAAGCAGGCATTAATGCGGCAAAAACAGCCGATGATCTGGCCAAGTGGTTAAAAGACAATAACTACATTTTTAGTGCCAATGCCAGCCGCAAAGCCGCAGAGCAATTGCCTTTAGAGCTACTGAAAAAGCTGAACACCTTGAAAGCAGGCGATACGCTGGTGGTGAAAAGCCCACAAGCGCTGGTGCTGTTATTCCTGGCCAAAGTCGACCGCCAACCGGTGGACCTGGAAAAAGCTAAACCGGTGATCCAGCAGTTCCTGGTCAATTCTAATCAGCAAACGGTGATTAAGAATGAAGTGGCTGCTTTGCGTAAAGACGCCAAAGTTGAGTTCTATGGTGACTTTTCAAAACTGACCCTGGATAGCAACGCGCCAACGGCGCCAGCCGTGCCTGCTGCCCCAGCTGAGGCCAACCCGGAGTCAGCGGTGGCTTCGCCAGTGTCTGAAACCACTGAGCCGCCAGCGCATCATAATCAAGCGATTGAAAAAGGCTTGTCTGGTTTGTAATTCAGCCAGCAACCTTGATAAAAACCCCGGCTTGCCGGGGTTTTTTATTGTCCTATGTCTGCGCTAATGACGATAAAAAAGATCGATTTAAAAAGAAACTAATCACGTAGCTTTCTACGCCAACGTAGCCAGCCTGCCCATAACAGCAGGGCTGGCAGGCCAAACTGAAAGCTGTTAAACAACACCATCAACCAGGTTTGCGTGGTAGGCAGGGCTATCACGCTGTCGCGTAGCGGGCTCACAGGCAAGCTGACGCTGGGCTGGTTATTGACCACCCATTGCAGGCTTTGCATGGTCAGGGCCAGATTGCCGCCACGCTGTAACTGCGCATTGGTAAAAAACTGCTGACTGCCGATGATGACAATACGTTGCCGTTCACCGCTGGCACGGTCTTTTTCTAAGGCCAGCATGACGGTGGCTGGGCCTTGAGTGTCGGTTTGCGGGTTAAACACCGGCAAAGTGACCGGGTGCGCAGGCTGGTAGCTGGCGCTGACCCAGCCATGTTCAGCCACGGCGACCAGCGGCAGTACCCGCCATGGGTCGCCCGCTTGACGTGGCCGTTGAATGGCATGCGCGTTGTCAAAAAACGTGCGCAGGGCAAAGTCCTGCGTCGGGCCATGTGCGGCGTAGCGTTGTGTACTTAAGGTGTGCAGGGGAATCTCAAACTGACGATTGACCGGGTCAATAATCATCCCTTGGCTGATGGTGAGCCCGAGTTGTGTTGCCAACGTGTCCAGGCCTTGCTGCTGCGGGCGATCGACTAGCCACACCAGATTGCCGCCTTGCTGGAGATGGGCTTGAATGGCTGCGCCTTGTGCTGCGGTATATGGCTGGGTGGCCCCAGCGAGGACTAAGGTGGCTAATGATGCCTGTTTGCCGGACAAGCTTGAGATTGAAGCGCTGCTCGATATGCGTATGCCTGCCGCTTGCAGCGCTTGTCCCAGTTGGCTGGCACCCTGGCTGGTGGTGTCTTGCAGAGCGGACTCACCATTGCCGTTGGCAAATAGTAGCGGGGCACGCGACCCGTGTTGTAGTTGCAGTAGCACATTGGTCAACGCTTCTTCTGTGTAAGGCAAATACAGATGTTGCTGTTGATCGCGATAGCGAATGACCATCTCGCCTTCTTTTTTGAT
Organism: Methylophilus sp.; assembly: GCF_008015755.1. Classification (GTDB taxonomy): domain Bacteria; phylum Pseudomonadota; class Gammaproteobacteria; order Burkholderiales; family Methylophilaceae; genus Methylophilus. The sequence goes on along the minus strand of NZ_SSGF01000016.1, from coordinate 76,032 downwards.
CTGCCACTCGCGTGCCATGGTCGGTGCCGTGGCCGGGTCGACGAATTGCAGTTGCAGGTTGGGGTGCAGGTGTTGATAGCGCTGTATCAGGGCGGTGATCGACTTTCTAAAATAGCGGCCTTTGTATGGGCTGTTGCTGCAAAAGGCGGTGATTTCTATGCGATCAGGTAATTGCTTGAGCACTTGTATGCTGGGCGCAGACAAGGTATTTCGGTGATTGTGGGTGGTGTCCGCCGTGAGACTAAACTGCCAGGCGCACCAGCCCAGTATGAGCGTGACTAGCAGCAATGCAGGCACTACCAGCCGGTGCTGCCACCATGCGGCTGAAAACGCGAACGATAGCCTGCGTAAAGGGTTGGTATTAGCCATAGAGTCGGTCTGCGTGTAAGCGGCGAATAGAAAGCAATATAAAAAACACGGCAAACAGCACAAAAAACAGCACGTCGTAACTGTTAAGCATGCCTAGGGCAAATTGGCGGTAATGTTGCATCAGTGACAGGTCGTGAAATAGCGCCTGACGATCATCACTAAAAAACTTGTCCAGCAACAGGCAGATGGTTAATGCTGTCAGGCTACAAAATGCCGCCAGAATCGGGTTAGCTGTCAGGCAGGAGACATACAGCCCGAGCGCGCTGCTGGCGACCACCAGCAACCACAGCCCCAAGGCGTTGGTCAGCAAATAGGGCAGGTCAATTTCGGCCCAGGGCAGCAGCAGGGCAATCATGACTACCATGCTGACAATCAGCACGCTGAGATAACTGACGATGCCCAGCAGTTTGCCCAGCACCAACTCGCTCATGCTCAATGGCGCGCTCATGAGCAGCACCATGGTCTGGTTTTTGCGCTCTTCGCTGATCAGTTTCATGCTCACCAGCGGCACCACAAACAGCATGAGTACCGCCGCGACGCCAAACACGCCTTCGGCCATAAACTGAGTCAGGCCGATGCGTTGCACCTGCCATTGCGCACTCTGCATCATTTCAAAATACTGGTTAAAACTTAAACTGTAGTAGGTGCCGACGATGGCCTGAAAAATGGCCAGCACCAGCCAGCCCATGGGCGTGGCAAACAGGCTGCGCAGTTCTTTGCGGGCGATGATGGTAATCACACGAGGCTCCGCCGCTAGAGGCCTTTGATAATGCCAAAGCGCACGGCAATATGGACAACCTGGCCGGTGGTTTCCACGCCCAGTTTTTGCCGCACGCTGGTTTGAATATTGGCCACGGTTTTATAGCCGATATGCATGCCCTTGGCGATGGCCGCCAACGCTTCGCCCTGGGCAATCCGCCTGAACACCTCAAACTCGCGCGGTGACAGTTTCTGGATCGGATTTTCCTGGCTTTCCAGATGGTACATAGAAAGACTTTGTGCCAGCTCGTTATTGATGTAACGCCCGCCTTTGAGAATCTTTTGCACAGCTTCCAGCACCACTTCTGGCGGCTCGGTTTTGGTTACATAGCCACGTGCGCCAGCCTGAATCGCGCGTGTGGCGTAGATACAGTCATCATGCATGCTAAAAATCAGCACCCGCATCTGTGGTTTGCGATGCAAAATGCGTTTCAGGGTTTCCAGACCGCCGATGCCGGGCATATCCAGGTCTAAAATCAGCAGGTCAGGATGGTTTTTTTCGACCAGCAGGCAAGCTTCTTCACCACTCAGCGCATCGGTTGAAACCTGGTGATTGGCTTGCTCTAGCATGGTGCGCAGACCTTGCCTGAGCATGGCATGGTCGTCCGCGATCATTACTTTTGCCATGGATGACGTACGCCTTACTTTTTATTTGCAAAGGTGATGTTCACGCATTTGTCATTAGCAAAGGTGAGCTCAGCAGTATTAAAAAACTTGTTCGGTGCATATTGGATTTTGCCGCGGTAATACCACATCTCAATCTGCTCGCCTGCGCCCGGGGCCGCTTGCTGTTGTTGCTGCAAAATCTGGTCGGCATTGTGTGGTTTGACTGCTACCTCTTTTTTGACGGGTTTGCCCAGTTGCTCTTCGACAAACTGCCGCGATTGGCCGCTATAGGCTTGCAAAAAGGGTTGTTCTTCGGTTTGCAGGTCTTTGGCTGCCAATGCCAGTGGCATCATCAATGCGATCAGGCCCAGCCAGTTAATGGGTTGCATAGTCGTTTACTCCCGGGTTGGATAATAAGGATGCGGCAGGGCGTGCCTGCTTGCTCGTATTGAGTGGCAGCAGCCCGGTAATCAGGGTGCCCGCTTGTAAACCACTCATCAGTTTAAAGCTGCCTTGCAGCGATTCTATACGCTCACGCATTCCAACCAGGCCCACGCCCTCGGTGGCTAGCCCGGTGTCCATGCCTTGGCCGTTGTCACGGATTTCAATTTGCAGCAGGGATTTATCGTGGCGCTTAATGATATGAATATCTATCCACACCTCGCTGGCCTGGGCATGACGCGCAATATTGGTCAGCGCTTCTTGCACCACCCTAAAAGCAACAATGTTGGTGTCTTCGTTTAACGTCTGTTCGCCGATATCCAGCGCCAGGTGGCAATCGACCTGCGGATTGAGTTTTTTCCAGTCATTGACCAGGCGCTCCACCGCGCCAATCAAGCCCAGCGAATCCAGCGCCGGTGGCCGCAAATGCTTGATCAAGGCGCGGATAGACTGCTGCACATGCTGGGTGTTAGAGGCAATTCTGACGGCAATCACGTGCGCTTGCTCCGGGTTGCTCTTTTGCAGCGTGAGCGCGTCCATGCGGATCGCGGTCAGGTATTGGCCGGTTTCGTCATGAATCTCGCTGGCAATGTATTTGCGCTCCTGCTCTTGCATCTGCATGGCATGGCGCGCCAGCACGCGGTTTTCTTTCAAGGTGCGTTCCAGGTCGAGTTCGACCAGGCATTGCTCGGTCATGTCGACCAAATAACCATGTATTTGTGCCGGTTTGCGCTCTACCGCAGGCACATAGACAAAACGGGCACCGACATAACAGGGCAGGCCGTCTGGTCGGCGGATTTGCAATTTATTGAAGTTGAGTTCGAGGTGATATTGCAGTTGCGAAACAAAGGTCGGCCAGTCAAATGAAAACAGTGCGCAGGCATTATTGTCATCTTCTAATGGGCGGCAGATACGGTCAAAGGCACGGTTGTGCATGCCGATATTGCCGTCAACGTCCAGCACAACATTGCCCGTCAGGTCGCCATCAAATAATGTTTTATACAGTTGCTGGCTACTGCTCAGTTGGGCTTCGGTACGTTTTCTGTGCTGGATTTCGAGATGAATCTCCCGCATGCGGCGCTGGCTGAACCAGACACTCAATAACACAAACACAAACAAGGTCAGTGGGACTTCATCCAGCTGCGCATATTCATAGGTGAGTAGCCAGGCATTGACACGTTCGGCCAGGTCAAATGCAGACGCGCTGACAAAGGTCAGCACCACGCCCGTCATCACAATGAGCGTGTCCTGACTGGCCCGGCTGAGTTTGCCGAGTTTGTGAATGGCAGCAATGACTGGCATAGATCGTTGATAAGAATGCATGACTGAAGTGACCAAACGCTTGAAAGCTTTGTTGCGGCAACCATAGAGCTGCCGACGTGTGTAAACCTGCGCTGCTTTAATAAGACTGCGCAACTATAGACCACATCTCGCGCGAACACCCCGTGAAAGATTCCCGTTGTTGGCTGGTTTGCGCGGATGAATTCTTGAATCCATCAAAGGGAATCTTTCATCTATTGTGAATGTTACAAATTATTAACAATTTCGGTCGTGAAGTTTGGCATTCGGGGGGATGTCTGCGACACCACGTGAAACGCATTCTCAAAAGATTAGGAGATCCTATGAAAGTATCATCATCTAGCGCCATTGTGAGCGCTTTGGTCGGAGGCTTGTTCGCAAGTATTTCTGGCTTAGCCATGGCAGATGCAGACCTGGACAAGCAGGTGAATACAGCCGGTGCTTGGCCAATTGCAACGGGTGGCTACTACAGCCAGCACAACAGTCCGCTGGCACAAATTAACAAATCCAACGTTAAAAACGTCAAAGCAGCCTGGTCATTTTCAACGGGTGTCTTGAATGGTCACGAAGGTGCGCCATTGGTCATCGGTGACATGATGTATGTGCACTCCGCTTTTCCAAACAATACTTATGCGCTGAATCTGAACGATCCAGGCAAGATTGTCTGGCAACACAAGCCTAAGCAAGATGCTTCCACCAAAGCCGTGATGTGCTGTGACGTGGTTGACCGTGGTCTGGCTTACGGCGCGGGGCAAATTGTTAAAAAACAAGCCAACGGTCACTTGCTGGCGTTGGATGCCAAAACTGGCAAAATCAACTGGGAAGTAGAAGTGTGTGATCCAAAAGTGGGTTCAACACTGACACAAGCGCCTTTTGTGGCTAAAGACACGGTATTGATGGGGTGTTCAGGTGCTGAGCTGGGTGTACGTGGTGCTGTGAACGCCTTTGACCTGAAAACAGGTGAATTGAAATGGCGTGCATTTGCAACCGGTTCTGATGACTCTGTTCGCCTGGCCAAAGACTTCAACAGTGCAAACCCACATTACGGTCAATTCGGCCTGGGGACTAAAACCTGGGAAGGCGATGCCTGGAAAATTGGTGGCGGTACCAACTGGGGTTGGTATGCCTATGACCCTAAATTGAACCTGTTCTACTACGGTTCAGGTAACCCGGCCCCATGGAACGAAACCATGCGTCCTGGCGACAACAAGTGGACGATGACCATCTGGGGTCGTGACCTCGACACCGGCATGGCGAAATGGGGCTACCAAAAAACGCCGCATGATGAGTGGGACTTTGCTGGTGTGAACCAGATGGTGCTGACTGATCAACCAGTCAACGGCAAAATGACGCCGCTGCTGAGCCACATCGACCGTAACGGTATCTTGTACACACTGAACCGCGAAAACGGCAACCTGATCGTGGCTGAAAAAGTGGACCCGGCTGTCAACGTGTTCAAAAAAGTGGACCTGAAAACTGGGACACCAGTCCGTGACCCGGAATTCGCGACACGTATGGACCATAAAGGCACCAACATTTGTCCATCCGCGATGGGCTTCCACAACCAGGGTGTTGACTCTTACGATCCAGAAAGCCGCACCTTGTACGCTGGCCTGAACCACATTTGTATGGATTGGGAGCCGTTCATGCTGCCATACCGTGCCGGTCAGTTCTTCGTTGGTGCAACGCTGGCGATGTACCCTGGCCCGAACGGCCCAACCAAGAAAGAAATGGGTCAGATTCGTGCATTTGACCTGACCACTGGTAAAGCTAAATGGACTAAGTGGGAGAAATTCGCGGCTTGGGGCGGTACTTTGTACACCAAAGGTGGCCTGGTTTGGTATGCAACGCTGGATGGTTACCTGAAAGCCTTGGATAACAAAGACGGTAAAGAGCTGTGGAACTTCAAGATGCCATCTGGTGGTATCGGATCGCCAATGACTTACTCCTTTAAAGGCAAGCAATACATCGGCAGCATGTACGGTGTTGGCGGCTGGCCTGGCGTGGGTCTGGTGTTTGACCTGACAGACCCGAGTGCTGGTTTGGGTGCGGTGGGTGCGTTCAGAGAACTGCAAAACCACACACAAATGGGCGGTGGCCTGATGGTGTTCAGCCTGTAATCCATACAGTGAACCTGTTGATGTAGTGATCAGGGTGACCGTCAGCCGCCAGGCCGGTTGGTCACCCTGCCTCTAGCACGGAGAAGAGAACAAATGTTTCCTGAAGTAAAAAAATCCAACCTGACATGGTTGAGTCTATGTTTATCCGTGACGCTCAGTGTGTTTGCCTTGCCAACACTGGCGGCCAATACCTTGAATATTTGTGCCGGTAAATCCGAGCTGCCTTTTTCTAACGACCAGAAACAAGGCTTTGAAAACAAGATTGCAACGGTGATTGGCAAAGCCTTAAATTTGCCAGTCACTTATTTCTGGTGGACCAATCCACTCACGCTGCAAAAAGATATGGAGGAAGGCAAGTGCGATGTGCTCATCGGCACCGACCCCAATGACACGCGTGTGCTGGTCACCAAACCTTATTACCGTTCTGGCTACGTGTTTATCACCCGCCAGGACCGCGAAATTGATGTCACCGCCTGGGATCACCCCTATCTGAAAGAAAAGAATTTTCGTATTGGCGTGATGCCGGACAGCCCGGGTAAAAACATGTTGCTGCAAATCAACCGCTTTGACGACATGTTTGACTACTTCACCGAAATCCAGAATTTTCAATCGACGCGTAACCGTTACATCCACGTGGAGCCTTCACGCCTGGTGAATGACGTCGCCAGCATGCATTTGCATATGGCCATGCTGTGGGCGCCCGAGGCAGCGCGTTATGTGCGTGCGTCTGACGTGCCACTGAAAATGGTGATGGTGGATGACACCGCACAAAAAACCAATGGCGAAAAAATCCCCATGCACTACAACGTGGTGATGGGGGTGAACAAGCAACGCCCGGAACTGTTAGAGGCGCTGAATCGTGTCATTGATGCCAACGGCGCTGAAATTACCGCCATCCTCAAGGATGAAGGTATCCCCTTGCTTCCTGTTAATTAATCAAGTGTTTGGAGTTTGAATTGAAAGAATCTCAACAACCGCAATCGCGCCGCATGAAACCACAACTGGCCATAGCCTTGGGCGTCTCTGGCCTGGTGATGGCGGCTTTTCTGACGGTGGCTTGTGCCAAAGATGAATCTGCTGGCAATGCGGATAGTGCCGCCAAGCCAGCGCCGGTGCAGGTTGCATTGAAAGACGGCCCCGCGCTGGAGTTTCGCGGCACGCTGTCGGGAGATGTGCTGGACCTGACGCCGATGGAAGGCGAAACCTTTACGCCTGAAGCCAAGCATTTTATGGCGACAGGTGAAAACCCGTACAAAGGCAACCCGGAAGAGGTTAAAAAAGGCTACACCATTTTCTCAACCGCCTGCTCTGGTTGCCATGGCCACCTGGCTGAAGGCAAGTTAGGCCCGGCGCTGGCGGATGATTACTGGACGTATCCTAAAAACGAGACCGATAAAGGTATTTTTGAAACGATTTATGGCGGTGCCGCTGGCATGATGGGCCCGCAACAAGGCCGGATGACGGTGGATGAAATCCTGCATGTGATTGCCTGGATTCGCCATCAGGCCGAAGAAAACCTGAAAAACGGTGGCGCTGCGCCGCACGGCTAAGCCGCTTAGGCACAACAGATTTTCGGGTGGTTAGGCTGGTGGGCCACGCGTTAATTTAAAACAATACACCAGCTAATTTGTGATGAAGGAGAAAGTGATGAAACACGTACTGACATTACTGGCGTTGGCCAGTGTGTTTGCAGTGTCCAATCAGGCTCTGGCTTATGACGGTCAAAACTGTAAAGAGCCAGGTAACTGCTGGGAAAACAAACCCGGCTATCCGGAAAAAATTGCGGGTTCTAAATATGACCCAAAACATGATCCGGTTGAGCTTAACAAGCAAGAGGAGTCCATCAAAGCGATGGATGCACGCAATGCAAAACGTATTGCGAATGCCAAGTCCAGCGGCAATTTCGTGTTTGACGTGAAGTAATCTTAATTCCCCCCAGGAAACTGACATCGTTTCCGGTGTCAGTTTCGTTTCCCTTGTGGATGTGGCAATCCGGTGTCGACGGTCATCCGTCGGTAGTGGCTTGCTTCATTCTGAATCATGGATCGTGTATGCAAAAACAAATAGAGTTGTCAGGGTGGCGTCAGCGCGCACTGGCGTTTGAACAAGCGTTAAATCAGGTCGTCCTCGGTATGCCAGCACAGGTGCGAGCACTGACAATCGCTATCTTTTCGCGTGGCCACGTGCTGCTAGAAGGTGATGTCGGGGTTGGTAAAACCACCTTGCTGCGCGCGGCAGCGCAACTTTTGGGCGGCGGCTACCAGCGCATTGAAGGCGCGATTGACCTGATGCCGAGTGACTTTCTTTACCATGCCTACATCAATGAGCAAGGGCAGGCGGCAGTTAAGCCCGGCCCGTTATTGCAGCATGACGAAGCATTGGCTGTGTTCTTTTTTAACGAAATCAACCGCGCCAGACCACAAGCCCATGCCTTGTTTTTACGCCTGATGGCTGAGCGCTCGGTGAGTGCGTTTAACCGTGAGTATCATTTTCCGCATTTAACCGTGTTTGCTGACCGTAACCGCTTAGAGCGCGAAGAAACGTTTGAAATCCCCGCTGCGGCGCGTGACCGCTTTTTAATGGAAATTTCGATTCAGGCGCCTGACGCGCGTGAGCTGCAACGTGCGCTGATGTTTGATACGCGTTTTTACGACGTGGACGCCTTGATAGGCGAATTGCCAGCCGGGCTGACCCCGTATGACCAGCTCAATGCGGTGGCAGTGGCGGTGCAAACTGCCGTGCGCGCCGAGCTGCCTTTACAGGACTATGCCGTGGAATTGTGGCGGGTGCTGAAAGACCCGCTGGCGGCAGGCATTGTGTTGCCAGACGTCGACATGAGCCGCCTGTTGGCTGGCGGTGCCAGCCCGCGTGGCATGGCGATGTTGATGCGTAGCGCCCGCACCCGTGCGTGGCTGGAAGGCCGCGATTATTTAACGCCGGACGATATCCGTGCCGTCTGGCCGTTTGTGGTGAGCCACCGTGTGTTCTTGAATGGCGCTTATGCCCTGCAGCACGCGCGTTTAGCGCCCTTGTTGCTGCAAGCGGTGCTGGATAAGGTCTCTGCGCCTTAATGGAGGCTGATGTGATGGTCTATCTTCAACACGCTGACGCCAGCCCGCCGCAGGCATTTGAGCCACGCCAGTTTTTTTACAACATACACTGGCGTGCGCACACCTATCATGCCGGGGCGACCTTAACTGCCCATCACGGCAATGGCACTGATTTTGCCGGATTTTCCTCATTACTGGCCTGCCCTGACCCCAAACGCATTGATATCCGTGCCAGTGTGCGCAGTGTGCCGCAACAATGGCTGGTCAGAACCTATTTAGAGCGCGCGGCTATTCATGTCTATGCCGTGCTGGATGTTTCAAGTTCATTATTCTTTCAGTCGACGGCCGCGCCCTCGGCAAGCACTATGCGTCAGCAACTCACCGAGTTTGTGGCGTCTTTGGCCTGGTCAGTCACGCGCCAGGGCGATGCATTTGGCTTGCGTGCGGCCAATGATACGGCGCAAGCCAGTTTGCTGCGTTTGCCCAGTGTACAACCTGGCACCGCGCAACAGGTGGCACAGCAATTGGCCGCTTACTGGCAGCAGGCCTTGGTGCACGGCCAACAACAAGGGCAGGGCGCCAGTGCGATGCCTGCAGCCATCGAATCCATAGGTGCGCAGCGGGCGCTGGTATTTTTAATCTCCGATTTTTACTGGCCAGATTCGTTGCTGCAACGCACGCTCAAGATGGCCCAACCACACGATGTGGTGCCGGTGGTGTTGCGCGACCGTGCTGCCGTGCAAGACCTGCCCGCGTTTGGCTGGGCCAGGCTGCGTGACATGGAAAGCGGTGCCGAGCGCAGCTGGATGTTACGCCGTGGCTTGCATCAACGCATTCAGGCCCATGCAGAACAACAGCAACAGGCCTTGCATCGGCAGTTAGTTAACGCTGGCACACGTGCGCCTTTATGGTTGGCGCCAGACTGGCGTGCCGAGGCGGTCAGCCGGCATTTGATGGAGACGATGGCATGAGGGTGGCAGGCAGGGTTTTATTCAGTGCAGCATTGTTATGGGGCGGCTGGCTAGCCTCTGCGATGGCGGCAGAGGCTGTCACTGCGCGCGTTGAGAGTGTCACGCGCGAGGCAGATTACACCATAGGCAGCATCGCCACCCAGCATGTCACAGTAAGGTTGCCGCTGGGGTTTGAACTCGATGCTGGCAGCTTGCCTGCGCCAGCACAAAACGAAGCCATCGAGTTGCGAAACGCGCATTGGCAAAGTGAAGACGTCAACGGGGAGCGCGTGATCCGGCTAACGATTGACTGGCAAATTTTTGTCGCGGGCGACAGCGTTAAAATCATGCCGCTTAAACCCTTGCATCTGGTGTTTAAGCAGGGTCAGCAACAGTTGATTGTAGATGTGCCAGCCGATAAGGTGATCGTCTCCAGCCTGTTGCCTTCGCGCATTGATGACGCCCATGTGCAGCTTTACCCCGATGTTGCCCCGCCTGCCTGGCCGTTGGCGCCGCAACTATGGACACTGGCAGGCTGGGCGAGCTTGTTGCTGCTGGCGTTGGCATATCTGGCCTGGGTCGCCGGGTGGATACAGCTGCCACAAGAGCGACGCATGCCTTTTCGCCAGGCGTGGCGGGCGATGCGCACGCTGGATGCCACACAGCCCGCAGTACAGTTGCAGGCCATGCGTCTGATCGTACGTGCCATGGATCAGTTTGCTGGCTATGCCGTCACGGCTGAAAACCTGCCGCGCATGTTCTCGGCGACACCAGCCCTATTGCCTTATCAACATCTCTTGCAGTCGTTTTATAGCGAGGTGCAGCAGGCGTTTTTTGCCGGTCAAACGACGACGCTGACGCTGGATGCCCTCAGGCAATTAGCCCGGCAGTTGAGTCAGTTGGAGCTGGCGTAAGCATGTGGTTTACATGGGCGCAGCCCCTTATCTCTGTTATCGGCTATGGAACCGCTTGGGGCCTCAGCCAGCACTGGCCCTTATTGCTATTGCCGTTGGCAGGATTGCCGTGGATGTTGCGCGGGCAGCCGCATTGGTTGCATCCGGCCTTGCAGGGCTTGCCGCAAGACCCGTTGTCAGTGTGGCTGGAGCGGGCTTGGAAAATCACCTTGAGTGTGTTGATGCTGGCGTTAAGCATTGCGCTGGCCAAGCCGTTTTTAAATGCACAAATGGTAGAGAAAGTTGGCCGAGGTGCGCATGTGATGATCGTGCTCGACCGCAGTGCCAGCATGAACGAGCCGTTTGTGAGCAAAGGCGATGCGCAGGCGCGGTTACCAAAAATGCAGGTGGCGAGGGATGTTTTAAAGTCGCTGGTCAAACAAGGGCAGGATGATTTAATGGGCATGGTGACATTTAGCACTTCGCCCATTTTAGCGGCGCCATTAGGCAATGACCGCGCTTATGTGCAAGCGGCGCTGGAGGCGACCGAAGCGGGTGGCATGGGCTTTACCGCCGTTGCCCGCGGCGTCGGCATGGCGCTGGACTATTTTGCTGATCAGCCTGTGACTGGCGCACGTGCGATTGTGCTGGTGTCGGATGGCGGCGCGCATCTGGATGGCAAAACACAGGATATGTTACGCGCCATGTTTATGCGTCAGCAGGCGGCCTTGTACTGGATTTACCTGCGCTCTGAAAATGGCGTCAGTCTCAAGCAAAGCCTGGCCGAAGGCGAAAATATTGATGCCTACCCTGAAGTCGCGTTGCATGAGTATTTTCAGACTTTGCATGTGCCTTATCGCATGTATGAGGCCGAAAACCCACAAGCGGTGAAAGCTGCCGTGCGCGATATCGCTAAGCTCAAAAACAAGCCTGCGCGCTATCTGCAGCCGGTTTCCAGACAAGATTTAAGTCAATACGCCTACTGGCTGGCATGGCTGGCGGCCTGCGCGCTGCTGGGGATGCTGCAACTGGAGTTGAAACAATGGCAAGCCTGAAAATTCCTTTAACCACCATGCTGCGCCGTGGCTGGCCATGGGCTGTTTTGCTGGCACTGTTAGCGCTGGTCATGCTGCTAAAGCAGGGCGTCAGCCTGTATCAGTCGTCAGTGTATCGCCATCATTTGGCGCCGCATCAACTCATAGAACAGTCCTTGCTTGGGGCGCAGCAGACACCGCAAGCGCAGTTTGCCAACGCGGTCTTTTATGACCAGCAGCGCAAGCCTGAGCTCGCATTGGCGCAATATGCGGCCGTGATTAGCCAGGTGCCAGATGCGCAGCCCTTACGCAAGCAGGCTTACTTTAACTCTGGCAATGTGTATTTGCGCACCGCGATTCGCTTGCTGGAGCAGCAGGGTTTGCCTGCCTGGGATGAGGCCGGGCCGCTGGTGGCTTTGGCCAAAGAGAGTTACCAGAAAGCGTTGCGTATAGACCCATATTGGTCTGAGGCGAAATACAACTATCACCTGGCCCTGCGTTTGGCCCCCACCACCCATGGCATGTCGGGGCCGCAGCAATATGAAGATGAGCAGATCAAAGCTGAAGAGCAGCCGAGTGGCTGGCCTGCGATGCCGGGCAACCCAAGAGGGATGCCTTGATGCAAGCTTGGCGTTTGAATACTGCGCAGGTCTGGCGCAGGCGCAGTTTGTGGCTGGTCTGTGTATTGCTCACTGTCGCCCTGTTTCGCCCACATTGGTCGCTGCCTAACCGTGTTTATGACTGGTATTTTGTGGTTGATATTACGCAAAGTATGAATGTGCAGGATTATCCGACGGCAGCTAATAGCCTCAGCCGTTTGCACATGGCCAAACAAAGCATACGCCAGGCATTGTCGGCATTGCCATGTGGCTCACGCGTGGCCTTGGGTTTGTTTACCGAGCGCAATACCGTCAACGTGGTCAAGCCGGTCGAAGTGTGCAGCCATTTTGCGGCCCTGGACCAAACCGTCGCCAACATGGATTGGCGTATGGCTTGGGCGGCCGATTCGTTTATTGCGCATGGCCTATATAACGCCCTGGAACAAACGCCCGCGCTGGGTAAGCAGATGCGCGTGATGTTTTTTACCGATGCGCAGCAAGCGCCGCCCGCCAACCCTACTTATATGCCCAAGTTTGCAGGCCAGCCTGGCCAGGTACAAGGTTATCTGGTGGGGATGGGGCAGCTGAGCCCCAGCCAGATTCCCAAACTCGATGAAAGAAATGCCGTGGCAGGCTATTGGGAGCAAGAAGAAGTGCAGCGCTTTGGCAATTTTGGCATGGCCGAAACCTTGTCGGTGCTGGCCATGGAGCAGGGGCAGCATGACCGTAATGGCGGCCATGGACCGGGCAATGCTTTGCTGAGTAACGCGCATTTATCTGCGCTGGATGCGGGTAATCTGCAACGCCTGGCGACCGAAACCGGCTTGCATGCGGTGCGGCTTGCGCACAGCGGGCAAGCCGCTGACTGGGCAACCAGCCTAGGGATGACGGCCTGGCGCTGGGCAGACACCGACTTGCGGCCATGCCTGGCGATGCTGGCAAGCGGCTTATGGCTGTTGTTTGTGCTGCTGACATATCTGCACAGTCCCTGGTTCACGCGTTTAAGCCGCTACTGGCGACGCTAATTGTGTAGGCATCTGCGTACTATCGATTTTATTAACAAGGAGTAAACATGAAGTGGTCTTTATTGGGGATAACAATGCTGTTGAGCGCGAACGTGTGGGCGCATGGGCCTACCCCGCAAAAAACAGATGAGTCCATCGCGGTGAATGCTACGGCTGAAGCCGTTTGGCAGCGTATTAGCGCGCCCTGTGCCTTGGCGCAATGGCACCCACAAGTCACCGCCTGTGAGGCTGTGGGCGACAAGCAGCAAAAAATCACCCTCAACAATGGCAAGCAGTTGCTACAAGAGATCGACGAAGTGTCTGCCGCAGACATGACGGTGGCTTACCGCTTGTCTGGCGACATTGACCTCGAAGCGCTGCCAGTGAGTTCACTCAACGGCAAGATCAAGGTTTTGGCTGATGGTAGCAACGCCAAAGTGGTGTGGACAGCCCGTTATTACCGCGCATTTACCGGCAATGAACCGCCAGCGGGGCAAGATGATGAGTCGGCCAAAACTGCCGTAGATAGTTTTGTGAAAGAGGGCTTGCAGGGCTTGAAAGAGGGCCGCCAGAACGCCGCGGCCAATCAAAGCGGCTGGCGCAAAAAAGTCTGTGCCAGTGTACGCCCTTTGTTTAAACGCATCGGGTCAACCTTGTGCGCCTAACGTATCTGGCGAGATTAGCAGCCAGCTTCTGGCTGCTGTGTGTTTGCCACACGGCGATTGCTGCCACGGAGGCTGACTGGGTCACGTTGAGCGAAACTGACGATAGCTTGTGCCTCGCCCATGGCGGCCAACTGATTTCGCTGCAACTGACCGCAGCGGCCATGACGGACCAGGTCGGTGATGTTGAGGTGTGGGTAGACCGCTGGTTTATGCAAGTGCAAACCGCAGACCATACCCGCCATGTGCTTAACGCGCAGGCGCCCGTGGCTGAGCTAGGCTGCTCGCAGAGTATTGCCGGGCCGCAACACTGGACACTGGGCGTGATTAAACGCCTGCCGCAGGCAGGCAACCCCTCTAAGGATGTGCCATGAAGACAAACAATCTCTATTCCATTGACAGCCAGGCGGCGTTTAATCAGCAGGTGGCTGGCCATGACTTTTTGGTGGTGTTGTTCACCGCGCAATGGTGTGACCCCTGCCAGACATTTGCGCCCGTGTTTGCCGACGTTGCGGCGCAAACGCCTGCCATTGCTTTTGCCACCGCCGATGTCGATGTGGCAACAGAGTTAGCCGCCAACTTTCAGGTAACGCAAGTGCCCGCGCTGATGGTGATACGTGAACGGGTGGTGGTAGATATGATGCGCGGTGCCATGCTGGCGCACGAGCTACAGCATCATCTGCGCATGTGGCAAGCCTTGGATATGTCAGCCATCAATGCCCATTTCTCGCAAAAAACCACCGCTGCAACCTGATGGCAAGGCCTGACTCAAGCGTCTTAGCCTATCCCACGTCAGCGTGAAAAAATCCCTGCTGGTTGCAGGAGACTGTCTCACGCCGCCAGACAGATAATTCCCTATAGTGAGTCATCGCTTAAAAAGCAAAAGCCAGGAGTGGAGTGCCGTTTTGAGGCTGTTAAAGATGGCGTCGGCCTTAGGGTGGTTGAGTGTTGCCATATGTGTGCAGGCCGCAGAATTCGCTTATATCACTAACCAGGGTGAGCATACGGTATCGGTCGTCGATCTGCAGCAGCACACAGTGCTGAGTACTGTGGCCGTCGGCAAGGCGCCGGTCGGCGTGGCTGTCGATCATCATCAGCACAAGGTGTATGTGAGTAATGTTGAAGGCCGTTCGCTGTCTGTGATTGAGATGTCCAGCCAGCAGGTGATGCGCACCATGGCGTTACCGATCGCCCCTGTGGGCCTTGCCGTGAGTCATACCGGTCAGCATCTATACGTGGCTGACTGGTATCACGATCATTTGCTGGTGCTGGCTGCCGATAGTGGGCAAGTGTTAGCCAACATACAGGTCGGGCAAGCGCCGGGCGGCTTGCAGCTGGGTCTGGATGGCAGCACCTTGTATGTTGCCAACCGCGACAGCAATGATGTGAGTGTGATTGATACCCGTATCAACAAAGAGCGCTTGCGCATCAAGGTGGGTCAGCATCCGTTTGGCTTGTATTTAAGTGCCGATGGCCAGCAGCTCTTTGTGGTCAATGTGTACGCAAATACGGTCAGCGTGATTGAGACGCGCAGCCATCAGGTGGTGGCGACACTTGCAGTGGGCGAGCACCCATATTGCGTGGCGGTAGACCCGCGTGGGCAGCGCCTGTTTGTGACCAACACCGGCGACGATAGCGTGAGTGTGATTGACCTCGCGACGCGCCAAACCATACGCAAGATTCGGGTGCCGGGCACGCCGGAAGGCATTGCTTTTGATGCGGAGCACGAGCAAGTGTTAGTGGCGAGCTGGATGGAAAACGTGATTGCGGTGATTGACAGTGAGCGTCTGGTGCTGAAAAAAACCATTGCCGTTGGTGCACAACCGCGCGCGTTTGGTCAATTTATCGGCTCGCGCTTGCCATGATGGCCGCGTCGGGAATTTATCCTAACAAAATCAGGAAGGCTGCCACTATGGCGGTGGCCGTTTGATGTTTTAAGATGCAACTGTCAATTTAAATTGCTGATTTTAATTGATTTGCATAAAGTATATCTCCATGTTCGGGCCAGTTGTTGCAGCAACTGGTCGATTTTTTTAAAGGACACTCTATGCAACACACCCTGCAACCGCTGCTTTTCGCCGTCGCGTTGGCCGCGACCTCTTTCTCTGCTTATTCCCAACCTTACGCGTATGTGCCCAACGAAAAAGATGGCACAGTCTCCGTCATTGATACGGCGACCGATGCCGTCGTCAACCGCCTGCCAGCCAAGGGTAGGTTAGGTAAAAAAATTCAGGCGGCAGCCATACACCCAAGCAATCAAAAGCTGTATGTGGTGGTGCGTGATAAAAATGCCGTGGCCGTGATCGATACCCAGCAAGGCAAGCAAGTCGCTTTGATCAAGGTCGGCGACGAACCCGAGGGTATCGATATTTCACCGGATGGTAAATGGCTGGCCGCCTGTCTGGAAGAAGAGAACGCCGTCGCGCTGGTGGATTTACAGACCAACAAAGTTAAATACACCGTCAACACCCAGGGCAGAAACCCCGAGCATTGTGTGTTTTCGCCCGACCAGCAATGGTTATTGGCCAGCAATGAAGAAAGCAATGATGTGGATGTCATTGATCTGAATACGCGCAAGTCTGCGCATCTGATCGCAGCAACCAAACACCCGCGCGGCATCGGTTTTAGCCCGGATGGCAAATGGGCCTACGTCGCCAACGAAGCCGCCAGTGTGCTTGAAATTGTCTCCACCGCCGATTGGAAAGTGCAGGCCAATATCAAGGTCGGCTTGCGTTCTAATGGTGTCAAAGTGAATGCTGATGGCAGCCGCATTTATGTGAGTAATGGCGGCGACCACAATATCAGCGTCATCGACACGGTCAGCCGCCAGGTGATTGCAACAGTTGCTGTCGGCCAGCGCCCCTGGAACATGGCACTGACGCCAGATGGCAAAAAACTCTATGTCGCCAATGGCCGCAGCAATAGCGTGTCGGTGATTGATACGCAGACCAATACAACACTCAAAGATATCGCCGTTGGCAGCTTGCCTTGGGGGGTAGTCATTCGCTAGTCGGCCGCTGACGACGTCACTTAGAAGTAGTCCGCCTATAATGTGGGGTCCCTGCGGAGCAGGGAGGTGAATCGGGAAAAATTCCCGACAGTTTTTGGCCAATCGACTTTAAAATCCCCACAGCATGATGAAATCTCTCAGTCTTCAGTTCAAACTCAATCTGATCATCACCTTGTTATTGCTTGGGTTGTTACTGACCTGGGCGGTGTCGGTGGTGAAAAACGCACGTGAAGACGTGTTGGCCGAGGTGGATTCCAGTACCAATCTGGTCATGCATTTGCTGGATGCCGAAATCGCGCATTACATGACGGATTTTGGCTGGTTAAATCATCAAGAAGACGGCCAAACCAATATTTTTCGGCTGGATGAGTTAACCAATATCCGCCACTTGAAGGTGGATTTTTTTGATATGAATGGCCGGTTGCGCGAGTCTAACCGCACCACGCGCATGGCGCATGCAGGCGAAGACCCGCCGACATGGTTTGTGCGCCTGCTGGATATTTCCAGTGTGCTCAATGAACCCAAACGCAAAAATATTATCCTCAACGGGCGCTTTATTGGCGAGCTGGTGATTACGCCTGACCCCAGTTTTGAGTTGCGCGAAATCTGGGATGACACCTCTGGCTTGCTGGCGATTGTTGGCTTGTTTGGCCTCAGCGTGTTGCTGTTTGTGTATTGGACGGTGCGCGCGACCTTTAAGCCGGTGAAGCAGATTATTCATGGTCTGAACCAGATTGAGCGTGGGGAATATCAAAGCCGTCTGCCCGGATTTGAGCAAATTGAACTGAGTGAAATCAGCGACAAATTTAACAGCATGGCCAGTACGCTGGAGCAAAGCATACGCAACAACCACCGTTTAACGCAGCAGATTATTCATTTGCAAGAAGAAGAGCGTAAAAAACTGGCGCGTGACCTGCATGATGAAATTGGCCAGTATCTGACGGCGGTGCATGTGGATGCGAGTGCGCTGGTGGCGGCGAAAAAACTCAGTGTGGCGCGTGAAAGCGCGCAGGCGATTGCGCAGATTACGCGGCAGATGATGGTGACGATTCAGGATATTCTGGCACGTCTGCGCCCGCGCGTACTGGATGAGTTAGGGCTAAGCCTCGCACTGGCCGAGCTGATTCATCACTGGCGCGACCGTCATCGCGGCATCATGGTGGTCAATGCCATTTCCAACCATCTGGCGCAACCCGATGAAGCCATCTCGGTGACGGTCTACCGGATTTTGCAGGAGTGCCTGACCAATATCAGCAAGCATGCGGCGGCTACTCGCGTGACCATAGAGGTGACGGAAGACGCGCAAGGCCTGTATTTGATGATAGAGGATGACGGGCGCGGCTTTGATACCAGTGTGCAAAGCCGTGGTTATGGCCTGGCGGGTATGCAAGAGCGCGTGGAAGGTTTAATGGGCAATATGAATATTATCAGCGCGCCCGGACAGGGCACCCGCATTGAGGTTCGTTTTCATACAACAGAAGCATTTCAGGAAGCAGTGACATGACAGTCAAAGTAGTGTTGGTGGATGATCACACCGTGGTGCGTTCAGGGTTACGTCGCCTGCTAGAGAGCCATAAATCGATTGAAATCGTGGCCGAGGCCGATACTGGTGAAGCGGCTTATCAGGTTTATGGCGAAATATTGCCCGATGTAATGCTGATGGATATTTCCATGCCTGGCATGGGGGGGCTGGAGGCCGCCAAACGCATTTTGCAACGCTATCCGCAAGCCAGAATCGTGATTTTCTCCATGCATGAGGCGGTGTCGTTTGCGGCGCAAGCACTTAAAACCGGCGTCAAAGGCTATGTGACTAAAACTGGTGTGGCAGAGGATTTGGTGCAAGCGGTGTTGGATGTGTCTAAAGGCCGCACCTTTTTAAGTCAGGATGTGGCACAAAAAGTGGCTTTGCAAACCTTGATTGGCGAAAGCAATCCCTTGCAGCAACTCACCTCACGCGAGTTTGAGGTGTTTAGGCTGCTGGCTGAAGGCAAGCGCGTGGAAGAGGTCGCTGACATGCTCAAAATTAGCCAGAAAACGGTGGCTAATTATTACACGCTGATCAAGCAGAAGTTATCGGTCAACAGCCCGGTGGAAATGGTGCGGCTGGCGATGAAGCATGGCTTGATTGATGCTGGCTAGGGCCTGCCTGGATATTGTCTAGAGCGTACGCGCCACTTCTTCAATTAATGCGCGTAGCCAGCGGTGCGCCGGGTCATGCCGGTATCTGACATGCCAGGCCATATCCACGGGAAACGTGCCGAGGTCGACTGGGGTGGGCAGGATTTTTAAGCGTGCATCATTGGCCAGGCGGCGACAAATCTGAATCGGCAGCGTGGTGCAATAATCGGTGACGGCAATCACCTCTGGCACCGAGAGAAAATGCGTCACCGACACCGCCACTTCACGTTTTAACCCCTGTCGGTCCAGCGCCTGAAACAGCCCGGCGCGCATACGGCCGGGCGGCAATACATTCACATGTTTTAGCTGCTCATATTGTGCTTTGCTGATCTCATCACCGATGGTTGGATGATCGGCGCGCACCACACACGCCAGCCTGTCATCCATCAGGTGCTGCACAATCAGGTTATCCGGCGGGTCGACAAAGCGCCCCATGACCAGCGCGGTGCTACCAGCGCTAACGCCGGTTTCAGCCAGGTCGTTACCATAAGGAATAATGCGCAGCTTGATGCCTGGTGCCAATAGCCGCAGTTTTGCAACCACCGCCGGAATCAGCACATATTCGACATAACTATTGGGGGCAATGGTAAACAGCAGGTTGGCATGGGTCGGGTCAAAGGCCTGCTGCTCCAGCACGATTTCGTCCAGTTGGCCGATCGCGCCCATAATCACCGGCGCTAATGCCTCCGCCTTTTGTGTCGGTTGCATCCCATAACGCTCACGAATAAACAGCGGGTCTTGCAGACTCTCCCGCA
Source organism: Methylophilus sp. (assembly GCF_008015755.1). Classification (GTDB taxonomy): domain Bacteria; phylum Pseudomonadota; class Gammaproteobacteria; order Burkholderiales; family Methylophilaceae; genus Methylophilus. The sequence goes on along the minus strand of NZ_SSGF01000016.1, from coordinate 56,303 downwards.
ATCGGTTCAATGCATTTGACAGCGCTGGCTGTGTAATGCCAAGACGGTCGGCCGCGCGCGTCACGCTGCGCTCTTCCATCAGCGCAATAAATACTCTTAGCAGATTCAGGTCGTAACGCATTTAGTTATTCATATTGAAAATATCTTAAATATACATAATAAATTTAAAAAATGGAATCAAAGCGTTCATGATGGCTACACCAAATCACTTAATTCTAAAGGAGCGTTGAAATGAATATTCTGATAGTACTGACCTCGCATGACACCTTGGGCAACACTGGCCTCAAAACCGGTTTTTGGCTGGAAGAGCTGGCGGCACCTTATTACGCGTTTAAGGCTGCCGGTGCGCAGTTAACACTGGCGTCACCTCTAGGCGGGCAGCCGCCACTGGATCCGAAAAGTAATGACCCTGCTTTTCAAACCGCAGACACCAAACGCTTTGAAGCCGATGCAGAGGCAGGCAAAGCCTTGGCAAACACCGTGCCATTACACACGGTGTCACATGAGCCGTTTGATGCGGTCTTTTACCCAGGTGGCCATGGTCCGTTGTGGGATCTGGCAGAGGATAAACACTCCATGACCTTGATCGAGTCGACATTGCAGGCAGGCAAACCCGTTGCGCTGGTCTGTCATGCGCCAGGGGTTTTGCGTCATGTCACACAGCCAGATGGCCGCCCGTTAGTGGCGGGCAAAAAAGTCACTGGCTTCACTAATACTGAAGAAGCGGCGGTTGAGTTGACCAATGTGGTGCCTTTTTTGGTCGAAGATATGCTGGTGAATCATGGTGGGCACTATTCAAAAGGGCCTGATTGGCAGCCGTATGTGGTTGAAGATGGCTTGTTGATTACCGGCCAAAATCCAGCCTCATCGGCTTTGGCGGCAACGGCGCTGATCCAGTTGTTGCAGACACAAGGGTAATTATCAGTGTTTGTAAGTGCATGGTTGCGTGTGCCAACGCAAGCGTACGCAGCGTGCACGTCATCGCCTGTTTAAGTGCCAAAAGAATTGACGGCTGCCGTACGCGCAGGCTATAACGCCTGCTGATGTTACTTGAGAGAGATTGACTGACTATATTGAGCAGTCATAGAGAACCCCAATGAATTACTTTAAAACTTATTGGATGGCCACCATGGCTGCTATTTTCTGGGGCGCCAATTTCAACCTGGCGCGCCCGGTCATTGCTGAAATGGGCCCTTATGTGGCAGGTGCCAGCCGCTACGTGCTGGCTGCCGCTGTGATGCTGTTGATTGCACAAACCAGAAGAGAGACCGTGCCTCTCCAGCATTGGAAAGCATATTTGACGCTGGGCGTGGTGGGCGTGTTTGGCTTTAACCTGTTTTTCTTTCTGGGCATGGAAACGTCTTCTGCCATCAATGGCGCGCTGATTATGGCCTTGAATCCGTTGTTAACCGCTGTGCTGGGCTATGTGATTCTGCGTGACAAACCCAGCAAGCAGCAGTGGATCGCTTTCCCGGTAGGCATTGCCGGTGTGGCGATTGTGGTGTTGGGCGCGGGTGCGCAACTGAAGATTGCGCTTGGCGACGTTTACATCCTGATTGCCTCGCTCAATTGGGCGCTATATAACGTGCTGGTTAAAAAAATGATGCCAAACAAGGTAAGTGGCATTGCCAACACGGCGGGCATCATGACGGTAGGCGCGCTGGCGTTGACCATCGCTGCCATCATGCATGGCGATCATGTTGTGATGCCGACCATCCATGCCGGGTCTGCTTTATTGATGATGTCGCTAGGCGGTGGGGTGTTGGCTTATCTATTCTGGAATGCTAGCATCTCCAACCTGGGGCCCTCAAAAGCGGCGATTTTTATGAACCTGGTGCCGGTAACGACCATGGTGATTGCGGCGTTTGAGCATGTGCCGCCTAACCATGCGCAGTTGCTCGGGGCCATGCTGGTGATCAGCGCGGTGACCTTTAGCTCGGTGTCGTTGTCCAAAAAAGGTTAACGCCAGCCTCGGCTTAGTCAACCGCTAACAGCGCATCCCAGCAGGTGGTATAAGCCGGGCTTTTATGTGCCTGTTTCATACGCCAGGGCTGCTGGCGTTGTACACCTTCGCTGGCCAGTTTGAGTGTGGCCCGGCCCATTTTATGGTTGATGGTGTCCAACGCATGCATCAAGCGGCCTGCTTTTTCGTGCGACACATCAGTGTGGAACAAGTCCTGTTGCTGCGCCTCCACTGTCACCAGTTCACCGAGCGAGACGCCTGCTTTCATATAATCGTAACCCGGGCGGTAAATCTGTCGCAGCGCTGTCAGGGCGGCCTGCACCAACTTTAAGGTATCGTTGGTGGGCGTATGCAGCGGCAGACGCAAGTGATTGTCGTATTGCCGGTGGGCCTCACGAAACGGGCTGGTGCGGATGTAGACGTAAATGCTGCCAGCATACAATTGACGCTTGCGCAGCTTTTCGCCTGCACGCGTGGTGTATAGCGTGACGGCTTCTTCCAAGCTTTGCAGGTCGCGCACCGCCTGGCCAAAGCTGCGCGTACTCAAAATCTGCTGTTGCGGGCCGCGTACTTGCTCTAGCGACAGGCAGGCAGTGCCGTTGAGTTCACGTATGGTTTTCTCCATCACCACGTTAAATGCTTTGCGCATGGTCGCCGCATCGCTCATCTTGAGGTCATAGGCGCTATGAATGCCTGCCGCATGCAACTGCTTGTTCAAATTCCGGCCGATGCCCCAGACATGGCTGACGTCGATGTTGCGCAACGTGTCGTCCAGAGCGGCAGGCAACAGCGTATTGAAATGACAGACGCCATTGAGGGCGGCTTGTTGTTTGGCGCAATGGTTAGCCAGTTTTGCCAGGGTTTTGCTGCTGGCAATCCCAACGCAGACTGGCAAGCCAGTGGCTTGTAGCACCGTTTGCCTGAGTTGTTGCGCATAAGCCGTCAAGTCACGTATGGAAAACGCACTAAGGTCGAGAAACGACTCGTCAATCGAGTACACCTCTTGTGACGGGCTAAATTGCCGCAACACCGACATCACGCGGTTGCTCATGTCCGCGTACAAGGCATAATTCGAGGAGTAGGCAATCACCCCCTCTTGCTCGGCATACTTGCGCACTTTGAACCACGGCGCGCCCATAGCGATGTCCAGTGCCTTGGCTTCTGCACTGCGCGAGATAATGCAGCCGTCGTTATTACTGAGCACCACCACTGGGCGCCCGCGCAGTTTGGGGTTAAACACACGCTCGCAGCTGACGTAAAAATTATTCACATCGACCAGTGCGATCGCCGTGATGGCTGCTTGATAAGAGGCTGGCATATTCATTTGTATGAGGGGTGTTTCATGAAATTCCCTAAACACTGTTCATGATCCGCAATAGCAGGATTGTTGGGGCTTGGGCCGATAATACTTTCACACGAGCCAGACATGGGGTCGGTTCGGGAAATCAAACAAGGAGATCATTATGTGGACTAAACCAGCTGCTACCGAAATGCGTTTCGGTTTCGAAGTCACCATGTACGTGATGAACAAATAATTCATTTGCGTTCAGACAGCCCGGTTGTCCATCATGCATGGGCACCGGGTTTTTGTTTATCTAAAGCGCCTGAACGAGCCGATCACCACGCCCCACACTTCAAACTGCATGGGTGGCTGAATCAGGAGTGGCGCATAGCGGCCAGATGCGTTTGCAGGCATCAACTTTGGCGTGCCATCTGCTTGTTTGGCCAGCGTTTTAATGGTGAATTCACCATCTATCATCGCCAGCACAATATCACCGATCACTGCTGATTTTCCTCGATCTACCACCGCCTTGTCTCCCGGCATTAATCCCACTTCTATCATCGACTCACCTTGTATGGTGACAAAAAACGTTGAATCTGCCTGGTCAATCAAATAGGTAGTCGGATCCAAGCGCAGTTCAACATGATCATCGGCCGGAGAGGGAAACCCCGCCGGTACTTTTGATTGATAGAGCGGCAACGCGATCGCTTGTATTGGGTGTTCGAGCTGTGTAAAGGCGTGCGGGCTATCCAGCTGTTTGCGCTGTTGCTGCTGTCGGGCATAACGGCTAAGCTGTTGACTGAGTGCCGCTTTTTGGCTGACAGGCACGCGCATGACGGTGGTGGCTTCCTGATATACACCAGAGCCCGATTTGCGGCCTGCGCCCAACCGTTTGCCGCCTGCTTTTTTGGTTTGATGGTCATTCATTTGATTATTGTAACAAAAATCATAAATATAAAAAGCAGAGAAAGCGCCTGCATTCAGCAGGTATACTGTTGCGCTTTTAACGGATGAGTGTCGCATGGACTGGATACAACTATTTTTTGAGCAGTATGCGTTGTTCTGCCTGATTGGCGTGGTGGTCGGCGTGCTGTCTGGCTTGCTGGGCATAGGCGGCGGCATTGTGCTGGTGCCCATGTTGCATGCCATATTGGTGGCCAAGGGCTTCTCGGCCGATGCCGCCTTTCATATGGCACTGGCCACCTCGATGGCCTGCATCGTCTTTACTTCACTGTCCAGCATACTGGCGCATCATAAAAATCAGAATATCGTCTGGCCCTATGTCTGGGCCATGGTGCCGATGGCGTTTATTGGTTCGCTATTGGCAACCTTGGTGGCGATTCACCTCGATGCGTTTTATTTAACGCTGTTTTTTGCCAGCTTTACTTTTTTTGCTGCCATACAGTTGTTTTTGGACCGCAAACCGACGCAGCACAAAGTGCCCGGCAAGGTCGAGATCAGCCTGGTGTCGTTGTTGATCGGTGTGATTTCTGCGCTGGTGTCGATCGGGGGCGGTACGCTGACGGTGCCTTACCTGGCCATGCGCAATGTGTCGGTGAAGCAGGCGATCGGGACGTCAGCCGTATTGGGTTTTCCGATTGCGCTGGCGAGCACGGTGAGTTATCTACAAGATGCCGTGCGCCAAACGGCACATGCACCAGATTCGTTCGGCTTGCTCTATTTGCCCGCCATTATGCTGATTACCCCGCTCAGCGTGTTATTTGCCCCCGCTGGCGTGGCGCTGACCAAACGTTTGCCGGTCAAGGTGTTAAAGCGCATTTTTGCCGTCTTTTTGATGGGCGTGAGCCTCAACTTGCTGTGGTCACAGCTGTCTTAAACTCACTGCCGCAGGCAATAAAAAAACCGCCGTATACCGGCGGTTTTTTGTTCAACCTAACTTGCTTATCTTAATGACTTAAGACAAAGGCTGATTACTTGTTCATCACGTACATGGTTACTTCAAAGCCAAAACGCATTTCAGTAGCAGCTGGTTTAGTCCACATAATCATCTCCTTGAGTTATTTAATTAAGAACATCATGTTTGATGTGCTTGTATGACTCTCACTATACGCCGGTGTTTCAACACCACCCTGAAGCGAATCCGTAAAAGTGGCTCATGATTTTACGTAGTTTTGCGTCGCGTGATTTTTGTTGTCCTGCTGCGCTGGCAGCGTAAAATGCATACAACAACAAGTTGAAAAACGAGGGTATGACATGATGCAGCGTTTGCCGCGCTGGGTGGAGCTGGGCGGATGTTTACTGGCCATGAATGCGGGCTTTGTGAATGCTGTCGGCGTGCTGGGTTTTCGTCATCAGGCCGTGTCGCATCTGACCGGCATTTCTACTTTTTTCTCGATTGAAATCATGCAAGGGGATATCTTGCAAGTGCTGCATCTGCTCTGTGTGATGCTCTTTTTTGTGCTGGGCGCCATCATCAGTGGCATGGTCATCGGCCACGAGGCACTCAAGCTGGGCAGACAATATCACCTGGCATTATGGATAGAAGCAGGCTTGCTCACAGCGGCGGTGTTGTTACTTAATCAGGGCTGGCTCAGCGGCCAGTGGCTGGCTTCTGCCGCGTGTGGATTGCAAAATGCGATGACCAGCACCTTTAGCGGGGCAGTGGTGCGCACGACACATGTGTCTGGATTATTCACCGATATTGGCATTGCTTTCGGTCTGCGTTTACGTGGTCAAGCCGTCGATAGGCGACGGTTAACCCTGTATTTAATCCTGATTGGCGGTTTTGTGACTGGCGGCGTGCTTGGCGCTTATGCGTTTACGCAGCAGCAATTCAACGCCTTGTGGTGGCCGGTGTGTCATCTTGTCGGCTTGTCGGTGTTGTATTTTGGCATTGGCCGTCGCGCGCGACAAAGCATGGATGTTTGAGCCTCTATCACACAAAACTGTCACCGATTTGTAATACAATCAAGTTTAGAGTTTTTAACATTTCAAGAAGCCAAGGCTATGTCGATTCAAACTATCGCAACTCATCCTTTTTCTGATCAAAAACCAGGCACATCTGGCCTGCGTAAAAAAGTACGCGTATTCCAGCAAGCCCATTACCTGCAAAACTTTGTGCAGAGTATTTTTGACACGCTGGAGATTCCGGCCAATGCGACACTGACCTTGGGCGGGGATGGACGCTTTTTTAATAAAGAGGCGATCCAGGTCATTATCAAAATGGCGGCGGCCAATGGGTTTGCCAAGGTGCTGGTTGGCCAACACGGTATTTTGTCGACACCGGCTGCGTCTCATATCATCCGTAAATACCAGACTTTTGGCGGCATTATTCTCTCGGCCAGCCATAACCCGGCTGGGCCTGACGATGATTTTGGCATCAAATACAACACCAGCAACGGTGGCCCGGCACCCGAAAAAATCACCGATGCCATTTTTGCCAATAGCAAAAACATCACCCAATACACACTGGCTGATTTACCTGAAGTGGATTTGTCCAGCATAGGGGTGACCACGCTGGATGGGTTTGAAATTGAAGTCATTGACTCGGTGGCTGACTACGCTGCGCTCATGCAAAGCATGTTTGACTTTGCCGCGATTAAACGCTGGCTGGCTGCGGGCCACCGGTTGCAGTTTGATGCCATGCACGCCGTCACCGGGCCGTATGCCAAAGTGATTTTGGGTGAGCAGTTGGGCGCCCCGGCCAGCTGCCTGATGAACTGCGAGGTTTCTGAAACCTTTGGTGGCGGTCATCCCGACCCTAATCTGACCTATGCCGAAGAGCTGGTCAAGATTGCCTACGGCACGCAAGCGCCCGATTTCTCCGCTGCGTCTGATGGTGATGGCGATCGCAACATGATTTTGGGCAATCACTTTTTTGTCACGCCTTCTGATAGCCTGGCGCTGATCGCGGCCAATGCCAAACTGATTCCGGCCTATGCACAAGGCTTGGCTGGTGTGGCGCGCTCGATGCCAACCAGCGGCGCGGTTGACCGCGTGGCGGCCAAACTGGGCATAGATTGCTACGAAACACCCACCGGCTGGAAGTTTTTTGGCAACCTGATGGACGCTGGCCGTGTCACCTTGTGTGGCGAAGAAAGCTTTGGCACCGGCAGTGACCACGTACGTGAAAAAGACGGCTTGTGGGCAGTGTTGTGCTGGCTCAATCTGCTGGCGGTGACTGGCGAGAGCGTTGAGTCTTTGGTGCGTAAACACTGGCAAATTTATGGCCGCAATGTCTATTCGCGCCATGATTACGAAGGCGTGCCCACCGAGCAGGCCAATGCTGTCATTGCCCATATCAAGGCGCAATTTTCCAGCCTGCCAGGACAAGTGTTTGGCAGTTACACCGTGAAAACAGTCGATGATTTTAGCTATACAGATCCTGTTGATGGCTCCGTAAGTACCGGCCAGGGGTTGCGTATCTTGTTCGCTTGCGGCTCGCGGGTGGTGATTCGTTTATCCGGCACCGGCACTGAAGGCGCGACTATTCGCGTCTACCTCGAAGCGTTTACTGAAGATGCCGCGCAACAGCAGCTGGATGCACAAGAGGCGTTGGCAGAACTGATTACTGTGTCACACCAGATTTCACAATTGCCGCAGCTCACCGGCAGGCAGCAGCCAACGGTGATTACTTAGTAATTATCGCCACAGGGAAATGGCTGCATGACCATGATAAAAAAAAGTATTCTCTGCCCGATGGTGTTGTCTGCAGGCTTGCTGGCCTGCGGCGTCAACCCGGTGACCAAAGAGCGTGAGTTCCAGTTTGTCTCGCAAGACAAAGAGATCCAACTCGGCCAGCAAAACTACAGTCCGGCGCGCCAATCGCAAGGGGGGGATTACACCTTGGATGCAGAACTCACTCGCTACGTGCAACAAGTGGGGCAAAAACTGGCAGCGGTCTCTGATCGCCCGGATCTGCCCTATGAGTTTGTAGTGCTCAATGACTCTGTGCCCAATGCCTGGGCGATGCCGGGCGGCAAAATCGCTTTTAACCGTGGCCTGTTATATGAGTTGCACAGTGAGGCGGAGCTGGCGGCTGTGCTAGGGCATGAAATTGTGCATGCGGCGGCGCGTCATGGTGCCAAAGGGATGGAGCGTGGCATGTTTATGCAAGGCGCCATGCTAGCGGTGGGCCTCGCGACGCGTGACTCTAATTATGCCAACTTGGTGGTCGGTGGCGCGCAATTGGGCGGGCAGTTAATCACCAGCAAATATGGCCGGGATGCCGAATCAGAGTCGGACCACTATGGCATGAAGTACATGAAACTGGCTGGCTATGACCCGGCTGCGGCTGTGACCTTGCAAGAGACGTTTGTGCGTTTGAGTGAGGGCAAGCGGCAAGATTTTATTTCTGGCCTGTTTGCCAGCCACCCGCCGTCACAAGAACGTGTAGAAGACAACAAAAAAACGCTGGCAGAATTAGGTGCTGGCGGTGACATGGGCAAAGATGTTTATGCGCAAAAAGTCGCCAAACTCATGGCGACGCGCGAAGCGTATAAAGCCTATGACGAAGGCAAAGCCGCCTTGCAAAAAGGCGATGCAGAAAAAGCCAAAACCCTGGCCAAAAAAGCCATCAGTATCGAGCCGCACGAAGCGCGTTTTCAGGAGTTGTTGGGGGATATTGCGCTGACCAAAAAGAACACCACTGAGGCGCTGGCGTTTTACGATAAGGCGATTCAAATGCAGCCTGACTATTTCAAGCCTTATGTCCAAAGCGGGATTGCGCTGTTTAACGATGGCAAAAAAGAGCAGGCTGAGCCTTTCTTGAAAAAAGCCAATGCCTTGCTGCCAACGGCGCCTGGCTATGCTTTGCTTGGCCAGATTGCCGAAGGCCGCGGTGAAACCTCACTGGCTTTACAGCACTACCAACTCGCAGCCAGCTCAGATTCTGAAATCGGTAAAGAAGCCGCTGGCCGTGCCATGCGCATCGATTTGCCACGCAACCCCGCGCGTTATTTGCCGTCAGGCCCGCTGGCGGATAACACCGGCATGGTGTATGCCGCGGTGCAGAACAATAGCAGCGTACCAGTTGGCCGCGTGCAGGTGCGTATGTTGCAATACGATAACCGCGGACGTTTGGTCGACCAGACGCGATCCATGCTGATTACCGGCGGTATCGCACCGGGTAAACGCGGCTCGGTGGCGACTGGCGTGCGTATCCAGGACCAGGCGGCATTGCAATTCTTCCGCGTCGTGGTCGAAGGCGCCGAGCTGGCAAAGTAATTGATTAAACAAAGATAGTTAGTGATGGCTACCCAAGATACCTGCTGTTCCGTTTCCCCCTACTTTGAGATTCACCCAGGCAAAGCCGCTGCTTTTCGGGCTATCTGCGAGAAGTATGTGGCATGGTCAGCACGCGAGTCTGGCTGTTTGTATTATGGCTTTAGCTTTGATGGTGACCTCGCGCATTGCCGCGAAGGCTTTGAAAATGCCGCGGCCTTGTTAGCACATCTTGAAAACCTGCGCCCGATTTTGCATGAGATGGGCGAAGTGTCTCAGATGGTGCGCATTGAGGTGCATGGGCCTGAGGCTGAATTAGCCACATTGCGTGCACCCCTGGCCGGGCTGAACCCGCAGTGGTTTGTGCTGGAATATGGCGTCAGAAAGTAGTGCATGGCGTTGCTGCTAAAAATCTGCTAATGTCACGCCGGATTGGATTAAACAATCTTTACTTAATAATTTGAAAGAATAACAATGAATATCAAAAGAAGAGTTGCCAGCGCCCTGTTAGTGGCGTTAGCGATGACTGCGGCTGGTTGCTCAACCATGCAAGATGTGGTTAAAGTGAAACAAAGCGGTGCTGAAGGCACCACCAAAAACTATGCCGTGACAGAAGCGCAAGCTTGGGAAATCGCAAAAACCGTCTTCAGATGGGAAGGCGCTGACGCGATTGAAGAGCATAGAGACCAGCACTATATGCTCACCAGCAGTGGCGTGAATCTGGTGTCATGGGGCGCGGTGATGGGTGCCTGGGTAGAACCGGTGAAAGATGACGACACGAAAGTGACTGTGGTGACCAAGCGCCGTGTGACAGTGAATGTCGCCACAACCTTAACTGAAACGACATTCCATAAACGGTTTGCGCAAGCGGTGGCCCTTGTCAAACAAGGTAAGCCATTACCTGCTGAGGCACCATAATCGCTGGCGCGTGGGCAAACCGCTTGCTCACGCGTATTACTCACCATCCCGTATGGTCATCACACCACGATACAAGCGTACATCCATTCGGCCTAAAAAGCTCATGCCAAGCAAGGCATCACCTTCCAGCCCCGGCGAAATCGTCGCGGCGACATCATGCGCAACCACTCCGCCCAATTGCACGGTTTTTAAACGCACCAGGTAAGACACGGCATTGCCGTTAGCGGTGTGCGTGTTAATCGCATCGCGGCTGGCCAGGCCTAAACGGTCAGCAACACTTTGTGAAATGGCCACGCCGGTGGCGCCGGTGTCTACCAGCACGCGTACGCGTTCGCCGTTAATCAGCGCCTCGGCACTGTAGTGGCCATCTGGCCCGCGCTTGAGGCTGACCACTTGTTGCTGGCCGATTTGTTCTAGGGTGTTGGGGTGTTGCACGCGGTCGACTAGCAACCAGACCAATGCAGCAAGGCCCAGCCAGATCACGGTGTAGAGCAGGCCGCGCCCGCGCGAGTAGAGTCTTTGAGTAGCATGTCCCATGCTCATTCAATGGTGGCTTAAAACGGAAATTTCAAGTCTGGATTGGCGTGGCGGATGACTTGTTTAAACGCCAGTTGAATGCGGCCTAATGCCGCCTCGCTCTCTGCTTCAAAGCGCAGCGTGAGGACTGGCGTGGTGTTTGAGGCGCGAATCAGGCCAAAGCCATCAGCATATTCCACACGCAAGCCATCAATCGTGATGACTTCAAGGGCATCTGCAAATTGTGCCGATTGTTGCAGCGTGGCGATCAAGGCGTGCGGTTCGCCTTCTTGCATGGCAATCTGTAATTCGGGGGTGTTGAGGCTGTCGGGCAAGGCTTCGAGCACTGCGCTGGCATTGGGGCTGTGGCTGACGATTTCTAGCAGGCGTGCTGCGCTATACAGGCCATCATCAAAGCCAAACCAGCGGGGCTTACCTTGCCTGGCATCGTTAAAAAACAGGTGGCCGGAGAGCTCGCCACCGATGGCGGCACCGGTTTCTTTGATTTTGGCTTTCATTAATGAGTGGCCGGTTTTCCAGATCACTGGTTTGCCGCCGTGCTCACGGATAAACGGTGATAAATGGCGTGTCGACTTCACGTCAAACACTACCTTGCTGCCTGGCTGTTTTTGCAGCACGTCTTCTACAAATAGCATCAGTTGGCGGTCACTGCGGATAATCTGGCCGGACTTAGTGACCACACCCAAACGATCGCCATCGCCATCAAAGGCAATGCCTATTTCGGCTTCACCGGTCTGTAATGTGTGTATCACATCTTGCAGGTTTTTCGCATCGACCGGGTCTGGATGGTGGTTGGGGAAGTGTCCATCTACCTCACAAAACAAAGGTTCAACCTCGCAGCCCAATGCTTTAAACAGGGCTGGTGCATAAGCGCCAGCGACACCGTTGCCACAATCCATCACCACCCGCATCGGGCGTGCCAGTTGAATGTCAGAAATAATGGCCGCCTGATAAGCTGGATATATCTCGTAGAACGATTGCTTGCCGGGTTGTGCAGGTTGTGCAAATTGTTGCTGGGTGATGCGTTGTTTGAGTGCCTGTATGGCCTCACTGCTGAGGGTTTCACCCGCAATCACCATTTTGAGGCCATTGTAGGCTGGTGGATTATGGCTGCCGGTCATCATGACGCCACTGCTGGTTTCTGTGAGGTAGTGCGCTGCAAAATACAGCATGGGGGTGGTGACCATGCCCAAGGCAATCACATTGGTGCCGGTGTCTACGATGCCGGTCGTCAGTGCCGCGGCCAGGGTGGGGCTGGATAAGCGGCCGTCATAGCCGACACACAGGCTGTGTTCGCCACGTTCTTGCGCCAGGGAGCCTAGCGCCAGGCCGATCTGATAAACAATGTCTTCTGTCAGCGTCTCGCCGACGATACCGCGAATATCGTAGGCTTTAAAAATGGACGCTGGCAGAAAAGTAGTCATTTACTCGGCTTCTTCTATCCAGGCCAGTTGAATGGCCTCTAGGATTTTTTCGCCGCAATGAGAAGGCTCGTCGTCAAAGCCATCCAGGTCCATGACCCATTGCATCAGGTCGGTAAAACGGATGGTTTTCGGGTCAACGTCGGGCAATTTATCATACAGGTCTTCAGCGATACGCTGGCTGTCAGTCCATTTCATTACAATCGGCTCCATGTGCAAATGAGGGTGTTAAAGCGCATTATAACTGAGAGTGCTTATCGGATTTGACAGAATCGGCCTACAGGTGTGTCAGTCAGGCAGGACTAGCCAAGCCCGTCCATCATTGTCATCATGACAAGCTATGAATGAGAACGACATCACCACAAAAAAAACCATACCGATGAGCAACTGGATTACGGGCACTGTGTTGGCTCTTGTGCTGGCGGTGATTGCCTGTGAAATCGCCGGTTGGCCGTTTTTGCGGCAGCCCTTGCAACAATTGCTGCAGGATAAATTACACCGCACTGTCGAGATCGAGCGCCCATTTCGCTTGCAGTTGCTGGGCGCCATTCACCTGCAAGTGGGTGGATTGAAATTGTCGGCACCAGAAGGCTTTGACGCGGCTTATTTTATTGATGCACATGGCCTGGATCTGGCACTGCGTTACCGTGATCTATGGTCGCTCAAAGAAAACGACCCTTATCGCATTGCCGCGATTCGCGCGGATCAGCTCAATGCCTACCTGCTGCGCCGCGCAGACCAGCATGCAACTTGGCAGTTTGAACTGGATGATAGCAGTCCGCCACGGCCGTTTCCGCTGATCGAACAATTGGCTGTGAATCAGGGCCAGGCCAAAGTCACCGACGCTGTCACTGACGCCCAACTGGCACTGACTTTTTTTACCGAAGAAGGGGCGCATCTGGCCACGCCGGAATCGCGGTTGAAGATTCATGGTCAGTTTCGCAAGCGCCCGCTACAGGGCGAGTTGGTTACGCAAGGCTTTTTGCCGGTGGCGACCCAGGGTAGCCAGTCGCCACCGATTAACTCTCAGGGTTGGTTGAAGTATGGCGCGGTCAACGCGCAATTTCGGGGGGAAGTCTATGACTTGTTTGGCACGCAACGCGTGAAAGGCAAGGTGGATGTGAAAGGCACATCGCTGGCAGACGTCGGCGATTTGCTGGACCTGACCTTACCACGTACTGCCGCCTTTAAAGTCAGTGCCGAGATTGAAAAAGGCATTGATCAGTGGCAGGTGAATATTCCTTCTGCCCATATTGGGCGTAGCCGGTTATCCGGGCAGTTTGTGTATGACTTTGCCCCCGAAACGCCCATGCTGCGTGGCAAGCTACAAGGTGCGTTGCTGATGCTGGCCGATTTAGCGCCCGCGTTTGGTGCAAGCCAGGGGAGTTCTGCCGCCAAAGCGCATCCCGGTAAGCTGTTCCCTGACGAATCGTTGGATTTTAGTACCTATGGGCGTATGAATGCCGATATTGATGTGCATCTGGATGCGGTGGATTTAGGCAATGCCTTTAAGCAGCGTATTGCACCTTTAAAGCTGCGCTTAACCCTGAATAAACACAAACTAAGCCTGGCTGAACTCGAAGCCAGTACCGCACAAGGCACGCTCACCGGTGCTTTGAGTATTGATGCTCATGACGCCACTAATACTGACTTATCCCCGCCACCTGCGCCTGAGTGGGATATTCAATTGGCAGTGCGCGATATTCGCCTGGAGCAATGGCTAAAGGTGACACCAGAGAATAAGGTGGCTGATGACAAAGTCTCGCCAACCAAACCTTCTTCAGCCAAGCCTGCGTCAACCAGTCAGGCGCCAGCGTATATTTCAGGCAAGTTAAACGGCAAAGCCAGCTTGCAAGGGCGCGGACGCTCTACGGCGGCGTTACTTAAATCACTGGATGGCCAGTTGGCGCTGATGGTGCGCCAGGGTGAAATTTCGCATCTGCTGGTCGAGGCTGCAGGCCTGGATATTGCGCAAGCTATTGGCGTGCTGATGAAAGGTGATCAAGCCCTGCCTATGCAATGTGCGGCCATGGGCTGGCATGCCAAGCAAGGCGTGCTGACGCCAGAGGCAGCCTTGATTGATACGCCAGTCACCACTGTGAATGTGCAAGGCGAGATCAATCTGGGGCAGGAATTGCTTAACCTCAAATTGCAAGCCAGCCCCAAAAACTTCTCCCCTTTTACCGTGCGTTCTCCCATCCTGGTCACCGGCCCGTTTGTGGATCCCAAGGTGTCGCTGAGCCCCGGCCCGATTGCCGCGCGCCTGGCTGGTGGGGTGTTGCTGGCATTAATTAATCCTTTTGCGGCGATTTTGCCTTTTCTTGACCCTGGCAGTGCCTCAGAGGTGACGGATGAAGGTTGTCAGCAGACGCTGCAACAATTAAAAGCGCGTAAACACTAATGGCCTGTGTTGGATTATGGCAAAAAAAGAACCCAACCGAAGTTGGGTTTAGGGAGCGATTTTGGAGATATACGCTTACGGCTACTACTAAGCATAAGCTGTGCCAGCTTTTATAATTACATTTAAATCAATAAGATAGCTTGTTTTATGGATTTATTGCCTGTTGCTGAGACAGCAACTGTTTGATGCCTTGCACTAATTTGGTGCAAGGCGTGCAATGCTGGCGCACTTATGACAACGCTCTTTCAGGTTTTAACTAGCTCTCAGGTGGCCAGTATCTTTACGATTGCAGCGATCTTCCATACATTGTCATTTTCCGCGCTTGCTTGCCCCAAAAAAGCAGGCATCTTGCGCTGACGCATGCGATAGGTGCATGCCATGGTCGCCTCATGGTAAAATTACACTTTATTGTTATTGATACGGAAACTTGATCGTCATGTTTAGCTTTTCAAGAAACTTAAGCGTTGCAGACCCAGCTTTGGCCACCATGATTTCTGCCGAAGTCGAACGTCAACATCAGCATATTGAGCTGATTGCCTCAGAAAACTACACCAGCCCAGCGGTGATGGAAGCACAAGGCTCGCAGCTGACTAACAAGTATGCGGAAGGTTATCCAGGCAAGCGTTTTTACGGCGGCTGTGAGTTTGTTGACCAAGTGGAGCAATTGGCGATTGATCGCCTGAAGGCACTGTATGGCGCGGAGTATGCCAACGTGCAACCGCACTCTGGGTCACAAGCCAACCAGGCGGTATATTTCTCTATTTTAAAACCAGGCGATACCATCATGGGCATGAACCTGGGCCACGGCGGTCATTTGACGCATGGCTCCCCGGCCAACCTGTCCGGCAAGTTGTTCAATATTGTGCCTTATGGCTTGAACGACAAAGAGGAAATTGACTACGACGAGATGGAGCGTATTGCCATTGAGTGCAAACCAAAATTGCTGATTGGTGGTGCGTCTGCTTACGCCCTGCGTTTTGACTGGGCACGGATGGCTGAGATCGCTAAAAAAGTCGGTGCTTATTTTATGGTCGACATGGCGCACTATTCTGGCCTGATCGCCGGTGGTGTTTACCCTAATCCAGTGCCACACGCTGACTTCGTCACTTCTACCACGCACAAAACCTTGCGTGGCCCACGTGGCGGTATCATCATGGCTAAAGCAGAGTTTGAAAAATCCATCAACTCTAACGTGTTCCCAAGCTTGCAAGGTGGTCCATTGATGCATGTCATCGCCGGTAAAGCCACGGCTTTTCTCGAAGCAGCCCAGCCTGAGTTCAAGGTGTATCAAGAACAAGTGTTGAAAAACGCTAGCGTGATGGCCAATACACTGGCGGCACGCGGCTTGCGCATTATCTCTGGCCGTACTGAGTCACACGTATTTTTGGTTGATCTACGGCCTAAAGGCTTGACTGGTAAAGCGGCTGATGCTTTCCTCGGCCAAGCGCACATTACTGTCAACAAAAACGCGATTCCTAACGACCCTGAGAGCCCATTCGTGACTTCCGGTATCCGTATCGGTTCGCCAGCGATTACCACCCGTGGCTTTAAAGAAGCCGAGGCCGAGCAAGTGGCTAACCTGATCGCCGACGTGCTGGATAACCCGGAAAATGCAGAAGTCATTGCAGCGGTAAAAGCCAAAGTACACGCATTAACTGACAAATTCCCAGTCTACGGCAAATAATTTCTCCGGCCAGTTTTAGCCATGAAATGTCCTTTTTGCGGTGCTGACGATACGCAGGTGGTGGATTCCCGACTCAATGAGGAGGGCAACTCCATCCGCAGGCGTCGTCGTTGCCAGGTCTGCGATAAGCGCTTTACTACCTATGAAACGGCAGAGTTGCATCTGCCGCAGGTGGTCAAGCAAAACGGCAACCGCGAAGAGTTCAAGCGTGAAAAGTTGCGCGTGTCATTTACGCGCGCGTTACACAAGCGCCCGGTGCCGACCGAGTATGTCGATAAGGCCATGGACCGTATTATTCAAAAAGTGCTTGGTTTGGGCGTGCGAGAAGTGCCTGCGCGATTGCTGGGTGAAACCGTGATGCAAGAGCTCAAACAAATGGATCAGGTGGCGTATATCCGTTTTGCTTCGGTGTATCGTAGCTTTTCAGATGTCGATGATTTTCATAATGCTATTCGTGACCTGGATGTGACCGATAGCGATAATTAGTCCGAAAGGCGAGGGTGCATGAAACTGATCAAGCTGTCTGCAATTGCGTTAGCGGTATTCACTGTCATCCTCACCATTGTGTTTTTTACCTGGTGGGCGTTTAAAGACCAGGCGGTGTTTGGCGGAGACAAATTTGACCAGGCGCGCTGGATGTCCCTCGCCAACACGGTGCAAACAGAGTGTCGTCGCGGTGACATGGCCTACGACCTAAAAAATCATATCCTCATCCGTGGTGCTAAAAAAGAAGCGGTGATGGCCTTGCTGGGTCGCCCCAGTTTAGAGGACGCCAACGCGCTGGAGTACGACCTTGGTAAGTGCATGCATGTTTACCATGCCTTGCGCATTTATTTTGACCAGGATGGTCGTTTAACCCATAGCCAGATTTCTTCGCACTAAACCTTTGGCCGGTTAAGCGTAAGCGGGCGACAAAGCGGTGGTTGCGGTTGTTGCTTGATAACGCTGGCGAAATGTTTGCATAAAGTCAGCCAGTTGCTCAGCGGCTGCCAGCTCTAAGCCGTTATAAATCGACGCCCGAATACCGCCTATGCTGCGGTGGCCATTCAAGCCTGAAAACCCTGCCAGGTGTGCTTGCTGAAAAAACGCTTGCTCAATCTCGGCGGTTGGCAAATTAAACACCACATTCATTGTAGAACGGTCAGCCACGGCCGCACGGCCACGGTAAAAGTCGGCGTGGTCGTCCAGTACCTGATACAAACAGTCTGCCTTGGCCTGATTACGTTTGGCCATATTGTGCAAGCCGCCCATTTCATCACGCAACCAGCGTGTCACCAGCAACACGCTATAAATCGCAAACACGGGTGGGGTGTTGTAGATAGAGTGCGCATCGGCTTGCGCATGGTAATTGATAAAGCCTGGCAAATCATCAGGCAGGCTGTTCATAAAGTCATCACGCAAGATCACCAGCGTCACCCCGGCCGGGCCAATATTTTTCTGTGCATGGGCATAAATCATCGAGTAGCGATTAAAGTCCCCAGGCGCCGATAACAGGTCTGAGGACATGTCACAGATACGTGGCACATCGTCGCGACCGGGCACGCGATGGAACTGCAACCCTTCTACCGTCTCATTCGAGATATAGTGAAAATAGGCCGCATCTTTGGAGAGTTGTAACTCAGCATCGGTAGGCAAGCGACCAAACTGGTCAGCTTTGCCACTCCATGCCAAGTGCAATTTGCCGGATTTTTCTGCCTCGTGAATCGCCTTGCCGCTCCAGTAGCCGCTATGGATATAGTCTGCTGACTGCCCGTTGCGCAGCAAATTCATTGGCAACATAGAGAACTGCTGCGTGGCGCCGCCTTGCATCATCAACACGCGTGTAGACGCTGGCAAACCCATCAGATGGCGGATATTGTCTTCTAACTCATGCACCACCTGCGCAAACCATGCCGAGCGATGGCTGATGCCTAAAATAGACAAACCGACTTCTGGTACACAGAGCATGGCGGTGTGCAGTTGTTGCAAGACGCTTTCAGGCAAGGCGCCCGGGCCGCCAGAAAAATTCAGTTGATTGGCATTCAGTTTCATCATGCGCTCTCCAGTAAAGGTTGCGGCTGTAATGCGTATAAATATTGCTCAAAAGCTTGCTGTAGCTTGCCGATTTGCCCGGCTTTAAACGGGAACAGGCTGGCAGAATCCATGGCGTGCACGGCCATGATGTGGTCGATTTCGAACACCAGTAATTGGCCGTCTTTGGTCTCTGCACAATCAATGCATACATAGTCGAGTTGCAAACGCTGGTAAATCGCGGCCAGCGCCGTTTGGTGGCGCGTGGCAAAGCTGGCAAAGTTCTGCATAAACGCACCTTCTTCGGCCCGTTTGTCAGCGGAGTCATACATACCGGCATTGACGTAATGCACCATCCAGTCACTCGAAATCGCCATATGGCAAATAAACGGCTGGCCGCGCAGCATGGCGATGCGGTATTTACGGAACTGGCCATCCTGGCTGCTGTAATCGACAAAGCGCGAGACAAAAAAAGCGGTACTTTGGACTTGTTTTAAATAGTCCGCCAGTTCAGCTGGCTGCGTGATTCTGGCCAAGTCGTTACCGGCTTGCGAGCCGACCGGGCGAATAATCAAGGGTAATCCAGGCAGCGCAGCCGGGTCGGTAATCTCTGCCGGGCGCGGCATGCTCAAACGCGTGACGACCTGGCTGCGGGTGAGTTTGTGCGTGCGCGGCATATCGAGGCCGGGGACGTCTTGCAGCAACTCACTGAGCTGGTCACGGTTAACGTTGGGCAACAGGTGTGGCGGATTAATCACCGGCCGGGCGTAAGCTAGCAGGCTGGCTTGCACTGCCAGCAGCAAAGCGCGGTTGGCCTGGCTATCTGAAAGGGCGACCATCACCGCGTCGTGTTCGGGCATGGGCGATGGTAGCGGCTGCTCGACTGAGGCATAGTAATAAAGGAGTTCTACCGGGCTGTTTTCCAGCAGGCAATCAATCGGCGTGTTTTCAGACAGATCGCCTGGCGTCATGATCATCAGCAAGCGAAAGCGTGGCGGCTGGCAGTTTGCCGGGCGGCGGTAGAGTCGTTGTAAAGACAGCGCCTGCTCTTGAATCGCCAGGCCCATGTCGCGCATTTTCAGGCATAAAAAGCCAATTGCCAGATTCATCCACAAAATGGCGTTCTCCTGGTCCTGATTGGCCTGAACCAAGAGCGATTGCGCATGCGCGCGCAAATCTGCGCCGCTGAGGCTCATGCGCAGAAAAGGCGCCAGCCCTTGAAAGGTATGGCTGGCATTGTTGTGGGCCAAGGCGTCAAATAAATTGCGCAGATAGCGCTTTTTTTCGCTGGCACGCGCCGATGCCCAGAAGTCATCGCTGCGATAGACCTGGTTGCCCGCGATTGTTAATTGCAGGTGGTATGGCTGGCCGAGTAATTCTGTATGCACATAGGTCGCAAAGCACTCGGCAAAGTCTTCCTGCACATCCATGCTGGCGTATAAGGTCGGAAACGCCGTCCTGGCCAGGTCACGATAGAGGTCTAATGCCTGGCTGGCATGCAGGGCCGGCTGGCGATAGAAACTAATTTTTTCGCGATGCGGGAAATTCTGCTCTGGCCGGATCGCCTTGCTGCCATTGGTTTGCCAACTGAGTTTGCTAAAGTGACCAGCCAGCTTGGGTAGCGAGAATGCCCACGACTGCGGGCAAAGGTCGGTCATAGTGGACACAATATGGCCGAATTCATGCAGTAACAGAAAACGCAGTGCCTGGATGCGGTGGTCATTTTCTGGGGTGGCGATCTCGACGCTGATTTGTACCTGCTCATCGGCCACGAAGGCTGAATTTTCTTTCCAGCTAGCCCAGGCATTTGCCGACGGATGGCGGAACGCCTGGCTGTCGAGCACAATCACAAAGCCGATATTGTTGCTGCCATCGCCCAGAGCGACCATGTCGGTAAAGCCTGAAGCATCAAGGCCATTGGCAAAGAAAATACCCAATATGGACTTATTCAGTGTATCAAGCAGGCTTTCAGGCAATGGCGCCAGCACCTGTGCCAGGTCCTCTTGCCAGTCAAGGGTTGATTCCAGGCTCACAGATGGTAATCCGTGCGTGCGACCATACTCTGACAGAAAGTCCTGCAAGTCTGCGGTGGGCGGGGTCAGGCGTGTATGCAGCGGTTGCGCATACAAGGCCAGCCATGGATTTGGGTCAGCAATATAAATCATGCCTCAGTGTAGCGCCATCGCGCGCGAAGGTTAGCGGCAAAAAAACTGGCAAATACCACGGTATTCAACAGTTAAGCGGTGAGGGCAATACACGGACTTTTTGGCTGATGGCGTGCAAGGCAACGACAAAAAACCGCAGTGCCGTGTTTTTTTGTATCATGGCAGTCTATGCAAGTGACCTCACAAGATATTGAATGGATGACGCGCGCGCTGCGACTGGCCGCGCGCGGACTGTATACCACGACGCCCAATCCGCGTGTGGGATGCGTGATTGTCAACAATGGCCAGGTGGTCGGCGAGGGCGCACATTTGAAGGCGGGCGAGCCACATGCTGAAGTGCATGCTTTACGTGCGGCGGGCGAGCAAGCGCGTGGTGCCACCGCGTATGTGACACTGGAACCCTGCAGTCATTTTGGCCGGACGCCACCTTGTGCCGACGCGCTCGTGAATGCGGGGGTGAGCCGTGTCGTGGTTGCCATGCAGGATCCGAATCCGCTGGTCGCAGGCAATGGCATTGCGCGTTTGCAGGCACAAGGCATTGTAGTCACGGTGGGCGTATGCGAAACACCGGCGCGAGCCCTCAACCCTGGTTTTATCCAGCGCATGACCCAGCAGCGGCCTTATGTGCGCCTCAAGGTGGCCGCCAGCCTCGATGGCCGTACGGCGTTGGCCAATGGTCATAGCCAATGGATTACCTCGGCCGCTGCGCGCAAAGATGTGCATCATTGGCGCGCACAAAGTTGTGCCATTGTCACCGGCATTGCCAGCATCCTGCAAGACGATTCCTCGTTGACGGTGCGCGACGTGAATACCCCGAGGCAACCGTTGCGGGTGATTGTGGATAGCCAGTTGCGCATCCCGATTGATGCCAAGGTGTTGCAGGATGGTAATGCGCTGGTGGCTTACGCACAAGGCGATGCTGCCAAACTGGAGATGTTGCAGGTGATGGGGGTGCGCACCTTGCAGGCACCCAATGCACAAGGCCAGGTTGACCTCGCTGCGCTGATGCAGGCGTTGACGGCCTTGCCATGTAATGAGGTGCTGATTGAAGCGGGTGCCACGCTCAACGGCGCATTTATGCAAAGCGGTTTTGTGGACGAATTATTGCTCTATTACGCGCCTAAATTGATGGGCCACACTGCGCGAGGCATGTTTGACCTGCCTGCGCTGGCGCAGATGTCGGATGTACGCGATCTGAATATTCTGGATGTGCGCCAGTTCGGTCAGGATATTCGCATTCAAGCTAAATTTCAGTTTTAATTTTATATGCTGATAGACACCCATTGCCATCTCGATGCCAGCGAGTTCGACGCAGATCGTGACCAGGTTTGGTTGGAGGCACAAGCGCATGGTGTACGTGCGGTGGTGATCCCGGCGGTCACGCAGGCGACATTTCAACCAATCATGCAGTGGTGCGCACAGCAGCCGCAGGCTGGCTTTGCGTTGGGCTGGCACCCCATGTATGTCACGCAGGCGCCGGATGATGCTTTGCAGCAGTTACAGCAATATGTGGCTGACGTCCTGACGGGTCCGCAGGCGCATCAATTGCTGGCGATTGGTGAAATCGGCCTCGACTTTTACCTGACGCGTGACAACGAAGCCAAACAAATCGCTTTATTTGAAGGCCAGCTACAGATTGCCAAACAATTTGAGTTGCCGGTGATTTTGCATGTGCGCAGTGCGATAGATAGTATCCTCAAATATCTGCGCAAGCATCGCGTTTGTGGTGGGATTGCCCATGCCTTTAATGGCAGCATGCAACAAGCCGCTATCTTTGCGGATTTGGGATTCAAACTGGGGTTTGGTGGTGCCATGACCTGGCCGCGCGCACTCAAAATTCGGCAACTGGCCGCAGCGTTGCCGCTGGAGCAGCTGGTGTTGGAGACGGATGCGCCCGATATTCCCCCGGTTTGGATTGGTCATCAGGGGCGAAATAGCCCTGTGCAATTAAAAAGAATAGCGGAGGAACTATGCCTTATTCGTGGCTTAGAAAATTCGCAACTCATTGAAATGATAGGCAAAAATTCTACGCAAGTTTTGCCGAAATTACCGCATTTATGCACATGACTTAAAGTGACACATTAAGAATGTGTCGAAAGTGTTTCAATTATAGTGATGCATCGTAAGTCACTGATTTTATTGAATAAAAAAATAGATTAAAAAATGAACTTTCGGAAAAAGTCCTTTTAAATTGGTAAGTTACGGAATTAAGACACAGCAATCCACAAAGTTATCCACAGATTTTGTGGATGGAAAAATACGGTGTTTGTCCTACAGGAAAAGCAAGCGCTTTTACAACTTTTACAATTATTGATTACTCGTCAGCAGAGCTCTTTTTATGCGTGTTAAACAACAACATTTTCGTACCATCTGGAAACAAGCCCCTGCGGTCTGTCTGATCGATCAAACCCGTTTGCCATTTGAGTTTGTCACGGTTGAAGTGACTACCCTAGCGCAGATGTGTCATGCCATACGCAGCATGCAAGTGCGGGGGGCGCCGCTGATTGGCGCCGCGGCGGCTTACGGCGTTGCTTTGGGGGTGCAGGAGTTAGCAAGTGATGAGCATTTAGCATTGGTGATTAAACAATTAGTCGCTACCCGGCCCACGGCAGTAAACCTGACGTGGGCGGCACAACGCATGCAGCAGCAATTACTGGCGTTGCCGGTGTCCGCGCGTGCCACGGCCGCCTGGGCATTGGCACAAGCGATTGCTGACGAGGATGTGACACAGAACTTGGCCATTGGCCAGCACGGTAAGGCGCTAATTGCGGCAAAAAGGACAGTGAATCCGCAACAGGTTGTGAATATCCTCACCCATTGCAATGCCGGTTGGCTGGCGACCGTGGATGGCGGCACCGCACTAGCGCCGATTTACGCGGCACATGATGCTGGCTTACGGGTGCATGTGTGGGTGGATGAGACCCGTCCACGTAATCAGGGGGCGAGTTTGACGGCCTGGGAGTTGGCCCAACATGGCGTGCCGCATACGGTGATTGCCGATAATGCTGGCGGCCATTTAATGCAGCATGGGCAAGTCGATATGGTGATTGTGGGCGCTGATCGCGTCACGCGAGAGGGGGACGTCTGCAACAAAATAGGCACTTATTTAAAAGCGCTAGCGGCGTTTGACCAGCAAGTACCTTTTTATGCAGCCGTGCCGACGCCCACCATCGATTGGCAACTGGCGCGCGGGGCGGATATTGAGATTGAAATGCGCGATGCAGACGAGGTGGCTTATATGCAAGGGCAGGGTGATGACGGGCAGGTGCAGCGCATACGTGTGATTCCTCATGAAAGCACAGCGCTTAACCCGGCGTTTGATGTCACGCCTGCCAGATTGGTCACCGGCATTATTACTGAGCAGGGTGTATTTACGCCGGAGCAGCTCACCCGTCTGGAGCCATCGTATGCGTAAGGCACCCCCCGCACAACAGTTGCTGGACACCGCCCTGCAGATGGCACAAGCTGGGCTGAACAAGGGCACTTCTGGCAATGCCAGTATGCGGCTGGACGATGGCTTTTTGATCACGCCCTCTGGCGTGCCTGCCGAACAACTCAGTACCCAGAGCATGGTGTATATGGATTGGACAGGTCAGGCGGAGGCCGGTAAGAAACCATCGAGTGAGTGGCGTTTTCATCGGGATATTTTGCAGGCGCGCCCTGAGGTGAATGCCGTCGTGCATTGCCATAGCATGTTTGCCACCACCATCGCCTGCCTGGCGCGTGATGTGCCGCCGTTTCATTATATGATCGCCACCGTGGGCGGTGACACGATCCGTTGTGCGCCTTATGCCTTGTTTGGCACACAGGCCTTATCTGATGTGGCGGTGAGCGCGCTGCAAGACCGCAACGCCTGTTTGCTGGCACACCATGGCATGATTGCTTTAGGCAAGCATTTGCCGCAAGCGCTGGCGATGGCGGTTGAGGTCGAAAACTTGTGCGAGCAGTATTGGCGCCTGTTACAGCTTGGCGAGCCTGCGTTGTTAACGCCTGACCAGATGCGTGAAGTGCATGCCCAGTTTAAAGGCTATGGCCAATGGGGCAGGTAAGATTACAACTTGGGAAACAGTGACAGCGTCGTCAGCCTTAGTAGCCGTGAGGGGTCGCATATAAACACGTTGTTTTGCATTGCTAGAATCGCCTCTGCCGGTGCATAGCATTTGAGTAGCACACCGCCAGAGTCTACCGCGTTCAGGCCTTTGGCATAGGTGGTGGCGATGTCTTCCGAGGGGGTCCAGCAAAAACCGATCTGGTCATGATCAAATAAAAACCAGCTTTCACCGCGGTATAAGGTCCAGCCATCGCCGCCATAGCCTGGCAAGGCTTGTTTGAGCACGGCCAGCACCAGGGCATCGTCTTTTATCTTTGCGCGTAAGTCACCGCCGTATTGCGCCCACAAAGCCGCAATGGCGCTTTTTTGAAATACGCTGTCGTCTGCATGCCTGACGATATAAGCAAAAGTCGCGCGCCAGAGGGTAGCATCGACCACATTTACATAGACGCCCAGGCAAAACTGCTTGGCGAGCGACTGGGGGCTATGTTTCATGGGCGGGCTGCTGGCACCCACTCGCCATCCAGCAGTTTCTCTTGTGGCTGAAACTGCTGTTTATAGGCCATTTTCTGGCTATCAGCGATCCAGTAGCCGAGGTATAAATAAGGTAATTCGAGTTGCTTGGCCCAGTTGATTTGCCAAAGAATGCTATGGGTGCCGTAGCTGGCTTTATCGCTGGCATCGTAAAACGTATAGACCGCAGACAAGCCATCCATCACGATGTCGATCACACTGACCATTTTAAGGGTGCCCTGCCCATCCCTAAACTCGACCATGATACTTTCAACGTTGCTTTGACACAAAAACTGCTGATATTGCGCGGCATCGTCTGCCTGTTCAGTCGCATGCGCGGGGTCAGGGTGGTGGCGTTGTTGCTGGTAGGCCTGGTAAAGCGCGAAATGCTCAGCATCGTAGCTGGCTTCGCGGATAGTGACTTGCAGATCAGCATGTTTTTTTAAGGCACGTTGCTGGCTGCGTGTCATTTGAAACGCATTCACCGGCAAGCGCACTGAAACACAAGCGTGACAATGTTCGCAGTGCGGGCGGTAAGCAAACTTGCCACTGCGTCTGAACCCTTGCTGGATCAGGCCACTATAAACCGGGCCGTCGACCAGGTTTTGGGGCGTGGCAATCAGGCTTTGGGCCAGTTTTTTGGGCAGGTAGCCACACGGGTAGGCCGTGGTGACATAAAACTGCAGTTTCTGTAATGGGGCATCGTTAGGTAACGTCATCTTGCACCAGCATGTTCAGTTGCGCGATAAATTGGTCTCTGGGAATTTCATAAGCGCCAAAGCTTGCCAGCAGTGGCGTATGCATCTGACAATCAATCATACCGACTTGTTGCGTATTTAACCATTGCACCAAGTGAGCAAAGGCCACTTTAGACGCATTGCTGACATGGTGAAACATGCTTTCGCCATAAAACATGCGGCCAATTTTCACCCCATAGCAGCCACCCACTAGCTGGCCGTGTTGCCAGGCTTCTACGCTGTGAGCATAGCCCAGGCGATGTAGCTGAGTATAAGCCGCAATGATCTCATCCGTGATCCAGGTGCCAGGCTGGTCGGGGCGCGGCGTCGCGGCACAGGCGTTGATCACGGCCTCAAAGGCGGTATTAAAGCGGATGTCGAATGGTTGTTGCTGTATGACTTTGCGTAATGAGCGGCCGATGTTCAAGGTGGCAGGAAACAACACCATGCGCGGGTCCGGGCTCCACCAGAGGATGGGCTCGCCTGGGCTAAACCAGGGAAAAATACCCTGCCGATAAGCCGCCAGCAAACGGTCTGCGGTCAAGTCGCCGCCAATCGCAATCAGGCCATTCGGTTCTTTCAATGCCTGCTGTAACGGCGGAAAAGGCGTCGTAGTGTCCAGAATGCGAACTGGCCCGCCAGGGAGCGGGTAGTAGTGTTCTTGCATAAATGTTAATTAAATTGGTAAGGGTCGTGCTTGCTTGACCATTCTATAACCTTGTTGCCCGCCATGCCACGCGAAATGCCAAAGCCTTGGGCATAGTCGCAGCCGAGCTCGGCCAGGATGCGTGCCTGCTCGGCTTTTTCAACGCCTTCTGCCACCACTTTGCGGCCAAATTCACGGCACAGCATCACCACGCCTCTAATCACCGCCAGGTCTTCCTGGTTGCTGAGCATGTTGTGGATAAACGACTGGTCGATTTTGATGATATCCACCGGCAGACGGCGTAAATAAATCAGGGAAGAGTAACCCGAGCCAAAATCATCAATCGAGAAAGCCACGCCAAGTGCCTGGCATTGCTGAATCACCCGGTTGACGCGGGCGAAGTCACTGATGGCGGCACTTTCGGTAATCTCAATATGCAGCTGTTGTGGCTTGATCTCTGGATATTTTTTAAACAGATTGGCCAGTTGTTCAGTGAAGTGTTTATGCATCAAGTGTTGTGCGGCAATATTCACTGACACCTGGGTGTGCAGGCCCTGTGCTTGCCATTCGGTGAGTTGGCGCAAACTTTCTTCAATCACCCATTGGCCTATATCGATAATCAGGCTGGTGTGTTCAACCGCATTTAAAAAGTCATTCGGGTAAAGCAAACCGCGCAAGGGGTGTTGCCAGCGCAGCAAGGCTTCAAAGCAGAATAATTTGCCTGTTTGCATGCACACTTGCGGCTGATAAACCAGTTTGATATGGCTGTTTTGAATGCCGTTGAGCAAATCGCGCAAGAGCAATTGTTGTTGCTGTGACTGTTGAGCCGAGGCCAGGTCAAATAGGTGGAACTGATGTCCGCCATGGGTTTTGGCATGATACATGGCATGGTCGGCATGGCGCAGCAGAGTGTCAGGCGGGTTGTTGTCAATCGGGTAGAGGGTGTACCCGATGCTGGCGGAAATCGAAAATTTGAATTTTTCAATCGAAAACGGTTTTTCAATCGCCGTCAGCAGTTTTTTGAGCAGGCGCATATATTCGGTTTGCGTGCGGCCACCGCACAACAACATGGCAAATTCATCGCCGCCCAATCGCGCCAGGGTGTCTTGCGGTTTGAGAATCCCCCTCAGCCGGTTAGCCAGTTGCATTAGCAGCTTGTCGCCAAACTCATGACCATACTGGTCATTCACAATTTTAAAGTCGTCGAGGTCTATGTAGCAGATGGCCACCAGCGATTGCTGGCGTTCGGCTTCGAGCAAGGCTTGTTGCAAGCGGCTGGAGAACAGCACGCGGTTGGGGAGTTGGGTCAGCACATCATGATAAGCCAGATGTTCCAGCATATTTTGCTGTTCTTTGGCACGGGTAATGTCCGAGAATAAACCGACATAATGCTGAAATTGGCCTGTCTGATTCATGACCGGAGACAAGGCCAGCTCAACCAGATACTCATGCCCGTGACGATGGCGATTCCATACCTCGCCTTGCCACTCCTGAAAGGCCTGAGCGCCCACATACAATGCTTGAAAAAAATCCGGCTGCTGGCAGGCAATGCCCAAGGCGGCTGGAGATTGCCCAATCGCTTCTGCCTGCGTGTAGCCGGAGACCACGCTGAATGAGGGGTTACATTGCACAATCAGGCCGCGTTCATCGGTAATAAAAATCGCATCGTGTGCATGGTCAAATACACTGGCAGACACTTTCAGGTGGTTGGCGCTGGCTTGTATCTGGCTGACCATTTCACGCAAGCGGCGGCGCATTTTGACCATGTTGGCGATTAGGGTATCCGGCGTCGCGGCAATATGGTCTTCGGTAAAGTCGCCACTTTCAATCCGCATCAGCAGCTGTTTTGCGGTTTCTGGCTCGCCTCCTAGCGGGTTTAACACAAAGCGCTGCAAGCCGCTGACAACCGCCATTAATACCACTAGCGTGAGAATGAGTGCGATGATCATCATCGGCGACAGTGCCCCGAGTGCCGACCAGTAGGCTTCATTGACGGGATAGAGGATATTGATTTTAAAATCCCATTCTGGCACGTCTTTGCTGACTTTTTTCCAATGCTGCTGTTGGTCGTCCAGCGCCGCCAACGCTTGTTTTTTGGGGATGCCGCCGGTCAGAAAACGAATCTGGCCACGGCCATCGGTAATGACGACAAAGCCTTTTTCTAAAAAGCCCCATTGACGGATGGCCTGGTCAATCGCATTGAAATCCAGTTTGTAGCCCACATACCAGGCGCCGATGACACGCCCCTGATTGTCGTGCATGGGCTCGTAGCGTGATAGATAAGCCTCACCCAAAATATCAACCACGCCATAATAGGTTTCGTTTTTTTGTAGTTTTTCAATGGCTTTGCCATACGGGTTGAGCTCGGTGCCAAAGGCATTGCTGCCGTCGGCTTTTTTGACATTGGTGGCAATACGCAAAAATTGTTGGCCGCGTTTGACAAAAATAGTGGCGGTACCACTACCGATACGCGTGACTGAGTCCACCAATATCGTTCTGCCGGTTTGCGGGCTGTCGCCAAAGCGCAAGTTTGGCACCTGTGTGCCCAGCATGTCGGTGACACCGTGAATATTGGGCGGGCCTTCAACCGAGGCATATTGTTTGAGCAAGGCCATGCTGGACAGCACATGCTCACTGACCAGCGTTCTGGCTGTGACTAGCAGGTTGGCGAGTTTTTGCGTTTCTTCATGGGCCTTGGCTTCAATATTATTCAGATGATGATTGAAAATAAAGGCGAATGAAATGAATCCTATCAGCAGGCCAAAGGCAGCTAAAGGCAATAGAATTTTTTTGAACAGCGTGTAATGCTTCATTGTTAATTTAATAATTATTATGTAAAAAAATACCCCACACTCCACCATGGTTATACAGGGCTTTAACCGTCGCCGCAATCATAAACATGCTGCAGTGCTGTGAATGTCGGTCTTTTAGCACCGAGCGTCTGATTCAGCACACAGATTATCCTGGCGAATCAAGTGGTAGGAATTGCGTGCTTGCCCCCAAAATTGCGGCATTAAGATACATTTTTTAAGAAAAAATGATTTCAAATCAATCAATTAACGCGTAAAATGCGCAACTCTCAAGCATTGCTGGTCACCCGCGTGGAAATTTACACCTCCCTTACTGCCAAACCTGTTAACAGCTACCGCCCGTATTGGGCCAAGCGCTTTGGTACTGCGCCTATGCTGCCGATGAGCCGCGCCGAAATGGATGCGCTTGGCTGGGACAGTTGCGACATTATTCTGGTGAGTGGTGACGCCTACATTGACCACCCCAGCTTTGGCGCTGCCTTGATAGGGCGTCTGCTAGAAGCACAGGGCTTTCGCGTCGGTATTATTGCGCAGCCGGACTGGCAGTCAGCCGCCGCCTTTAAGGTGTTGGGTAAACCGAATCTGTATTTTGGCGTGACTGCTGGCAATATGGATAGTATGGTCAACCGTTATACGGCAGACCGTAAGATCCGTTCTGACGATGCTTACACGCCGAATGCCGAGCCCAACAAGCGCCCGGACCGTGCAGTGCTGGTCTATTCGCAGCGCTGTAAGGAAGCTTATGCAGATGTGCCGCTGGTGATTGGTAGCATTGAGGCCAGCCTGCGCCGCATTGCCCATTACGATTACTGGTCAGATAAAGTCCGTCGTTCTATCCTCATCGATTCCAAAGCCGATATTCTGCTCTATGGCAACGCCGAGCGCGCCATTGTTGAGTTGTCACACCGCATTGCGCGCGGTGAGCCGGTGCACGAAATTCAGGATATCCGTGGCACGGCGTTTATCCGCAAACAGGTGCCTGATGACTTTGTAGAAGTGCCTTCGACCCGTTTGGACCGACCAGGTGTGGTCGAGAAACACGAAGACCCTTACGCCATGAAAATGGGTAAGGGCGATGCCAGTTGCGCGACCGATGACAAGGCTGGCGATACCACGGCTGCTGCACCAACGATTAGCTTGCCATTGCCGCTCAAAGCCACCAAAGTGCCGCGTGACCGTCAGGTGATCCGCATGCCGTCGTATGAAGAGGTGGTGAGTGACCCGGTGATGTATGCGCATGCTTCACGCGTGCTGCATCTGGAAGCCAACCCAGGCAATGCGCGAGCGCTGGTGCAACGGCATGGTCAGCGTGAAGTCTGGCTGAATGCGCCCCCGATTCCACTCAGTACCAAAGAGATGGATTATGTTTACGACTTGCCATATGCGCGCAAGCCGCATCCGGCCTACAAAGGTGCCAATATCCCGGCTTGGGAAATGATCCGCTTTTCGGTCAACATCATGCGCGGCTGTTTTGGCGGTTGTACCTTCTGCTCGATTACCGAGCATGAGGGCCGTATTATCCAGAGTCGCTCTGAAGACTCCGTGTTGCGCGAGATTGAGGAAATCCGCGACAAAGTGGATGGTTTTACTGGTGTCATTTCTGACCTTGGCGGGCCGACCGCCAATATGTACCGCTTGTCGTGCAAGTCTGAAGATATTGAAAAAAATTGCCGCAAGTTGTCTTGCGTCTATCCGGGCGTGTGTGAAAACCTCAACACCGACCATTCGGCACTGATTCAGCTCTATCGCAAAGCACGTAACCTGCGAGGTGTGAAAAAAATCCTCATTGGGTCGGGCTTGCGTTATGACCTCGCCGTGAAATCACCAGAATATGTCAAAGAGCTGGTGCAGCATCATGTGGGTGGCTATCTCAAGATCGCGCCTGAGCACTCAGAAGAAAACGTGCTGAGCAAAATGATGAAGCCGGGCATGGGCGCTTATGATGAATTCAAGCGCATGTTTGAAAAATTCAGTGCCGAGGCAGGCAAAAAACAGTATCTGATTCCATACTTTATTGCCGCGCATCCTGGCACGACAGATGAAGATATGATTAATCTGGCCTTATGGCTCAAGCGTAATGATTTCCGCCTCGACCAGGTGCAGACCTTCACGCCGACACCAATGGCGATGGCGACCGCCATGTACCACAGCGGCAAAAATCCATTACGTAAAGTGACTGCTGATTCTGAGACGGTGCCTGTGGCCAAAACCGGCACCATCCGCAAGTTGCAAAAGGCGTTTATTCGCTACCACGACCCGCAAAATTGGCCCATGCTGCGCGAAGCGCTCAAAAAAATGGGACGCGCTGATTTGATTGGTAACGGTAAAAAACATCTGGTGCCTGCCTATCAGCCCGCAGTATTGCAGCAAATTGTGCAGTCCGACGGCAGCCGTTTCCAGGCCAAGGCCATGCCTAAAGGCTTTAACCAGACCAAGAATCCGGCCTACAAGCATAAAGCCAGAAAACCTGGCGCGGGCCGCTAGTCTGGTCTCATTCGCGCGTCTAGTCTCAGACGCTAGTAAGGCAGTCCCAGCACTTGATAACCCAAGCTTGGGCTCGCCTGGCTTTGCGCACGCGCAGTCAGGTCGTTCGCATGCGGAAAATCGATGGTTTCATAATGCCAGTTGACCCACACCTTGTGGTCACTGCCTTCATGCATGCAGGCGTAGTTACGGTGAAATAAAAAACGATTGCCAGACGCGTCTTTGCGCAGCGTGGCAGATAAGACGCAGCCACCGCCCAGGTCAATGTCCGGCTGCGTGACGCTAGACGCCATCCGGATCACCGATTGCTCCATGCTCATTGGTGGCGGGTGCACAATGCCAGAAGAAATCAGTTGTACGATATTGCCGGTGTTTGATGGATTTGCAGGGTTAGGCTGCTCACGATAGATACCGCTGGCTGCCACATGCACATCGCCTGAAATAATAAATACCTTGGTCGGCGTGTGCGCCTGCAATGTCGCCTGAAACTGCAGCAGCCGCTGCAAAATGCTGCACATTTCATCGTAATGCGTACTAAATCGCCAGTGGTCCGCCATATCGTCGTAGGCATCAAAATGTATACTCAGGCGGATATTGTTGTCGCTTTCGGAAAAGTGGCGGTAAAGAAATGGCACGCCACTCAGTACTAGCAGTTTTTGACCCGCTTGCCAGCCTGCTTGTAGTTCGGACAGGCCTTGGATGAAGTCAGCTTTGCCGCTACCCATAATGTTGTGCAAGGTACGCTGGCTGCGGTTGTCCATCACCAGCAGGCCATAATCTCGAAAACGCAGGGTCATGCCAAAATGCGCGGGTGCGGCAGTGGTTTGTTGCAGGGCCTGGTTGTTGACGCTTCTGACTTGAAACAGTGTGAAATATTTTTTTGTGCTGTCGAACATGGCCTGATACGTCGGGCACGCTTCGAGCCGATAAGGTTGTGAGCCCCAGCCGTCGATAATGTCGTGGTCATCCCACATCATGACGCTGGGAATGCTGGCTAGGCAGTAGCGTAAGGCCGCCGATTGCGTCCAGCTTCTGAGATAGGTGTCGAGGTAGAAGCTATCTATACGCTGCCTGAGCGTGTCAGAGACTGGCGCCGATAATTGTGCTTTGAGCGGTTTTTGCGACCAGGCATACAAAGGCTGTTTTTGATTGAAAATGGCGTCTGCATAAATCTGGTCACCGCCCATGATCAGGGCCGCATAAGGCGCATCGACCACTTCTGCATAATCCACATTCGCCATATGCGCAGCTTGCTGTTGCTGCATGCGTTGCCACAGGTAGTCCATAGGCGCTGGGTGTTGCGCGCGCACCTTGTCTGACGAAAAGCCATTACATGAGGCGAATGCCAGTTGTATGCGCTGCTTGGCTGCCGGGCAGAAAAACGACCACTCTGCGACCAGGCTGTTGCGCGTGAGGGTATAACTGGCTGCCTGCGACTCAATCAAAATCTGGTAATTGCACACCTGGTCTAGCGGCGCCAGTGGAATCGCGATTTCTGCGCGCCAGAACTTGCCACGGCTCAGGGTGCTGATCAAGGTGAACTCGCTCCGCAGGCTTTGTTTGCCGATGCGATAGGCCAGGCTAGCGGCGTCGATGTCGTTTTCAGACAGAAAGCAAACGCTGTAAATGGTGGCGTTTGCGTGCTCACCCTCCAGCCCCAGCAAGGGGCCCAAAACAATATTGTGTGATGACATGCGTGCTCCGTGTGGCAGTAATGGCTTAAGTCGCACTTTCCAGCAGGCCTGGGAGTAGTGCTTGTATTTGTTCGGCCGCTCTTTTATCCGTGTGATTGGCAGGCAGCTTCAGGTGTTGCGCAATATGCTCGCCCAGTCGGCGATAACTCTCAAACTGTGATTCACTAAAAAACTGGTCTACCGTACTGTGGTGCGGAAAGCTGGGTTCTTGCAATTTAAAATTAATCAGGTCGCTGGGCTCATCGCCCGTCAGCGAGCTTTTGATATACACCAGATAACCCATATGGGCCGGATCGCCATCGCCCAGGTAGTCAATGCTGCCAATGGCAAAATGGCGGGTGCCGCATTTAAACAAACCATATTTGCAATCGTTGACGGGTAATAAATGGTCGAGATTGAGATTAATGGTAATGCCAAAGTCGACCTTGCATTTGCGGATAGCGTTGCCTAAGTCTTCAAATTCATAGCAGCCATCGGCACCGGCGTCTACAGCAATAATCAGTTTGCAGCGTCTGCGCACCAGTTCATAAATGCCGAGGTTTTCAAAATGGCCGCCATCGGACAAGTACAGATAGCCCGAGGTCGGGCCGGTGTTGGTGATTAACTCTTTGATCAGGTAAAACAGGTTCCAGAACGGCGATTGCCGTTGTGGCGGATTGCGTAGCCGCAGCTTGCAGCGAAATCGCATCAGCAGACGGTTAAAGTAATTCTCATGCAGCGGGTTGCCAAACCAGCGTCCCAGGCGTGCATTGAAAATAGTCATAATAAAGCCCATGACCGGGTTGGTGTGATAACCCATATTGGGGCTGGCGGCGGCGCCACTGGTCGAGACCAGGCTACCCAGCTCCGGGCCGCCTTCGCCGGTGTAGTGATGGGTGTCATACCAGACTTCGTTATCCGGCAATTTAAAGCCGCAATAATAAGGGCTGAACATAAACGAAGCCGCCTGGCGTTGTTGCCAGGCCAGTTGCGAGCCGTCGCTGATATTCACGGCGGTATTCACGATATGGGTTGGCCGTTGCCCGCGCAAAGCAGACATGGCGAGATCATCATTGTTGTCAAAACCGGTGAAACTATTGGGTTTGCGCGCATTGTTTGTTGCCCCCAGATAGCAGCGTGTCAGACGGTTACGGTAAAAATTGTGCAATGAAAACACATTGATATCGATGCGCCAGCTGCCGACAATAACGATGAATATGGCGGCAGAAAACCATAAGCCACGATGAGGCGAAAGGTACAGACTGAAACTCAGGTAGCCAGAGACCAGCAGGATAAGCGCGACCACAATATAAGGCAGGGCAGTGGTGCATGCGCCTTTGAGGCTATTGGGCGACTCCGTGCCCGTCGCGCGGCTTTTGCCTAGCCTGGCAGTGAAAAACGCCAGTAACCAGGAGCCTATCCCGGTCAGGCTTTTCTCTGTCGTGCCCAGATTGCCTAGCCATTGATGAATCAGCACCGGAATATAAAGTGCGCAAGCGAACAGCGCAAGCCAGATGACACAAAAGCCGATATTGATGCCGCCGATGCGATGCCACCACTCTCGCGTACTGACGTCGATCATACGTCCACCGATGCCCATGATGGCGACCAGCCCGGCAGAAATCAGCAGTGAAATCACCGGCACACCCAAGCCTATCCAATAGTTTGGCTGGAGCTGACTGGCCTCGCTTTCACCCACATGGCTTGTCAATAGCTGTTGCCAGCTTGACTGGGGAATCGCCCACAGCAGCAGGCTGAATCCTAGCACGCCGCACAAAAAGGCCAGCACCGGGTAAAGCGCATGTGCGTTGCTCAGACAGTTGCGGCGACTAAAATAGAATGAGCTGGCCAGGCTGATGAGGGCCAGGACGATGCCAGTTTTGCCGGTGAGCGTTTGTGCTGTATTTTCAAGCAGTTGCTTTAACAGCTCGCTATCCAGCGTGAATGCGGGCAGCAGGCTGCCATGTATCTCCGAGTGGCTGAAAAAGATCACCGACATCATCAAGACGATGAGCACACACAGCAGTAGTACCTGATTGAGCAGGGTGTTGGCCATCCATTGTGCCAGCGCAGCCAGCGTATCGCCGGTGAATAAGCCGGTTTTGGGCGTCAGGTAGTTGCTGTAACTGCGTAGCCAGAGAATGGCTTGTTCGGTGGCTGTAAGCTGCCGTGCGACAAGCGTTTGCGGTTGGGTCGATAGCACCAGTTCGGCCTGCACGGTATTCACATGGTTGCTATGCTTGACCAGGCTGGAAAACCAGGCACCGATATAGCCACCGCCAGAGACGGTTGAAAGATAGTCGAATTTGTTGAGCAGGCCTTTTTTGGCCAGCCCTTGCAAGATGCCGAGATTGAGCGTGGCGCTGCGGATGCCGCCGCCGGAGAAGGCCAGGCCAATCAGGTTGTCCTTGTGCATGTCTGGACGCAAATGGGCCATGCCACACATTTCAGCATCCAGCACGGCTTCAAACACATGTGTTTTATGCGGGTCGGTTTCTGTTGCCTGGTCGGTCGGATGCATGGCCATCTCCCTGTGTGTATCGTTGATATTTTTTAACACATGGTAGCGCTGTATCATATCTGTGACAACCCTGCGTGATGGCAGAGGCACAATCAGCAAACATGGCAGCTGCGCACTATTTGTGAGACGATGTTGGCTGGTCGTTGATAGGAAACCTATTCAAGCCAGGCCAGTCAACCAATGGACGAATGAAATCATGAGGAATGCGATGCGAGGAGTCTGGCTATTAGCCGCGGTATGTATCTTGTTGGGCCAGCCTTTAAGCGCGGCTGAAAAAAGCCTGTTTTGGCAGTTGGAGTCACCTGGCGGGCAGGTAAGTTATCTGTTTGGCACCATGCATACCGACGATAACCGCGTCACCGAGTTTGCGCCTGCGGTGGTGCAGTCACTCAAGCAGGTCGATGTATTTATGCTAGAAGTGGCAGAGGCGCCGCCAGCATCACTGTTACAGTTGCCACAAGGTAACTTGCAACAGTATTTATCAGACGCCGAGCTGGATAAAGTCTCTAGCCTGGCGGATATGCATGTGATGCCGATGGACCATGTGCTCAAAATGAAGCCATGGTTGCTGGCCGTGATTTTTGACCTCCCCAAGCCGCAAACGCCTTTTGCGCAAGACTTTTTACTCAAGGCCAAAGCAGAAGAGCTGGACAAACAGGTGCTCGGGCTGGAAAGCCCGCAGGAGCATTTTGGCGTGATGGACAGCATGACGATGGACGAGCAGTTACTGATGTTGCGTGCTGTGCTCAAGCGTAGCCAAAAGCAAAAAGAAGGCGATTTTGAAAAGCTGATTAAAGCCTATCAGGCCGGGGATGCCGAGCAGGTGGCGAATATGGATGATGCGATGACGCGTGGAATTTTGCCTGCAGCCTTGTGGCAGCGCATGCGAGTCAAATTGCTGGATGAGCGCAATGTGCTGATGGCCACCCGCAGTATTGATCAGGCCAGGCAGCACCGTGTGTTTATTGCGGTTGGCGCGGCGCATTTGGCCGGGCAGAATGGATTGTTACAGGCGTTTAAACAAGCGGGGTTTAAGCTGACGCCGCTTAAAAAGTAATATTTTGCCGAGGCGCACTGCGTTATTGCGCCGCTTCTTGCGCAATGCGCGTAATATGCGCAACAAAGTCAGCATCCTCGCCCACTAACAAGCGTGGCAGATGCTGGCGAAAATCTTCACGCTGGCACCACTCACGCATATAGTCCTCCCATGACATCCAGCGCCGCAGGCGTTTGCCGCGCATGTCTGGGTCGTAGGTGAGCAAATAGGCGCGTTCAAACAGCGAAATCAATATCTCAAACAGCACCAGTTTGCGCTCCTCCTGATCTGCCGTCATGGCCAGGGATTCGCTGTGCGAGCGCAGCTGCAGGTCAGGATTGGTCATCACCAGTTTTAAAAAGTCGGTGTAGTTGTCTGCCAGCAGCTGATACACCTCTTCGTCCTCATTTTCGCGCTCTTTACGCTGTTCAAGCATAAAGGTCACAATCGCCAGCGGCAAGCCGACGACGGTGACGACATAACTCAGTAATTCCCAGGTGTCCTTATCGATCATTTCAGTGCGTCTATCCTGTCAGCGTATGATTCGTTTTACAGCATACCCTCAAACATACGCGATGATTGCTGCTTGATTTTTTGCCAGAGCGGACGCTCCTGCCACTGCTGCCATTCAATTTTCTCAGCATTCTTCACATCCTGCTCAAAGCGGCTTTCCAGCAGACTGGCGGTGTCGTTGCCCAATATCACCACATCAATTTCGGCATTGATGCCTGCGCTGCGGTAATCGAAGTTCGAGCTGCCAATCACCGACCAGACCCCGTCAATAGAGACCATTTTGGCATGTAATACTTGATCCTGCATCTCGTAAATCGCAATGCCGTGTTTGAGCAAGTGGCTGTAATGCGAGCGCTGTACATGCATGGACAGCGTAGAGTCACTAAAACTGGGCACCAGTAATGACACCTGTACGCCGCGGTCGGCGGCGTTGACCAAGGCCTCCTCTTGTGCGCTGGTGGGCACAAAGTAGGCGGAATTGAGGATGATATGATGTTGTGCATTCTGAATGGCAGCGATCAGGGCCAAGTAGTATGGTGAGTCGGTATTTTTACGTTTGCTGGCGGGCGTGGTGATCACACGCACAAACTGTCCTCCCTGTTTGGTTAAAGTTGGAAAAAAACCACGCGTGTCCAGCGGCTGTGCAGCATCCCAGTGCGCCAGAAAGGCTTGCTGGATATTGGCCACCACCGGGCCGGTGATCATGATGTCGGTATCTCGCCAGTTCGCTTGTTGCAGGTCGGGCAGTTTTTGTTTGCTAAAAAACCGCAGTGAGCCTTTGCTTTGGTAGGTTTTGCTCAAGTTAACGCCACCAACAATGGCGAGCTTGCCGTCAACCACCATGATTTTGCGATGGTCACGTTGGTTAATGCTGGCGAGGCTGCTGGCTTGCACCGGATGAAACACCGTGATTTTGGCCCCAGCTGCTTTCAAATGATCAAACAGTGCCGGTGGCGTATCGGCGGAGCCAATCGCATCGTAGATGAGATGTACGCTGACCCCTTGCGCTAATTTCTCCAGCAGCAGCGCCTGCAGGGTGATGCCCCCCAAATCCACATCCTCAAAGGTAAAGTATTCTAGATGAATATGCTGTTGCGCTTTTTCGAGCGCCTGCCGCATATGGCTAAAGGTCAATTCGCCATTAAACAGCATGGTGACTTTGTTATCAGCGTACAAGCTATTGCCCGACAGCGCCTGCTCCACACGCAAGTGTTCGGCCAGTGAGGTACGGATGCTTTCGTCGCTAGTCAGTTTCTTTAAGGCTTGATCAACTTTGCCAGGGGGTAAGGTTTGTTTGGCTGTCACCACCGTCACGGGTTGGGTCTGTGTCTTGATCTCGCTAAGCGCCTGTTTGGCATCTGGAATCGTCGCACACCCTGACAGCCACAGGCTGGTCATACACAGGCATGCAGACAACAGTCGTGTGCAAAAATGTGTGGGCATAGCGTCCACCGTCAGCATGAAAGTGGGCTAATCAGGAAAGATGGCTGGCGTGCTGCTGGATCACGTCCATGCACTCGTCAAATTGCAGAGATTTATCGAAGAAGTATTCCACGCCCATATTGTGCGCCAGATTGCGGTAGTAGCTATTGCCATGGTTGGTCAGCATGACAATGTCTGGCACTTTAAACGGGTAGTTTTGCTGGCGTGTATGGCGCACCACATCAAAGCCGGTGCCTTTGGCTAATTCAATATCCAGCACGATCATGTCGTATTGTCTTGAGTTGAGCAAGTCTATGGCTTCATCGCTGGTGGTGGCGATGTCCTTGACGTCCAATTGATCACAGTCGTGCAGCATCTCAACGATGACATCACGAATCAGTGCGGAATCTTCAACTAACAATAATCTATACATGACAGTTTAACCAGTGACTGATGTCAAATAAGTGGTTAACACAGGCTGCTTGATAATCGTTTTCATACGCATATTCCATGGTATGGGCTTAATTAAGCAACCCGTATTTAATCGCATAGTAGGTCAAATCAGCATTCGATTTCATGGCCATTTTCTCTAAAATGCGGCTACGGTAAGTACTCACCGTTTTAATACTGATAAATAACTCATCTGCAATAGCGGTCGGCGTTTGGCCAGTTGCCAGTTTGACGAACACCTGAAACTCACGGTCAGACAAAGTTTCATGCAATTGCTTTTCAGACGGATGGCTGAGTTCATTGGTCATTAATTCGGCCAGTTCTGCCGATATATAGCGCTTACCGGCCGATACCGTGCGAATCGCCAGAATGATTTCATCCGAATCTGCATTCTTGGATAGATAGCCCTTACAACCGTTGCGCATTAAATTGAGCGCATATTGATCCTCAGCATAACCACTCAATACCAACACGGGCAAGTCTGGCGAGACATGCTTTAATTCATGCAAGGTATCTACACCGTTTTTGTCCGGCATGGAAATATCCAGCACCATGGCATCATATTCATTTTTGCGGACCAGCTGAATCGCTTCAGCGCCTGACGAAGCTTCCCCGGTCACTTGCAGATCAGTTTCCAGTTCAATCAGGTTGCGTAAACCATCACGGACAATGCTGTGATCATCTACCAATAGAATTCTTTTCATGCGGCTCTCTTCAACTCGTTAGTCAGGTTTTTATCAGCTTGCAGCTTTGGCAGTATCCGCTTGAGGCGCGGCTACCGGCTCAGTGGGTTCGGCAGGGCTCATTTCTTTTCTAAACAGTTGCCAGTCATGGCTAATCATAGTCAAAGAATCAGCAAATAACGGCTTTTTGTGCCAGATCCCACGTACCGCGAAAAAAACAATCACGCCAATGACCGTCGGCACCAGCATCGCCAGGCCCAAAATCAGAGAACGATGTGGATGTTGCCACAACAGTGAAAACAGCCACATCAAGCCTAATAATCCGGTAAAAATGAACATACTGAACACCACCAACATGCCTACCATGCTGGTGGCCAGGCGTTCAGTTTCCTCCAGAAAATCCTGTTTTAGTTGTTGCGCACGATCCTCTGTGTAATCGGCAAGGTGATGACGCAAATTAAAAAAACTGCCTTTCAACGCGTTCACCTTGCGATTTAAAAACAAAACAGCGACAAATTTCAAGAGGTTTACCCACATAGCTTTCCTTGCTTATTCACCACGTTTAGTGCCGAGCAGATATCCTATCAGCAAACCGACACCAGCGGCTACCAGCACAGTCCCAAGTGGATGTTCTTGCACGGTATCGACTGTTTTGTCTTTAATGGTGTGGTAGGTGTCGCTGACTTCACGTTGCACCTGCTCCTTGACGCGACCGGCCTTTGAACTCAGATCAGAGGCAATTGATGCTGCGCTTTCTTCACTGGTCAAACGGTCCAGGTTACTTTTTAGGGTATGAATCAGCTCTTTCGCCTTATCCTGCGTGTTGTCTGCCGTGTCATTGACCGCATCCAATAATTCATTGGCGGTCGATTTAACCTGTGCAGCAATTTGTTCAATGGCCTGATCAGATTTTTTAGCCAAACGATCGGTTGTGTTCTCAACATTGTCTTTTGAAAAATTAAACATTTTGAAACTCCTTTTTAAATCGTGGTTACAGATGAATGAAAACAGTGTGCCTTAGTTAGCGCGTTAATGAAACGACTTGTGTTTTCAGCATGTGACCCATCATACGCGACTGGCCGCAGGGTTCTCTATCGGCCAGCTACCGATAGTCGGGTCGGAATTCTCTGACAGCGTGTTAATGAATGCCGCGATTCTATCTTTACGTTGCTGTTAAGCCACAACACCGCTATGATGCATTTGATATATTGTGAACAATAGATGTTAAAAACGTTACGCCGGATTGCCTGATTTTTCAATCTTTTCATTCGATCGCCATGCAAAAAGTTAGAACCACCCTTATCGCCCTGCTAGACCGGCTGGAAAAAATCAGTGATACCTTTGGTGGTAACACCGTCGCTTTACTCACGGTCAGTTTGATGCTGGCGGCTGCCATGCTGGTGGTGAATGATCGTTTTATTGTCACCACGCGTGAAAAAACCGATGTGTTGACCCTGCTTGACCAATTGCTGCTCGAAACCTGGAAGACACAATCTAACCTGGCGATTGCCGAGAGTGCGCAGCGTGGATACCTGTTGACGCGCTCGGAAAGCTACTTTGAGCCCTATGATGAGGCGACCAAACAAATGGGGCAGCAGCTGCAAGACATCAATCAATTGCTCAATCATACCAATCTGGTCAGACATCCGGTGATACAAACCACCATGAATGAACTGGTAAACAGTATTGTTAAAAAGTCGGCAGAAATGAGCGTGACGATTGATTTCGCCAAAAAACGACAATTTGATAAAGCATTGGCGGTGGTCAAGCTGGATTCCGGGGTCAAGGAAAGCCGCAATATTGAAGTGTTATCGCGTCAGTTTGAACAACTGGTGCTCGATTACCGCGATGAAGTAGCGAATGCTCGTGATACCACACGTAAATTTATGCGTTGGTTTGTCATGGCTTGTCCGCTTATTTTTGTGTCATTGGTGGTGCTGGTGATTCGTCGTTTGTTGCGTGAACTGGCGGAGAAAGCGGACTTATATGTCAGGCTGACAGATGAAAATACCGAATATGAGCGCAATATTCAACGGCTAACCACCACCGTGCAAGGCCAGGCTTTGCAGGCACAAACCAATATTGAGCATGAGCGTTATCAGTTATCCAGAGAGTTGCATGATGAGCTGGGCTCGTTGCTGACAGCGATTAAGATGGATATCTCCTGGGCGATCAAGCATTTGAAAGACCAATTGCCGCAGGTGACCGAAAAGCTTAAAAAGACCAATCAATACTTGGATCGCAGTATCAACTTTAAACGTGAAATCGTGCAAAACCTCCATCCGGCCATGATCAAAAGCTTTGGCCTGATTGCCTCACTGCAAAACTTGATAGACGAAGCCAGAATGCGTAACCAGTGGCAGATGGATATTATTATGCCTGAGCAGGAAATGGCGATTAACGAAACGGTGAGTCTGATTGTTTACCGGCTGGTGCAAGAGAGTTTGAATAACTGCAGCAAATATGCCAAAGCCACTGAGGTGTCTGTGCATCTTATGCATGACGAGCAGCATATCAAGTTGGAAATTGTCGATAACGGTATTGGTTTTGACCCTGAAAAGCTCACCAATAGCACGCATGGTATCAGCGGTATGTCTAACCGTGTCGAGACTATCGGCGGACATTATGAAATCTCCAGCGCCCCTCAACAAGGCACCAGCACGCGTGTGCTGTTACCTTATCTCAAGAGTGATTCCTCTACTAGCTAATCGCAGCCCGGCCTGAATGTAGGCCATTTCTGACAGGACATTCAGTCGTTGGACGACTGACCTGACACGATAGCCTGATTAATATGGCTACACAAGACAGCAGAACTGTTTTGTGTCATGCGTGAATAAGGAGACGCTCATGTTAATGTCAAAATACACACAAGCAACAATCTTTGGCGGCCTGTTGGCGACAACCATCACCTTAAATGCTTTTGCATTCGATTTGCAGGAAGTCCAGAACGGTGAAAAACCTTATCTGGAAGAATTTAATACGCTAGATAAAAATGCCAACAACACACTGACCTGGTCCGAGCTGCAACAGGATAAAGCGGTCAAGCAGCAAGACTTTAAAGCCTATGACCACGACAAAGATGGCAGTTTGAGCTATGACGAATATGCAGAGCTCAAAACACAAACCAGTCAAAAAGCCATCAAAGGCGCGATGTCCGACAGCTGGATCACGACCAAAGTGAAAGCCCGTTTGCTGGAAGAAGAGTCCTTGAAGTCACTCAAAATCAGTGTCGAAACACACAAAGGTGAAGTGCTGATCAGTGGTTTCGTCAGCGAAGCCGCACTCAAATCTAAGGCCGAGCAATTGGTGGCCGCAGTGGAAGGCGTGAAATCTGTGAAAAACGCTATTGTGGTGAAAGGTTAACAAACACCC
Organism: Methylophilus sp.; assembly: GCF_008015755.1. Lineage (GTDB taxonomy): Bacteria > Pseudomonadota > Gammaproteobacteria > Burkholderiales > Methylophilaceae > Methylophilus. The sequence continues at coordinate 12,828 of NZ_SSGF01000016.1, read as the reverse complement.
CCTCGCAAGCTACAAATTCTCTCCCAAGTGCGTAGCTTGCTTTTTTCTTGCGGCGGGTTGTTCTTCATGTGTTGACTGATTCATCCTCTGTACAACTTGAACAACTCGCCACCTTATACAACAGAAAGGAAACATCATGATTAAGATGAATCGTTATCTGGCAATGAGTAGTATGGTCGCCGTATTGGTTGGTGGCAGTGCCGCCGTATCAGCCGCTGAGTTGGTCGCAAAAAATGATGCCATGTATCACTTTTTACCTAGCGACACCGTGGTTGATAATGTCAAAAATATCCTGCAAACCCATGGTATCGATGCTGCCAGTATCCAGGTGGACGCTGATGCCCAGGGAGTGGTGCAATTGAGCGGTGAAGTCGGCTCTAAGCAAGACGTAGAGACCGTCACGCAGCTTGCCAAGCAGGCGGATGGTGTGTATGCCGTGTTAGGCGCATTGCGCTACAGTGCCGGTGAAGCTGTGCCAGCGCCTGTTCCAGAAGGCTTGGATCCAATGATGGACGCGCCAGCAGCAGGGGCTAACAGCGAGCAGCCAGCCACTGAGCAAATAGACGCGCAATGAACAGCGCGGGAGGCTCAGCCCTCCCGCGTGCTGATGCTCAGCGGTTTAACCAGGCAAGAGTTAGTGATGCTGGGGCACCACATGTCGACCGGATTCGTACTCAACCTGGTTGGACTGGCGGATGAACAATAATTGATCGGTTGCAAAGCCCAAGGCTTTTGCTTTAGCCATCAGGTGCTGTTTGATCGGATAAGTGAGTTGTGGCGTGCGTGACAGTATCCATAAATAGTCGCGACCGCTGCTAACTAATGCGTAATTGTAGTAAGGCTGGTCTAATTCAAGGATGTTGTAATCGCCATAAAACGGGCCAAAAAACGACACTTTGAGTCGACCAGTACGGCTACCATCTGCGTTCGCTGGGTCCGCAAATTTAGCTTTGCCGATGGCTTCGCTCCAGTCGTTTTTATCGGGATTAAATCCACGGTTAACGACCTTAAGTGTGCCATCTGCTTGCAAGCTGTAGGTGGCTGTGACTTGTTCCAGCCCTTTTTCAAAGCGGTTATCCAGCCTGGCAATTTCATACCAGGTGCCGACATACTGGTTAGGATCAAAACGCTGCACAACGGCTTGCTCAGCTTGTGGCGGTAAGGGCGCTGAGCAGCTTGTCAGGACAAGTGCAAATAAAGGTGTAAGCAGGGCTGACAAACGAATAACTGACATATGATAATCTTAAAAAGGTGATGTATTTACACTAAGAATGTCCTAAAGACAGTTTAAAATAACATAGATTCAATCAAGTCGATTCAAGCAAGCCGTTTATCTAGGTAAACGGTTGATTAACATAAGGGAAGATCATGAAGTTTTTAACATTATGCGGGGTATGGAGCGTGTTGGCTTTACTGTCAACACAAGTGATGGCAGATAACCTTGAGACCGGTCTCGGCGGCGGCGTCGGTGCCGCGGCGGGTACCGCGGTGGGCAGCGTGCTCGGTGGCAGCACGGGTGAAGTCATTGGTGGTGCCGTGGGTGGTGGCCTGGGTGGCGCAGCGACCACCGGTCGTGCAGGGCGCACCGGCGCGATTCTTGGCGGTGCTGCTGGCGGTGCGACAGGTGCCATGGTTGGCCGCAAGGTCAGTGGCACGACCACCGGTGCGTTAGTGGGCGCTGGGGTTGGCGGTGCAGGTGGCGCGGTAGTGGGTAAGGTGATTGACGAACCCGATCCATACCAGAGAAGTTACCGCGGTAAAAAAGGGAAAAGACATGGCCATCATCATGGTCGTGGTCACCACGGTCATGATTAATATAGGGTCCATGATTAATACCGGGTCATGATTATTAACACAGCATCATTGCATGTTGATGCAGGAGTCTATGCATGAAAGTCTGGATATTAGCGATCAGCCTGCTCTGTATGACGCATGTTGTGCAGGCACAAACTTGCAATAACCAAGCCGTCGCCGCTAGTGGCGTCGGTGGCCTCGCGGGTTCTGCCATTGGTGCAGTGATGCTAGGTCCTGCCGGAGAAGTCTTAGGTGGCGCGGTGGGCGGTGCTGTTGGTAGCGTGGTTGCCAATGGCGGCAAGACGCAACCGGCGACCATGCTGGGTGGTGCGGTTGGCGGTGCTGGTGGTGCGATTCTAGGGCGTGGTTTAGGCGGCGGCCGTTTATTAGCCATGATTGGTGCCGGGCTCGGTGGCGCCGGTGGTGCCTGTGTGGCGCAGCAATCCGGTAAAATACATAGTGCTAAAAAACATCCCGCTAATCATGCCACGGCCAAAGCTCAAAAACTGTTGGGTGGTTAGGTTAAGTTAGCTGCGCCTGCGCCCAAAGTTGGCGCAGCCACCTACTTGCTGGAGAGTGCTGCGGTGGATTTTTTTAATTGATACATCAGCGCATCGCCCTCAATCAGCAGTTGCTCGACTGATTTCGGCACCTCCGGATCAAACTCGACAATGCCCTGGGCAAACAAGATTTGATAAGGCTGACGCTGTTGTTGCCTGATTAAATCTAGCTGATTGCGCAGGCGTTGTGTGAAAATATGCGCCTCTTGCTGGCGAGTAGACGCCAGCAGAATCACAAACTCATCGCCGCCCAGTCGGGCAAAAATATCGGAACTTCGCCCCATTTGCTTGAGAGCCTTGCCAAAGGTCTGCAAGCTGCGGTCGCCTTCATCGTGACCATAAGTATCGTTGATGAGCTTAAAGTCATTCAGGTCTAAAAATACCAGTGAGGCATAGATTTTATAGCGGCCAAAATAACTGAGATATTTTTCTGCGAGCATGATAAAACCACGCCGATTACTAAGGTCGGTGAGTTCATCCATGGTGGCCAACTCAATGGCTGCTAGTTCGCTTTCAACCATGGCTGCCAGGTCATCCAAGTCCTCAATATCCCTGGCACTGAACGCACGCGGTTGCGAGTCAATCAGGCACAGCGTACCAATCTTGAAGCCATGTGTGGTGCGTAGCGGCCTGCCAGCATAAAAGCGAATATGTGGCGCCGCGGTGACGAGCGGGTTATCGCAAAACCTGGGGTCTTTGGAGGCATCATGAATCACGAATGTATCGTTGCCCAAAATGGCATGTCCGCAAAAAGAAATATCTCTGGAGGTTTCTTGCATAGGCAAGCCGATGCAAGACTTGAACCATTGGCGATTAGTATCCACTAGGCTGACCAACGCAATCGGCACGTTAAACATGCGCGTCGCAATTCTGGTTAAACGGTCAAAGCGCTCTTCTGCTTTGGTATCCAAAATGGCCAGCGCACGCAGTACGTGCAAGCGCTCGACTTCATTTGCAGGGGTTGCCGGTATTTGCAAAACACTCCATCCTGTCTAGGCAAATTATGATGATAACGCTTTTTTAAAGCGGACAAAATCTAGACAACTGTGTCGCCAGCTTAGTTTTCACATTCACCTAGTTTTGCTTAGGGATGCGTTGTCGCCAGCTTTAAGCCAATAATGCCCGCCATAATCAAGCCCAGGCTGACAATGCGCAGCGCCGATACTGGTTCGTTAAACAGCCAAATACCGCCAATCACGGTACCAACCGCGCCTATACCCACCCAGACCGCATATGCCGTACCTACCGGCAGCGACTTGACGCACAGGCCCAGTAGCCAGACGCTAATGACCATCGCCAGAATGGTCCAGAATGACGGCCAAAAGCGCGTAAATCCATCGGTATATTTCAAGCCGATTGCCCAGGCCGTTTCAAACAAGCCAGCAATTACCAGGGTTAGCCACGTCATAGAATTTCCTTGTGAGTGATGTGATTACAGAGCGCACATTAAGACTGAACAGCGATTAAATCCTCTGCAGACAGCCAGCGCCACTCGCCCGCTGCCATGGTGTCAGGCAATGTCAATTGACCAATTTTGATGCGCTTGAGTGCCTCTACACGGTTGCCAATCGCAGCAATCATACGCTTGACCTGGTGGTATTTGCCTTCCGCCAGCGTCATATGAATCACCGTGGTCGACACGCTGGTCACCGCCAGTGCGGTGATGGTTTCTTCTTCATCAAGCAGTTTCACGCCGGACAGCAAATGCGCAAGGTCAGCCGCACTCAACGCGTGTTTGCAAGTCACTTCATACACTTTAGGCACATGATGCTTGGGTGAGCTGACTTTATGGATAAATTGCCCATCATCCGACAGCAGAATTAAACCAGTTGTGTCTTCGTCTAAACGGCCTATACATTGAATACCGCGCTCAACCAGCGGCTCAGGCAGCAGGGTATAAATGGTTGGGTGAAACTGGGTTTTGTGTGTGCATTCATAATGTGCAGGTTTGTGCATCATCAGATAACTATGTTCGCGGTATTGCCAGGCTTCACCGTTGACGGTGAAATGCAGCGTGTCATCCAGTGCGAATTTAGCGTCCGGATCATCGCAGACTTCACCATTCACGGTGACCTCTTCGTTGACGATTAAAATACGGCACATCTTGCGCGTGCCAAAGCCCTGACGATGCAGGATACGTTCTAAATCTAATGTTTTTGCCATGACGAGATTATACGTGAATTGGATAGGGGCTTTAGCGTCACAAGTTTGGTGATGGGCGAGAAAGTCATTCTTTCATTTATCTTTATAAGCTGTTTTCGTCATTCCGGCATTGGCCAGAGTCCCGGCGTGGAGAGATTGCGGTAAAAGGGTATTCTTTGAGTGGTTGTTGTAGGTTGGGCATGGATGCCCACGCGGTTGTGGTTTTTTGTAATGTTTCTTTTCGCTTTTCAGCGAGTTACTTTTCTTTGCTTGCACAAAGAATAAGTAACCAAAAGAAAGTGCACCCCAGCTTCCGCTTGTTTCCTGCGCTACTCGGCTTGCCGGGCGGTCATCGAAACTCGCCCTAGTGGCTTGCACACTGCGCAAGCCACTAGGGCGAGTTTCGTGACCGCTTATTTTGTTGAGCAACGCAAGGGAGCCGCAGGCCGTGATGGCTGGGTGCCCTCTTCTTTGGTTACTTTCTGAGGGGCAAGCATCAGAAAGTGACTCGCCGAGAGGCGAAAAAGTAAGTCACATGAGCCCACAGAAGCAAAAATTGAGGAAAATGATGTTTCTTCATAATCCCCAAATCAGCCATCAAACCAATTCACGTATAATCTCGCCATGGCCTTCAAACACATTACCTCCCGCGATAATCCCGTTTTTAAACAGCTACGCAAACTGCTCGATCAGTCGCGCGAGCGTAAAAAAACAGCGTCAACGCTGCTTGAGGGCGTGCATTTAATCGAGGCGTATTATCAAACCTATGGTGAGCCGCGGTTGTTGATTATTCCAGAAGGGCATAGCACGGTTGAGGCGACTGGGTTGATTCAGCAATTGTCTGATGTGGACACCATGTTGCTGCCGACGTTGATGTTTGCCGAACTGGCGCCAGTGGCATCTAGCAGTGGCGTGATGGCGCTGGTGGATATTCCTGAGCCAGCCTTGCCTGAGCACGTGGATTTTGCCTTGTTGATTGAGGATATTCAGGACCCGGGTAATTTGGGTAGTATGTTGCGCACGGCGGCTGCGGCGGGCGTGCAGGTGGCTTACTTGAGCAAGGGCTGCACCGATGCCTGGTCACCCAAGGCTTTGCGCGGCGGGCAGGGCGCGCAGTTTGTATTGCCGGTGGTGGAAGCGGTGGATGCGATTGAGGTGGTTAATGCGTTTGCCGGTAACACCCTGGCGTTGACCATGCAGGGTGACAGCTTGTATCAGCAATCCTTGCGTGAGCCGGTCTTGTTTGCGGTGGGTAACGAAGGCGCGGGAATTTCTGCGGCCTTGCAATCTGCCGTGAGTACTTGCATTACTATCCCGATGGCGCATCAAGGCACTTTGGCGCTGGAGTCGCTGAATGCGGCGGCAGCGACGGCGGTGGCGCTGTTTGAATGCCAGCGCCAACGCTTGCTGGCGGATTAACTATTTTTAGTGTGTGACCTCGTGGTCATCATCTTCGTCAAATAAGCCCAGCGCTTCTTGCTCGTCGACCACATAGTGTTTGTTACAAAAATCGCACTGAATCTGCACGCTGCCTTGTTCTTCAATGATGCTGCGCACTTCGGCCACGCCCAGCATTTGCAGCATATTGATGACGCTGGTTTGTGAACAACTGCAAAATGCGAGCACTTCGCGGCCACTAAACAAACGCACATCTTCTTCTACAAACAGGCGTTGCAGCAAGGTAACCGTGTCCAGGTTTAACAATTCCTGGTCTGTCACCGTGCCTGCCAGGTGTTGCACACGGTTCCAGCAATCGAGGTCGCTTTCTTGCTGTTGCGGCAGTTTTTGCAGCAGCAGGCCTGAGGCGCGTTCGCCATCTGAGGCTAACCACAAACGCGTATCAATTTGTTGTGAGCGCAGCATGTAGTTTTCCAGCATGCTGGCGATACTGTCGCCCTCTAGCGGCACGATGCCTTGATACGGCTCGCCCTCTTCTGGCATCAGGGTAATCACTAGTTGCCCTTGTTTGATCCAGTCGGTGAGCTGGTCGCCAGGTAACTCACTCCCAACTTTAGCCGTGGTTCGAATATTGAGCTGTGAGGTACATTCCACCACCAGCAGTTGCAGCGCGCCCTGACTTTGTAATTGTAAAATCATCTTGCCTTGCATTTTTAACGTGGCAGTGAGCAGCACGCTGGCGGCAGTAAATTCGCCGATGACTTTTTTCAGCGCTGGTGGCAATGTCTGGTGCTCCAGCGCAGTCAGCAGGCTTTGGTCTAGCTGGACACAGTTGCCACGCACGGCTGACTGCTCAAAAATAAACGGGTGTAATTGGTCTTGGTTGCGATCTTGGTTCATATGGCTATTTTACCATTGTGCGGCCAGGCAGATTGTTAACGGCGGGTAATTTTCGGCAACTGCCAGTGCGCGATGGCCCATTGCCATAGGTCTGCTACTGCGAATGACTGCACATCGGCGGGGAGCGTTTGTTTTAAGAAGCTGAGTGCGGCGACAAGCGTTGCGACAACATTATCCTCTGGTAAGGCGGTCGCTAAAGTCTGTTTGCTCAGTTTTTGGCCGTCAGCATTGAGTACCAGTGGAATATGTGCGTAGACCGGTGTTGGGTAGCCCAGTAATTGTTGCAGGTAAATTTGCCGCGTGGTGGAGTTGAGCAAATCTGCCCCACGCACCACATGCGTCACGCCTTGCAAGGCATCATCCACCACCACTGCTAATTGATAGCTGAATAATCCATCGGCGCGTTTCACCACAAAGTCACCAATGTCACTCGCCATCTGGTGTTGCTGCTGGCCTTGCATCTGGTCTGCAAAACGGATGGTTTGCGCGTCTGTTTTAATGCGCCAGGCAGCGGCGGCGCCGGGTTTGGTGGCATGTTGCAAACAGATGCCAGGATAAATGGCACCTTCTATGCCGAGCAATGTGCTGGAGTCAGCAATTTCCTTGCGTGAGCAAGTACAGGGATAAGCCAAGCCACGTTGCTGCAATTGTGCCAGGGCGGTTTGGTAGTGTGCACTGCGCTGGCTTTGATAAACAATGTCGCCATCCCACACAAAGCCATAGCGTTGCAGGGTACGAATGATGTCATCACTGGCGCTCGCCACATGCCGTGTTTGGTCTACGTCTTCTATGCGCAACAGCCATTGCCCGCCACGGCTTTTGGCATCGCAATAACTGGCGACTGCAGCGACCAGTGAGCCAAAATGCAAGGGCCCGGTGGGCGAGGGGGCAAAGCGGCCGACGACCATGTTTGAGTGGGTATTATTGCGCTGCGTAGGGTGGAATGTGCCAGGCCACCAGTTGCGCGCCGCGCAGTTGCAAATGGCAGGCCATACGCTCCACGCCCTGGCTGGAGACGTCAAAGGTATACGTGCGCTGCAATTGCATACGGCCATTGCCATCGCGGGCAAAGCCGACGCGCGAGCAGGCAACGGTTTCGTCTAAAAACTGCAAATGGCAACGCTCTGCCAATTGACGGCCTATCTTTAACGCCGCTTCGCGTTTGGCCACAGAGTCCATCCAAAACCATGCACCCGCGATTAAAATGGCTAATAAAGCCCATTCAGCCATTGTTGTTCTCCCATAAAGCGATCAAAGGTTTCAGTGTATGATGTTTCAAGTTCATATTCCTCTATATCAGTGCAGCCTGTCATGAGTTCAAGTCGCGAAGCAGACGCTATTCAAGCTTATTATAATTTATTGCATGGCAAGGGCGCGGATGCTGCCATTATGGCGCAACGCGATGCCTTACTGGCAGAGTTAACGCCATTGCTGGCAGGCCAAGAGTCTACCAGCACCGCCTATCGCCAGGCGGTTGACGATTGCCTGGCCGATAAACCGGCGCAACGTTGGCCGGAATTGCTCGCTATTATCCGCGAGTTTTATCCGTTTTGGCGTGGCGATGTTAAAGCGGTCATGCAATACGCAGATACAGTGGGATTTGAGTTGCACCCCATCAGTTGGCAACCTGCCGTCATCGACTTGCAATCCGTCTGGCCAGCCTTGCAGTCTGAAAAATTTGAAACCTCGGAGTTGTGGGCGCTCAATGGCTATGTGAAAGCGCTTAAATCGATGGAGCACAAGCAGGAGATGGACATCGAGCTGCGCACGCGGATGGCCAAGCTGATGCTACTGCGTTTGCGTGAAGCACCGATGACAGAAAAAAATGCTTTCCGCATCACTGCCGATGCCACTTTACCTTTGTTTAACCTCAAAAATACCCGCCACCTGTTTTTAAATGCTGTGCGTGAGTTTTACTACTTTTGGGCGGCGCATCCCGATGCGGTTGAAATGCTCAAACAGCTGCAACCGCCCGAGATTATGTAAAAACGCACCAAAAATGTGCAATGCACTTTAGTTGGTTCGTTTTTGGTGCGTTATGCGGGTAAGCTAAAATCTCCTGCCTTTAAAATCAACCACATACAAATGGTCTGATATTTGCTTTCCACATGCGCAATAAAAAAGCGTGCCGTAAGGCAAAACGCGCCTATATAAAAAACTTTTGTATAAAAACTATAGTTCGGAGAGCGAAATGGAAGCATTAGTGTCAGCGAATGACGTCTTGTTTGTATTGCTTGGGGCCATTATGGTGCTGGCGATGCATGCCGGGTTTGCCTTTTTAGAAGTCGGCACCGTGCGTCAAAAAAACCAGGTCAATGCCCTGGTTAAAATTATGGTGGATTTTTGCGTGTCTACCATTGCCTATTTTTTCATTGGTTATAGCATTGCTTACGGTATCAATTTTTTCAGCGGCGCCGATGTCTTGGCGGCGAAAAGTGGCTATGACCTGGTCAAATTCTTTTTTCTGCTCACCTTTGCCGCAGCCATCCCAGCCATTGTCTCCGGCGGCATTGCTGAACGCGCCAAATTCAACCCGCAAATGGCCGCAACCTTTTTAATTGTCGGTTTTGTTTACCCGTTTTTTGAAGGCATCGCCTGGAACAACCATTTTGGCTTTCAAGACTGGTTAAAAACCAGCTTTGGCGCTGGCTTTCATGACTTTGCCGGCTCGGTGGTCGTGCATGCCATGGGCGGCTGGATCGCGCTGGCTGCGGTGGTGTTACTGGGCGCGCGCAATGGCCGCTATACCAAAGATGGCCGCTTGCATGCCTACCCACCGTCAAATATTCCTTTTCTCGCTTTAGGCGCCTGGATACTCACGGTCGGCTGGTTTGGCTTTAACGTCATGTCGGCACAAGCAATTCAAAATATCTCTGGCCTGGTTGCCGTCAACTCACTCATGGCCTTGGTCGGCGGCACCCTGGCCGCACTGGTGCTGGGTAAAAATGACCCAGGTTTTGTCCACAACGGCCCTTTGGCGGGCCTGGTCGCCGTCTGTGCTGGCTCTGACGTCATGCACCCGTTAGGCGCATTAGTCACGGGTGCCGTGGCAGGCTCGCTGTTTGTATGGGCGTTTACCGTCACTCAAAACCGCTTAAAAATTGATGACGTACTTGGCGTCTGGCCACTGCACGGCTTATGTGGCGCCTGGGGTGGCATTGCCGCTGGTATTTTCGGCTGCTCAGCATTAGGTGGCATGGGTGGCGTCAGTGTGATCAGCCAGATCATCGGCACGCTGGTCGGCGTGACCATTGCCCTGGTCGGCGGTGTCATTGTTTATGGCTTGATCAAGAAAATGGTTGGTATTCGCTTAGATGCCGAGTCAGAGTTTGATGGCGCAGATTTAAGTATTCATAAAATTCCGTCAGTGTCTGGCGATTAAATCTGATCTCAAGACTTCGATGCACTTTCACTGCATTCCATAGACAACGGCCTCCAAATTGGAGGCCGTTGTGTTTTCTGGCGTATGCAGTTAGCTTTTAACTTCTAAACTGTTCTTCACCGCTTTCACACCTTCAATTTTTGCGACGATTTTCTCTGCTTTTTCTTTCATCGCGGCGTTTTCAACAAAACCACTCAGGATCACTTCACCTTTGTAAGTTTCTACACTGATCTGTAAGCTCTTGATATCTTTGGCTCTCAACAATTCTTCCTTCGCCTTAGTGGTAATCAAACTATCATCCACCACGCGAGACACGTTTTTCTTAACGGCCTTAGATTTATAAGTGGAATACTCGTCTTGATTCAAGGTGCCATCCTTATCTACATCCGCCTTGGCAAAGTGCTTTTTGGTAAAAAGCTTATCTTCTGAGGCTTCGGTGTATGAAAGCAATCCATCCCCTGATTTATCAAGCTGATTAAATTCAGTAGACAACGGCGCTTGATTGTCTTTGATTTCATCTGTATCGAAAGCCATCGCATGGGTTGAGGCAATACAAATGAAAGTCGCTGCTAACACGTTGGTTTTAATAGATGTTTTCATGATATTTTTCCTTAGTTGATGAAGGCACAAAACATTGCTTTATAAATTTGTCTTGTTACTATCCATACTACGGCGATATGTTTATTCACAACATCCTCGCAATGCTGATTCGGCTGTCAGTGGGCGCTGACAGCCTTTAGCTTTTTTAAGCCTTAAAACGATATCAGGCCGATATAAAAAAACCTGCCAGAAGGCAGGTTTTTTGCACGGCACACGCGTCGTCTTAGTCTTGGGTTGGGCTGTGATACCTTGCCAGCCAGTGCGCATAAGGCGCAGGCAGCACCCAGGCTGCGTTTTCTTTGCCGAGTTGCTTGGCAGCGAAATAGGGCCAATTCGGGTTTTCGAGGTGGGCGCGGCCTATCATGGCCAGGTCCAGCTCTTGTTTGCGGATCGCGTTGTCTGCCAATGACGGCGCACCAAAGCCCCACGCGGATGACACTGGAATACCGGCCTCATTACGTACGCGCTGGGCAATGGGGGCCAAAAATGCCGGTCCCCAGGGGATATTGGTTTCAGGGATTGTGAAGCCGACACTCACACTCAGCATATCCAGGCCGCGCTGTTTCCAGGCTTTCACTAGCTGAATCGACTCACTCAAGGTTTCTTCATCTTTGCCATCGTATTCAATGACGCCAAATCGTGCGGTCAGTGGCAGGTTTTCTGGCCACACATCGCGGATGGCTTCCAGAGTTTCGATGGTGAAGCGCGAGCGGTTCTCGAAACTGCCGCCGTAACTATCGGTGCGTTGGTTAGAATGTGCAGAGGTAAAACTTTGTCCGAGGTAGCCATGCGCAAAGTGGATTTCCAGCCACTCAAAGCCTGCATCCCGCGCACGTTTGGCGGCGGCCACAAAGTCAGCTTTTACGCGGTTGATATCTTCTATCGTCATTGCTTTTGGGACACGTGGCAAATCACCACCAAAGGCAATCGCTGACGGGGCGATCGGTTGCCAAGCGCGCGGATCATTTGCTGGCAGATGGTCGTCGCCTTCCCAAGGTTTGTTGGCACTGGCTTTGCGGCCAGCGTGTGCAATCTGGATGCCAGGCACCGCACCAGCCGCTTTAATGGCCGCTGCAATTTCACGCAGTTTTTCAGCTTGTGCATCATTCCAGATGCCCAGGCAACCCGGCGTGATGCGGCCTTCAGGCGCCACACCTGTGGCTTCTACAATCACCAAGCCGCTGCCGCCGCGTGCCAGGCTGGTGTAATGCGCCAAATGCCAGTCATTCACCAGGCCGTCTTCGGCCATGTATTGGCACATCGGCGGAATCGCGATGCGGTTTCTGAGCGTGACATCCTTTAATTGGTAGCTGGAAAATAAATCTGCCATCATCATCCTTTGGGCGTGTTGAATTGGTTAATCAAATCTGGTGTTAACTTCTATTGTTCGAATATAATCGAACAATAGAATAATATCAAGCCCTCAGGTAAAATTATTAAATGCGGCAAATAAAACATCCCAATATTGATCAAGTCGAATTGACCGACATTATGTATGCGCTGTCTGACCCCACGCGGCTTGAGATCGTCGGGCAACTGGCCAATGCTGGGCGCAAAATGACGTGCGGTGAGTTTGACTTGAATCGCCCTAAATCCAGCCTGTCGCATCACTTTAAAATTTTGCGCGCAGCCGGATTAGTCGAAACCTTAATTGAAGGCACCGAGCATATGAATGCGCTGAGGGTGGCAGAGATTGAGCAGAAGTTTCCTGGGGTGTTGCAGTCGGTTTTAACTGCACTTAATAAATCATAACAGTATGATTTATTGTTGAAAAACACCTCAAATTAAGAGGTGTTTTTATTTTGCAGGTTTGGACTTCACCCGCTCTGCTAGACAAATCATAATGTCTAAAACAAACGGAGTAAGTTACATGAAGGGTATCAGATACACGGACGAGTTTAAGTTCGAAGCTGTAAAGCAAATCACAGAACGCGGTCATGATGTCGCGGATGTTGCTCAACGCCTTGGCGTATCAACAAAGAGCCTTTACAAATGGCGGCATGAAATTGAGCTTCAAAAGCGCCCTGGAGTGAGCGCAGATGTTGTCGCACT
>NZ_SSGF01000008.1 GCF_008015755.1 Methylophilus sp. | reverse complement strand
ATCCCATCCCATCCCATCACGCTGAGTAGCGGAGACAAAATAAGAGAAGAGGGAGCGACTGTCCGAATCCCGCGGCGGGCTGCGTAGTTTGCAGCCCGCTAGGATGAGTTTCGTGACCGGCTTATTTTGTTGAGCAACGCAAGGGAGCCGCAGGCCGTGATGGCTGGGTGCCCTCTTTTTGGTTACTTTTTTGGGGCAAGCAAAAAAAGTAACTCGCCAACAAGGCGAAATAAAAAAGCCACCCAAACGAGACTAGGCGTCAGGGTGGCTTTTCAGTGATTCAAGGTATGCTGGTTACTTGCGTATTACGATCTGTAATCCGCATTAATCTTCACGTAATCATAAGAAAAATCGCAGGTCCATACCGTGGCATCCGCCTGGCCGCGATTCAGCACCACGCGAACCAGTATGTCACTTTCTTTCATCACGGCTGCGCCTTGTTCTTCAACATAACTCGCGGCACGGCCCCCTTTCTCAGCGACTAATACATCACCTAAATATAGCTGCATGGTGTTGACGTCGAGGTCATCAATGCCCGCATAACCAATCGCGGCAAGAATGCGGCCCAGGTTAGGGTCAGAGGCGAAGAAGGCAGTTTTAATCAGCGGGGAGTGGGCGATGGCGTAGGCGACTTTGCGGCACTCCTCTACATCTTTACCCGCTTCAACCTGAATGGTCATAAATTTGGTGGCGCCTTCGCCGTCTCTTACGATGGCTTGAGCCAGTTCGGTGGCGACATCGGTTAAGGCGTCGCGCAAGGTGGCAAAGTCTGCACTTTGTTCGTTGATGGCAGCATTGCCTGCTTGGCCAGTAGCCATCAAGATCAGGCTGTCGTTGGTGCTGGTGTCGCCGTCGACCGTAATGCAGTTAAACGATTTATTTACTGCGTGCTGGATAATGCTGTCGAGCGCCGCTTGGCTGATGGCGGCATCGGTGGCGATATAACCCAGCATGGTCGCCATGTTGGGGTGAATCATGCCGGAACCTTTGCTGATGCCGGTAATGGTGATTTGTTTGTCATCAATCATCAGCGTGCGTGAAGTGCCCTTGGCCACAATGTCGGTGGTCATGATGGCTTCTGCTGCATTTAACCAATTATTTTCCTGTAAGTTGGCGACGGCTGGGGCGATGCCTGCCAGCAATCTTTCCATCGGTAAGGTTTCCAGAATCACGCCGGTAGAAAACGGCAAGACTTGCTCAGGGCTAATGTTCAACGCCTGTGCGACGCCAATACAGCTGGCACGCGCGTCATCCAGGCCTTGCTGGCCGGTGCCTGCGTTGGCGCAGCCGGTGTTCACCAGCAGGGCGCGGATGCCTTTGTTGTGTTGTAAATGAGCCTTACAGACAGTTACCGGCGCTGCGCAAAAGCGGTTGAGCGTAAACACACCAGAAACGCTGCTGCCTTCGGGCACGGTGATCACCAGTACGTCTTTACGGTTGGGTTTGCGGATATGTGCCTGGGCAAAACCCAGTTGTACGCCTTTGACAGGCAGCAGTGCTTCGGCGGTGGGAGCAGACAGTTTAACGGGCATCCGTTTTCCTTCAGTTTCTCAAAAGAATGATGTGTTTACAAATCAGGCGCGACGCCAGGTGGTGCCTTGCGCGGTATCTTCTAATACGATGCCTGCATCGGCCAGTGCTTTGCGGATGCGGTCTGCCTCGGCATAGTTTTTGGCAGTTTTGGCCGCAATCCGTGCTGCAATCAGGCCTTCGATATCCAGATCGCTATTGGTTTCGCCTTGCATAAAGCTTTCCGGGTCGCGTTGTAGCAAGCCGATAATCGCAGCCAATTGTTTCAATAATGCGGCAGTGGTGGCGCATTTATCTTTGTTCAGGTCATTGGCCAGTTCAAATAACACGGCAATGGCTTCTGGGGTATTGAAGTCATCGTCCATGGCGGCTTTGAATTTTGCCGCTTGTGGCTGTGCCCAGTCGATGGCACCGTCGGCGACTTCAATGCCACGCAATGCTGTATATAGGCGAGTTAGAGAGGCTTTGGCGTCGTCCAGATGTTTGTCGGAGTAGTTGAGCGGACTGCGGTAGTGCGCACGCAGAATGAAAAAGCGCACCACTTCCGGGTCGTATTGCTCTAGTACTTCTCGAATGGTAAAAAAATTGCCCAGCGACTTGGACATTTTTTCGTCATCAACGCGGATAAAGCCATTGTGCATCCAGTAGTTAGCCATGGTGCAGCCGTGGGTGGCTTCGGATTGAGCGATTTCGTTTTCGTGGTGCGGAAACTGCAAGTCCTGGCCGCCACCGTGGATATCAAAGTGCTGACCTAAATGCGCAGCGCTCATGACCGAGCATTCAATATGCCAGCCTGGGCGGCCATTGCCCCAGGGCGATTCCCAATAGGGTTCGCCAGGCTTAACCGATTTCCATAGCACGAAGTCCATCGGGTCTTGTTTGTGGTTGTCGACATCGACGCGCTCGCCGGCACGCAGGTCTTCCAGTGACTTGCCAGAAAGTTTGCCGTAGTCGTTGAAGCTACGCACTTTATAAAACACGTCGCCATTGCTGGCCTGATAGGCAAAGCCTTTGTTGATGAGCTGGCTGATCATGTCCAGCATGCCTTGCACGTGCTCGGTCGCGCGCGGCTCAATGTCCGGGCGGATAATGCCGAGTTTGGCCGAGTCTTCATCCATGGCAGTAATAAAACGCTGGGTCAGGCTTTGGATGCTTTCGTTGTTTTCTTGAGCACGTTTGATGATTTTGTCATCAATATCGGTGATGTTGCGTACATAAGTCACCTCGTAACCACTGGTGCGAAACCAGCGTGCCACCATGTCAAACACCACCATCACGCGCGCATGCCCCAAGTGGCAAAAGTCATAAACAGTCATGCCGCAGACGTACATGCTGACTTTTTTGGCTGTGATAGGCTCAAAAACCTGTTTGCTGCGGGAGAGGGTATTGTGTAGTTTTAACATGCTAACGAAATGTAAAATGGATGAAGGCGTGATAAAATTAGCAGAAGTATTGTAGTGTTTAATTTTTGTTAAGAGGGCGATGCTTGTTTTTCGTGTCGGCGAAGGCGGTCATGTTTGATCGGATGGTTTGATCTTTTGCCTTCTGGTAAACCACGCAGGACACATACAGAACACATATTGGTGCTGATGCTGCTTGTAATAATCACCTAAAAGCGCACTGTCTCTTGTACAATTCCAGTATAACATACTGCTAAAAATCAACGATTGCTCAGGTAATAAACTCATGAACGCAACATTAAAAAAATCTTTGCTGGTGTTGGGTGTCCTGTTAAGCCAGGTCGCCTTATCTCACTCTGCTTTAGCAGGTCAAACCAATGTCGAGCTGCGTGAAATCAACCAGCTGTCTGAGCAGGGCAATCAAGCTGCTGCGCTGGAGCGTGTGAACAGCTATTTGTCTGCCAACCCTAAAAACGCCGAGGCCATGTTTATGCGTGGCGTGATTCTGGTGGAATTGGGCAAGCGCGATGAAGCAATTAAGTCATTTACCGAGCTGACAGAAAAATATCCTAACTTGCCTGAGCCATATAATAATCTGGCGGTGCTCTACGCTGATCAGGGCCAGTATGACAAGGCGAGAAAGGCATTGGAATCTGCTATAAAAACTCACCCAAGCTATGCGACTGCGCATGAAAATCTGGGGGATATTTATGCGCGTCTGGCGTCTGAGGCCTATGACAAAGCGCTTAAACTAGACACCTCTAATAGCCGTGCGCAAAGCAAGCTGGCCATGATTACCGATTTGTTTGGCGGTAAGCGCACTGTGGCGCGTACGACAACGACGGTGCCGCCTGCGCCAGCAGCCACGACGCCAGCGGTGACTCCACCAGCTAATCCTGCACCCGTGACTCCGCCAGCGACATCAGCGGCTGTGACACCCACACCACCTGCTGCTGCGCCGTCGGTGGTAGAGACTAAAAAGCCTACGGTTGAATCTAAGCCAGTGGAAGAGAAGCCAGCCAATAGCCAACAGGAGCGAGCAGTGCTGGATGCAGTCAATGCGTGGGCCGATGCTTGGGCTGCGCAAAATGTAGACAAGTATCTGGATAGCTACGCCAAGGAGTTTAAAACGCCTGGCGGCGAGTCGCGCAAACAGTGGGAGTCTACCCGCCGTGACCGTGTGAGTCGCCCAAGCAAGATTTCGGTCAAGCTGAGCAATCTGTCAGTCAAGATGGAGAGTGATACTGCAGCCAAGGTCACATTCCGCCAGATGTATAAAGCAACGGGCCTGGATGCAAACTCGAACAAGACGCTGAATCTGGTTAAAGAAGGCGGTCGCTGGTTGATTCAACAAGAGCGCGTCGGCAAGTTCTAAGCTACGTTGCAAGCACCGCTCTAACCCGGCGGCACTACTGTTAAAAACGCTCAATTGGGGGCGAATTTGGCAGCTTAAGCAGGCAAGATTTTAATTAAACAAATGTATAATATCGGCATGAGGAGTTTAAGAAAGTACTGCTATATTGCGTTTGTCAGTGCTGCGCTATTGCCTTGGAATGCAACCGCGGTTAACCATGAAGCGTTAACTGCGCGTTTGTTCGTGCAAAACAAGAACACCAATGCGGTTGAACGCATGCTGGTACAAACGCTGCAATCTATTAAAGAAGGCCGCCTGCAGCAGGCGCTGGATTACGTTGACCAGCTGCTGACGATCTCTCCCAACTTTGCCCTTGCGCACCTGATTCATGGCGATTTACTCTCTGCCAAAGCCCGCATATTAAACAATTTTGGTGATGCCAATACGGCCGATGTCACCCGTATTCAGGATTTCAAAGAAGAAGCAGAAATCCGTATCCGCAATTATTTTGACCGTAACCGTGGCTTGACCCAGCCGAATATGCTGGTCGAGCTGTCAGAAAAACAAAGCCATGTTTTGTTTGTCGATACTGCGCGTTCTCGCCTGTATGTGTATGAAAAAGGCGAGGGCAATGTATTGCGTTATATCGCCGACTACTATGTCACCATCGGTAAAAACGGTATTGGTAAAAAGGACCAGGGTGACAAACGCACGCCGATAGGCGTCTATTTTGCCTCGCGCAAACTCAATCGCCCGTTGCCTGACTTGTATGGCGATGCTGCGTATCCGCTCAATTATCCCAACGAAATAGACAGTTACGAACGCAAAACCGGTTCTGGCATCTGGATTCATGGCACGCCAAGAGACACCTACAGCCGCCCGCCACGCGCCAGTGATGGGTGTGTGGTGTTGTCTAACCCGGACATGAAAGCCTTGCAAGAGGTGTTGCAGGCCGGCAATACGCCAGTGGTGATTGGCGTTAACTTTCAGTGGGTGAATCCAGACTCAGTGCGCAATCAGGACCGTGAAAAAGCAGCCCTGAAATCGGCGATTGAGCAATGGCGTAAAGACTGGGCGGCGCAAAAGACGGATGCCTACCTGTCGCATTACACCAGTGATTTCTTTTATTCTGACGGCGATTTGTCGCGCTGGGCCAGCTACAAGCGCCAGATTCAGGCGGCTAAGCCTAAAGTGAATGTTAACTTGTCTGAGGTCAGTATGTTCACTTATCCGAACTCCAAGCGAAACATGGTGGTCGTAGATTTTGAGCAAGAGTATGTGAGTGCTGCCTTACGTAATGTCATGAAAAAACGACAGTACTGGGTGCAGGAGAATGGTGAATGGAAAATTTTGTACGAGGGATCAGCTTGATGCGTATGTTGTCTTGGATGTTAGGGTGTTGCCTGTTGGCTGCCGTGGGTGTGACCAATGCAGCGACGCAAGTACTGTTTGAAACCAATCAGGGTAATTTTGCCGTTGAGGTATATGCTGACAAAGCGCCTAAAACGGTTGAAAACTTTTTGCAGTATGTCAAAGACGGTTTTTACACCAATACCATTTTTCACCGTGTGATTGGTCGCTTTATGATTCAGGGCGGCGGCTTTGATCGCGAACTGAATGAAAAACCAACACGTGCACCAGTCGTGAATGAGGCTGGTAATGGCCTGGTCAACCAGACTGGCACCATTGCCATGGCGCGCACACCAGACCCTAACTCTGCGACG
Source organism: Methylophilus sp. (assembly GCF_008015755.1). GTDB lineage: Bacteria > Pseudomonadota > Gammaproteobacteria > Burkholderiales > Methylophilaceae > Methylophilus. The sequence goes on along the minus strand of NZ_SSGF01000008.1, from coordinate 92,406 downwards.
GCGCAATTTTTTGTGAACGTGGCCGACAACCAGTTTCTGGATTACAGAAGTCCGGAACCAGACCAGATTGGTTACTGTGTCTTTGGCAAGGTTGTGTCTGGCATGGACGTCGTGTTTAAAATCAGCAATTTGCCAACAGGCAATCAACGCGGCTTTTCGGATGTGCCGATTCGGACGGTCATCATTAAACGTGCAACGATAGTGACTAGCAAGTAACTATCCTCAATATCACTGGCATTAGCCACAACAAACGGAGAATATTTTGGTCAAACTGACTACTAACTTTGGCGACATTATCATTGAACTCAACGCAGAAAAAGCACCGATTACCGTGGCAAACTTTTTGAGCTATGTTGAAAAAGGTTTTTACGACGGTGTGATTTTTCATCGCGTGATCAAAGACTTTATGATTCAAGGTGGCGGTTTTGATACCAACATGAAACAAAAAGCAACGGATGCCACCATCAAAAACGAGGCTGACAATGGCTTGTCTAACGACAAGTACACCTTGGCGATGGCCCGTACCATGGTGCCAGACTCAGCTTCTGCACAATTCTTTATCAATGTGAAAGATAACGACTTTTTGAATTTCACGGCACCTACCAGCCAAGGCTGGGGTTACTGTGTGTTTGGTAAAGTGGTTGAAGGGATGGACATTGTTGATAAAATTAAAGCGGTGCCGACTACCAGCCGTGCTGGTCACCAGGACGTGCCGGTCGAGCCAGTGATCATCGAAAAAGCCGTCGTGGTTGCCTAAGGCATGACCACCTGGATCATTTCTGATCTGCACTTATGTGCGCAAAGGCCTGCGGTAACGCAGGCTTTTTTGCATTGGCTGCATACCGAAGTCACGACCGCTGACGCGCTGTATATCCTCGGTGATTTTGTGGAGGTATGGGTGGGCGATGATATTCTCTCTGACCCGCAACATGGCGCCGAATTTGTGCCGATTGTGCAAGCCTTGCGAGCGCTCTCAGAGCGCGACGTTCAGTTGTACTTGATGCACGGCAATCGTGATTTTTTAATTGGCGAGCATTTTGCCCGCGCTTGTGGCTTGCAATTGCTGCCTGATCCCACGTTGCTGACATTCGGCAGCACGCGCGTACTGTTAAGTCACGGTGATGCGCTTTGTACCGATGATGTGGCTTATCAGCAGTTTCGTGCACAAGTGCGCAGCTCGCAATGGCAACAGGCTTTTCTGGCGCAACCACTCTCAGCACGGTTGGCCTTTGCAGAACAGGCGCGCAGCCAGAGCGCAGAAAATAAAAGCAAGTATGGCATGGACATCATGGATGTGAATTCCGCAGCCGTGACCACTCTGCTACGCGAGTACGATTACCCCGAGGTGCTGTTGCATGGTCATACGCATCGGCCCGGACGTCACCCGCTGACTGTAGACGGGCATCAGTGCGAGCGCGTAGTGCTCGGAGACTGGCACGATACCGCCGTCGTTGCAAACATCAATCATACATCCTGCGAGCTGCAGACACTCACCTTAAGCTAATACCATCCCATCAAGATACAGAAGTATTGCAGCGCTGCATTGATGACATGGCATCGCTTGTAAACCTTTGCTGCAGATAAACAACAATTGGATAGTCGCCTAACTAAGCATGTTGGTTTTATTCGAGTTGTAAAATTATTTTAATTAAAGTAGGGTTTAGCTTGCGTTGGCCCCTTTACGACGCATCCATCACAGCCACCTTTTTTACAATGAGGAGCACGCCATGCGTCATTTAAACTTTAAACACATTGCCATTCCGCTGGGCCTGCTCGTTGCCAGTATTGATGCGCAGGCTTTTGAACAGAAAAACATTCATACTACGTTTTCTTGCAACACCGCAGGTAATTGCATCTTTAACCTTGATGTGCCAGACAGTGATCCTATTACCAGTTTTCATGTGCAAGTCAAAACGGACCCCACCGCCCTCACACTGATGTCAGTGACACCAGCCAGCTGGACTCCTGGTAGGAATGTTGGATCGGTTTTTTTTCAAGGGGATAGCTATTATGGAGACCTGAAGTTTGTCATTGGTATCTCTAAAACGGACATCATTAGTTGGTCTTACGATTATCTGGATGGTGCGGGAAACACCGTTGTTACGTCACCTACGATGGTGCCCGAACCGCAGACTTATACAATGCTTCTCTCAGGTTTGTTGATGGTCGGTTTGCTTAGGCAGTATAAAACCTTACAAAAGTAGCACTGGCGAATACAATAAAAAACCCCGAACATTGAGCGCGGGGTTTTTTGCAGTCAGGCAAATGACAAGCCCTGGCACAAGCACATGATTATCTTTTAGTTTGCTGGCCAAACTCATGAGGCCGTGCTTGTGCGGCAATTTTATCTAGCACGCCATTAATGTATTTATGGCCATCAATGCCGCCATAGGCCTTGGCCAACTCAACCCCTTCGTTGATGGCTACGCGGTAAGGGATGCTGACATCAAACATCAGCTCATAGCCAGAGATACGTAAAATAGCATGTTCAATCGGGCTAAGCTCTTCTAGCTGGCGGTCGATAAACTGGCTGATCATGGCATCAATCTCAGCGGTGTGGTCGAGTACGCCGGTCAATAGCAGCTTGAAGTAAGTCTCGTCTGCTTTAAAGTAATCTGGGTCGTCCAGGCTATCCAGCCGCAGCTGCTTCACGTCACCGGCATTCATGCGGTTACTGTAGAGCGCTTTGAGTGCCAGTTCGCGTGATTTGCGGCGGTTTTTACTGCCTTTGCTTTTGGCGGGCGCCGCTTTGTCCTGGCTCAAAGCTGCTTTATCGTCACTCATAGTGCGCTCACTAAATTTGCCATTTCAATGGCGGCTTGGGCGGCTTCAGCGCCTTTTACCGCCACGCGCACTTCTGCTTGCTCATCATTTTCTGTGGTGAGAATCGCATTGGCAACTGGCACGCCGGTATCACGTTGTACTTCTGAAATGCCACGCGCAGACTCATTAGAAACCACTTCAAAATGATAGGTCTCGCCGCGGATAATCGCGCCCAGTGCGATCAGGGCATCATACTTTTCAGTCATGGCCATGTGTAACAGAATCAACGGTGTTTCCAGCGCACCAGGCACGGTGGCGAGGGTGATGTCTTCAGCAGCGACGCCGAGCTTGAGCAGCTCTTGTTCGCAGGCTTGTAATAAGCCCGCGCCAATATTTTCATTAAAACGGGAGAGGACGATACCGATTTTTTTACCGTTACCGTCCAGGTTTTTAGCAATTTTGTTCACTTGTGCGTCCGTGGGTTAAAACATAAACCGCTATTTTAACCCAAACGGCAAGGTTACGGATTATGCGAATAGTGACCAGGCTTTTTGTATGGTCATCCAGATACCATAACTGATAGGAATCAGCACTGCCAGCCACGCCAGTTTAACCAGAATATCAGGCGTTTTCTGGTTGTTTTGTTTAATGCTCACGACCTGTTGGCTGGTGGTTTTACCGCCACTTTGCTCTGCCGCCAATTCGCTATCTGACATAAAGTATTTGTCTGCGACTGGCCGCACTAGCAGGTTGGCGACAAAGCCCACACCCAGCAAGGCTGCCAGCGTCATGAAGATCGGCGCATAAATATCAGCATAAGGGACATTGGCCTCTAGCCGTACGTCGTGCAGATAGTTGACGATGACAGGACCCAAAATACCCGCGGTTGACCAGGCGGTGAGCAGGCGGCCATGAATAGCGCCGACAAACTGCGTGCCGAACAAATCAGCCAAATAAGCCGGGATGGTGGCAAAGCCGCCGCCGTACATAGAAGCGATGATGCAAAATACCAGCAGGAACAACGCCAGTTGATGATGATTGGCTGCGTAAGTGCCACAGACATACATCATGATGCCAAGCACAAAAAAGATGAAATAGGTTGTTTTGCGGCCCAGTTTGTCTGACGAAGTGGCCCAGCCGATGCGGCCAAAAATATTAAACAATGAGATCAGTCCGACAAAACCGGCGCCGACTGCTGCTGCCGCAGCGGTCAGTGCTTCATCAGCCTTAATCTCGGCAAAGCCAAGGGTAGGCTGGCCAATCAATACGCCACCAAATGTTTCCTGCAACATGGGGGCTGCGGCGCCGATAATGCCGATGGCGGCAGACACATTCATGCACAAAATGAGCCACAGTAACCAGAATTGCGGCGTTTTGTGCGCGTTTTTGAGATGCACGTGGCGTGTAGCGACCAGACGATTATGTTGAGTGTCTGGTGGCGTCCAGCCAGAGGGTTTCCAGTTAGCGGCTGGCACGCGATAGCCCAATGAGCCGCAGGTCATAAACACGGCATAAATCAGGGCAAGTACGACAAAGGTTTGCCAGACACCTGGAGCGGTGGGCGTGGCGAAGATGCTCATGAGTTTGGTGGCCAGGGGCGAGCCTATCATGGCGCCGCCGCCAAAGCCCATAATGGCCAGGCCAGTCGCCATGCCGCGACGATCCGGAAACCATTTGATCAGGGTCGAGACCGGGGAAATATAACCCAACCCGAGGCCAACACCACCAATGACACCGCTGCCTAGCCACATCATCCACAACTGGTGTTGGTAGACACCGAGGGCTGAAATTAGCAAGCCACCACACCAGCAAAGCATGGCGACCAGTCCTGCTTTGCGTGGGCCAGCACGTTCCAGCCAGCCACCCCAGACGGCGGCTGAGCAGCCCAGCAGCACAAAAAACAAGGTATACATCCAGCCGAGGTCAAACTGAGTCCAGTTGCAATCGGTGGCGGTCAGCGCTTTGGCGGTGCCTGCCAGTTTGTCCGCAAAGGTGCTTGCCCCAGCGGCGCAAGCGGCCACCGGTTTGCCGTCAGGCCCAGTGAGCGCATTGCCCAGTGGTTTCCAAAAGACGCTAAAGCCATAAGCCATGCCGATGGAGAGGTGGACTGCCAATGCTGCTGGTGGTACTAGCCAGCGATTGAAATGATTGCCAGCGGTGATGTGTTCTTTGGAAAGATTAAGCAAGATTAAAACCCTTTATTAACGTCCGTTACATCTTGTTACAATTTGCTTTAAAAGGCAATAACAGCAAAATTAAATTTATGTGATGTTGTCATTAAAATGTCATAATTCATTCATAAACTGGCGAGCATTCAATCAATACTTTGATCTCAAATTGCTTAAAGGGAGTGTCATGGCTGCAGCGAATATTTTGGTGGTAGAAGACGAACCGGCGATCCAGGAATTGCTGGCGTTGAATATCAAACAAGCGGGGCATCATGCGATCCGTGCCACCAGCGTTGAACATGCGCAAATGCTGTTACGTGAAACCATGCCAGACCTGATTTTGCTGGACTGGATGTTACCAGGCATGAGCGGCATTGAGTTTGCGCGTCGTCTGAAATCGGACAGCTTGACCAAAGAAGTACCGATTATCATGCTGACCGCCCGTGGCGACGAGTTTGATAAAGTGCGCGGCCTGGAAGTCGGTGCAGATGATTATGTGACCAAGCCGTTTAGCCCACGCGAGTTGAATGCGCGTATCAAGGCGGTGTTGCGCAGACGTGCACCGCAAATGACGGATGATCCGATTGAAATTGCCGGTTTGCATCTGGATCCGACCACCCACCGCGTGACTGGCCATAATGTACATATTCCACTGGGGCCTACCGAGTTTAAGTTGTTGCATTTCTTTATGACCAACCCGGAGCGCGTGCATAGCCGTACGCAATTGCTCGACAAGGTTTGGGGGGATCGCGTGTTTGTTGAAGACCGTACAGTGGACGTCCATATTCGCCGCTTGCGCAATGCACTGGTGGCGTCCAAGCATGAAGAAATGATCCAGACCGTGCGCGGCTCTGGTTACCGCTTCTCGGTACATACCGATCCTGGTAATTAATCTGGCAGTCTTGCCCAGATTTATTTGAGCGCGGCAGGGGTCGCGCTCTATCCTCAGGCAGGGTGTCGTGATACGCTTGCGCGTGTCAATTTTTCACGATTAAATAGCCCATGAAACCCCTTTTTGCCCAAGCTTGCTCAGCTGTCACGTATCGCTGGTTGATACGTTTCTTTTGGCTGGCGCTTATCATTTGGGTAGCCCTCACTTTTCGCCAGCACGGCATCAGCAACGACGAGTATGTGCAGCATACTTATGGCCAGATGCTGCTCGACTGGTATCAGTCCGGCTTTAAAGACCAGGACGCTTTTCACTACCGCAATCTATATCTATACGGCGGCCTGTTCGACATTGTTGCCGCCGCGCTCGACCCCTATATCCCGATCATGATCTGGGATATTCGCCACTTGCTTTCAGCCTTGTTTGGCCTGCTCGGTTTTTATGGCGTCTCCAGGTTTGCGCATTTGCTGGGCGGTGAGCGCCTGGCGTTGCTGGCGATGACGCTGCTGTTTCTCACCGTGTCATGGTCTGGCACCATGTTTACCCATACCAAAGATGTGCCCTTCGCCACCTGCATGTTGTGGGCACTGTATGCCACTGCGCTGGTGGTGCGCGATATGGAGAATGTCAGCGGTAAAGCCATTGTGTTGCTCGGCTTCGCGGTCGGCGGCGCATTGGGCTTGCGCGTGGGCGGCGCCTTTGCCGTCATCTACCTGGTGTTGATGGTGCTTGCACGCGTCTTGCTCGACCATAGATCTGAACGCACACCAATCTGGTCGCGCTTGCTGCGCATGGTCTTGGTGTTGCTGCCCGCAGCCGTCCTGGCGTTTGTCTTTATGGCCATGTGCTGGCCGTGGAGTGTGATTGAGCCTGATAACCTGCTGGAAGCCGCCAAGTCGTTCTCACACTTTGACTTTAATATGCAGACCATTGCCAATGGCGTGGTCTACAACATCAGCGAAGTGCCACGCAGTTATCTGTTCCAATACCTGGCAGTCAAATTGCCAGAAGCGGCTTTATTAGGCATTTTCAGTCTGCCTGTGCTGTGGTTTTTGCACCGACCAGCTTTGCGCCTGGCTGATCAGTCGACACGTATGGTTATGTACACCCTGTTGATGGGTATCTTATTCCCGCTCATTTTTGTGATGGATGACCGGCCTGCCTTGTATAACGGCGTGCGCCACTTTACTTTTTTGCTGCCTTTGCTGGCGATTTTCTCGGCTTGGACGATGGTGGCCGTCTGGCAGGCATTCGCCACTAGCCAGTTACAGGCACGAGTGGCTTATCAAGCCATTTGGGGCGGCGTGATGGCTGGCTTGATGCTGGTGACGCTGGTGGATATTGTGCAATTGCACCCATACCAATACGCCAGACTCAACCGTTTAGCAGGCGATCAAACGCAATCCCAGTTTAAGTGGGAGGGCGATTACTGGTCGAGTGCCTTACGTGCCGCCACTGATCAACTCACCGAGATGCCTTTGCCTGCACGCGATACACCTTACTGGGTGGCCGCTTGTGTAGATACCCCGCAAATCGAACCTTATCTGGATGGCCGTTTTAGCGTCACCCGCCGCTGGGAAGAGGCCGACTTTTTCCTCTCCACCACCAATATGCATTGCCATGAGGTGATGCAGGGCAAGCTGATCGGTGGCGTGCAGCGGCAGGGCATGTGGCTGACCGTGATTAAAGACCGGCGCCACCTGCAAGGGGATGATCGCCGCGCTACCCCGGCCAAAAATTAGTCGCATCCACTACAATAACCGCACCGAACCTGCTAATCTGATTGCCATGACTACTGTTGACGCTCACCGCCCCACCGCCCAGCCGCATATCACGGTGATGGTGCCTGCTTACAATGAAGAAAAAAACATTGCGCATACGCTGCAAAATATCCGTGGCGTGTTGCAACAGATGTCACCACATTGGGATATGGTGGTGGTGGATGATGGCAGCCGTGACCATACCTCACAGGTGGTGCAGTCAATGGTGGAAGCGTGCCATGTCACTTTGGTCAGGTTTTCGCGTAACTTTGGCAAAGAAAACGCCATTAGCGCTGGCCTGAGTTATGCCAAGGGCGACGTAGTGATTTGCATGGATGCAGATGGCCAGCATGCTTCAGAGCTCATGTTTACCATGCTGGAAAAATGGCGTGAAGGCTATGATATGGTCTACGCTGTGCGTCAGGATCGTGAGCAGGAGTCGTCCTTTAAGTTATGGGGCTCGCGCCTGTTTTACCGCATGATGAGCGCCAGCACCCATGTTGAAATCCCACGTGATGCCGGTGATTTCCGTTTGATGAACCGCGCGGTGGTGGATGCTTTGTGCGCTTTGCCTGAGCGTAACCGCTTTATGAAAGGCATTTATGCATGGGTCGGCTACAAGTCCATTGGTATTCCTTATACCCCGTTGCCACGCTTGCACGGCGAAAGTGCTTATTCAAAACTCAAATTGATAGCCTTGGCGTGGACAGGCATTACCAGCTTCTCAGTCTTACCATTGCGTTTGGCCAGTTTAACAGGGGCCACGCTGGCTTTATTAGCATTTGCCTATGGTGCTGTGGTGGTGATTGATGCCCTGTTTTTACACGAGTCTGTGCCTGGTTGGCCGACGGTGGTGGCCAGTATGATGTTCTTCGCTGGCGTGCAGTTGTTATTTATCGGCGTACTCGGTGAATACCTCGCCCGCGTCTATGATGAAGTCAAAGGCCGTCCACCTTATATTGTGGCTGAAGTCGTTGCGCCAGCTGCTTCGTCCAGCCATCAATCCTGAGATATATATGCGCGCCTCTGTGCTAGGGTTTGTCAGTGTGGGGGCGTTGGCTGCCGCGGTGCATTATGTTGTGGCATTGTTGGCCCATGCCTGGGGCTGGCAGCCTTCAGGCGCAAACTGGTTAGGCTTTTTATGTGCCTTTCCGGTCAGCTATATCGGGCATCGTCGCTGGTCGTTTCGGGGCACACAGGCTAGTCACAAAGCCGCATTTTTCAAGTTTCTCGCTGTGGCCTTGCTTGGCTTTGTGGGTAATCAGGCTCTGTTATGGCTGGCGTTGACCTACACGCCATTGCCTTTCTGGTTTGTGCTTGGCGTAGTGATGGTGTTGGTTGCGGTCAGCACCTGGCTGCTCAGCCGTTTTTGGGCTTTTCAGCATGATTAAGGCGTTGTATGGCTAAGGTGATTATTTGTGCGGATGATTATGCGCAGTCGGCAGCGATCGATGCCGCTATTTTGACCCTGATTGAGCGTGGCATTTTAACTGCGACCTCTTGCATGACGCTGAGCCCGCGCTGGCCGGAGAGTGCGCGGCAGCTCACCCCGCAATTGCGCACCAAGGCGGACCTTGGTCTGCACCTCGATTTCACCCAATTTTCACGCACCATGCGTGTCGCTCACCCTGTGCTGGTGCTACGAAGCTTGACTGGCTTGCTCAGCACACAAACCGTGATGGCCAATATCAAGCAACAGCTAGATGCGTTTGAAGATGCGTTGCATACGCCGCCAGATTATATTGATGGTCATTTGCACGTGCATCAACTGCCCATCATCCGCGAGGCACTGCTCACCATTTTGCAACATCGCTATAGCCACTTAGCCCCAGCTGAGCGGCCATGGTTGCGTATCTCCAGCCCACCTGTGGAGAGTGGCTTTAAGGCCAGAATCATTCATTGGCTAGGTGCGCAAACACTCAAGCAACTGGCCACCAAAGCTGGGTTTCGCGTCTCACCCCTATTGTTAGGCGTCTACAACTTTCAGGGCGATGCCGCAGCCTATCAGGCACATTGGTTGCACTGGGCCAGGCAACTCAAACAGTTGGCCATCTCTGAAACAGACTTGCCGCCGGTGCTGATGTGTCACCCGGCACGGCCTACGCAAGCCATTGACCCACAAGACCCGATCGCTATCGCCAGGATGATAGAGTGGCAAGTCATGCAATCGGCCGACTTTTCTGCCTGGCTGTCCATGGCGGATATACAAGCGGTGAAAGGTTTGGTGAAAGGGTGATCGCATTGAATGCTGTGAAAGTTTGGGCAAGTCATGCCCCGATGTGGCAACGCGCCACGCTGGCGCTCACCCTGGGTGCGCTCACCGTGCTGGGTTTTGCGCCTTATGGTTTGTTCTGGCTGCCCTGGCTCACGCTAGCCGCCTTGCTGTGCCTGTGGCAGCAAGCCACAACGCTTGCACACGCATTTAAACTGGGTCTGGCCTTCGGTCTCGGTCTGTATGGCTTCGGCATCTACTGGATTTACATTAGCCTGCATACCTTTGGCGGCATGCCGTGGTGGTTTGCCGAATTTGCCACCTTATGCCTGTGTGTATTTATGGCACTGTTTCCGGCGCTTGCCGGTTATTTGGCCAAGCGGCTGGGCCAGTTGTTGTGGGGTGCGCCGCTGTTGTGGGCGTTATCAGACTGGGTACGCAGCTGGATTTTCACCGGATTCCCCTGGTTAACGCTTGGTTACAGTCAGGCGCCGGATAGTCCGCTGGCAGGCTTCTTCCCCGTGATGGGTGTTTATGGCGTTTCTGTGATGGTGATGCTAATGGCGGCTTGTATGCTCGCCTTAGCCACCACTCAGCAGCGTCTACGCCCAATGGGCATCCTGGCTCTGTTACTCATCGGTGGCAGTCTACTCACGCAAGTGCCATGGACCAAGCCCGTCGGCAAGCCGGTCAGCGTGGCCTTGCTGCAGGGCAACATCAGCCAAACCATCAAATGGTCGCCCGAGCACGCCGAACAAACCTTGCGCCAATATGTCGACATGGTGCAGCAAGCCAACGCGCAATTAATCGTCCTGCCGGAAACGGCTTTACCTGTATTGCTCGAGCAACTCGCGCCGGTGTATCTCGATGCGCTGAAACAACACGCCCAAAAGCACCAAGGTGATTTGCTGGTTGGGGTGGTAGAGAGCAAGCATGGGGAATACTTTAATAGTGCCATCAGCCTTGGCGCGTCAGCCACGCAATCTTATTCCAAAAGCCACCTGGTGCCCTTCGGCGAGTTTATTCCGCTCAAAAGCGTGTTCGGCTGGATTTACCGCGACTGGCTGCATATGCCGCTGAGCGATTTATCGCGCGGCACCTCTAAGAAACCACTGCTGATCGCCGGGCAAAAAGTCGGCGTCAACATCTGTTATGAAGACGTGTTCGGCGAAGAAATTGCGCAGCAACTGCCGCAAGCGGAGTTGTTGGTGAACATCAGCAACGATGCCTGGTATGGGCAATCGTTTGCGGCGGATCAGCATATGCAGTTTAGTCAGGTGCGTGCGATAGAAACCGGGCGTATGGTGTTGCGTAGTACCAATACTGGCGCGACGGCGATCATCGATAAAAATGGCCAGGTGTTGCAGCATGCAGCACATGACCAAGCGGTGATATTGACCGGAGATGCGCAGAGTTATCGTGGGCAGACGCCTTATGTGTGGTGGGGGAACTGGGCGTTTCTGGTGTTGAGTGTTGGTGGATTATTGTGGATTCGGTTTAAAAGGTAATTTTTTGGTTTCTTTGTGCATTTAGGCGAGGTTGCTTTTCGCCCTTTTGGCGAGTTACTTTTCTTTGCTTGTAGCAAGCCCGGTTTGTGGAAAGATCTATTTCGCCCTTTCGGCGACCATTCTTTCTTATGCTTGTCCATAAGAAAGAAGGCAAAGAACAAGACACCCCAGCTTCCGCTTGTTCCCTGCGCTACTCGGCTTGTCGGGCGTCCATCGAAACTCAACCTGGCATCTCACACAAAGCGTGAGCTGCTGCGGGATTCGGACAGCCTATGGCCGAAAGCTCCCGCCAACCCTGCGTTGCTCGGCGCTGCAGATGGGGACCCCGAACACCATGCGACTGCAACTGTTCGCGAACTGAATAAAAACAGAATCTGTTTTTTGAACCGTCCAAACTTTGGCACTGCTGCTTAAGTGAGATAAATCCCATTCCATCACGCTGAGTAGCGGAGACGAAGTGGGGGTAGTCGTCCATCGGCTGTTCGAGTTCCGCGGTGGCTTGCGTCTTTTGCAAGCCGCTAGGGCGAGTTTCGATGGACGCCCACTTTGTTGAGCAACGCAAGGGAGCCTTTAGGCCATGATGGCTGGGTGCCCTCTTTTTGGTTACTTTTTTGGGGCAAGCAAAAAAAGTAACTCGCCAACAAGGCGAAAGAAATCGTTGCATTAATCAGCCAATAGCTATTTCGTAAAGAATTACTTTCTCATTTAATCCACTTTCTCTTTGCCGAAAAAGTATTGATACAAAATCGGCAATACAAACAACGTCAAAAACGTGGCCGTAATCAGCCCGCCAATCACCACAATTGCCAATGGTCGTTGAATCTCCGCCCCCGGCCCCGTGGCAAACAGCAACGGGATCAACCCAAACGCGGTGATGCTGGCCGTCATCAGCACGGGCCGCAGGCGTCGTTTGGCGCCTTCATAAGCAATCTTGCTTGCTGCCATGCCTTGCGCGGCCAACTGCTGAAAATGGCTCACCATCACCACGCCATTGAGTACGGCGATGCCTAGCAAGGCAATAAAACCAACCGAGGCGGGCACTGACAAATATTCGCCCGAGAGCCACAGTGCAAAGACGCCGCCTATCATGGCAAACGGGATGTTGGCGAGTATCAGCAGCGCTTTGGGCAGCGAGCCAAAGGTCATGAACAACAGCAGGGCGATGAGCGCAATGGCCATTGGGATGACGATGCTAAGGCGTGCCGCGGCGCGTTGCTGATTTTCAAACTGACCGCCCCATTTGAGCCAGTAGCCTTCGGGTAGTTTGACTTGCTGCTCGACTTTCTGTTTAGCTTCCTCGACAAAACTCACCAGATCACGGCCTTTGACGTTGGCGGTGACGACGACCATGCGGTTGCCACGTTCGCGGTCTATTTTGACCGGGCCTTCTTCGCGCACAACATGGGCGACGCTGGAAAGCGGCACGGTGCCGCCTTGCGGGAGCGCCAGCATCAGTTGGCTGAAGTCTGAGGCGGATTCGCGCACGACCTGACTGCCGCGAAGCAAGATGGGCGTGCGGCGAGTGCCTTCGAGCACGATGCCTAACAATTTGCCTTCAAGCTGACTTTGTAGCAGAGCATTGATGTCGGCCACACTGAGGCCTAACCTACCAGCGGCGACGCGGTCTATGCGGATTTGCAGGTATTGCACGCCACTGTTTTGCGGTGTGTAAACATCTTGATTACCCGGCACCGATTCCAGCACCTTGATGATCTCTTGCGCTTTCTGGTTGAGCACATTGAGGTCGGTGCCAAAGATCTTCAGTGCCAGGTCGCCACGCACGCCGAGGATCATTTCATTGACGCGCATTTCGATCGGTTGTGTGAAGTTGTAATCCAGGCCTGGCACGCTTTGCATGACGTGGCGCAGTTTTTCGATCAGCGCGGCTTTGTCCGGCACCTGCCATTGCGCGCGCGGCTTGAGCACCAGAAAGTTGTCCGTCTGGTTGACGCCCATCGGGTCCAGCCCCAGCTCATCCGAACCCGCTCGTGAATACACGCCCTGAATCTCAGGCACTTGTTGCAACAAGGTTTGTTGTAAATGGCTATCGGTGGTCACACTTTGCGCCAGGGCGATGGATGGCAGTTTTTCAGTGCCGATAATGACGTCACCTTCATCCATGGTCGGCATAAAGGTTTTGCCAATCAGTGGATAGACGACCACCGTGAGCGCCAGCAGAATGGCGGCTACCAGCAGCACCGGGCGTTTGTGTTGCATGGCAGCGCCTAGGCTGTGGGCGTACCAGCGATTGAGGTGGCGGATTAACCACGGATCTTCAGCGGCATGGTCTTTAATCAGGAACGATGCCAGCACTGGGATGATCGTCAGCGACAGCAGCAATGAGGAACCCAGCGCAAACATGATGCTGAGCGCGACTGGCGCGAACAGTTTACCTTCCAGCCCTTGCAGCGTGAGCAAGGGTAAAAACACCGTAATAATAATCACGATACCTGCGCTGACCGGCACGCTGACCTCACGCATGGCGGCAAGGATAATGGTCAGCTTGTTTTGCTCAGGCGTTTTTGGTGCATGCGCCAGATGGTCGACGATGTTTTCTACCACCACCACAGCGGAGTCGACCAGCATGCCGATGGCAATCGCCAGACCGCCTAATGACATCAGGTTAGCTGACATACCGTAGCGCTGCATCAGCCAGAACGTTGCCAGCATGGAGAGGGGCAGCGCGCAGGCGACGGTGAGCGCGGCACGCAGGTTGCCCAGAAACAATACCAGTAACACCAGCACCAACACGACGGCTTCCATCAGCGCTTTATTGACGGTGTGCACGGCCTGTTCTACCAGGTTGCCACGATCGTAAAACACTTCTATCTTCACGCCTTTGGGCAATGCCGGCGCCATTTCGGCCAGTTTGGCGCGCACGCCTTCTACCACTTGCCTGGCGTTGGCGCCACGTAGGCCCAACACCAGGCCCTCGACGGCTTCGCCTTTGCCGTTGCGGCTGACGGCACCATAGCGCGTCAAGGCGCCGATGCGCACTTCTGCCACATCGCCTATGCGTACCGGGCTGCCTTGATGACCTTTGAGGACGGTGTTGCGCACATCATCCAGCGTTTTAAAGGCACCTTCGGCACGTACCAGCAACGATTCTTCGCCATCTTGCAGACGACCCGCACCATCGTTGCGGTTGTTATCGCTGGTTGCTAGCTGCAACTCACTGAGCGCAATGCCACGTGCTTGCAGTTTGGCGTTGTCGGGCACGATTTCAAAACTACGCACTAAGCCGCCCAAGGCGTTGACGTCAGCGACACCAGGCACGGTACGCAAACGCGGACGAATGACCCAGTCGAGCAGGGAGCGTTTTTCCTGCAGGCTCAGCGTGTCTGATTCAATGGTGAACATAAACATCTCGCCCAGTGGCGTGGTCATGGGCGCGATGCCGCCGGAGACTTGGGCGGGTAAATTGGGCCAGGCATTGTTGAGCCGCTCGGTGACCTGCTGGCGCGCCCAGTAAATATCGGTGCCGTCCTCAAAGTCGATGGTGATGTCGGTCAGCGCGTATTTGGCGACGGCGCGCAAACTGGTCTGCTTGGGGATGCCCAGCATCTCTACTTCAATCGGCGCGGTAATCCTCGCCTCGACTTCTTCCGGTGTCATGCCGGGCGATTTGATGATGATTTTGACCTGCGTCGAAGACACGTCTGGAAACGCATCAATTGGGATGGTTTGATACGCGGTCCAGCCTGCAATCAGTAGGCCAATGGCGAAGACGCAGACCAGTAAACGCTGCTTGAGGGAGGTTGCTATAAGCCAATCTAACATACTCTACTCCCCACCCAGGCCAAGCCAGTGGCCTTTTAACGCGGCCACGCCTTGTACGGCGATGGTCTCGTTGCCACGCAAATTGACTTGTACGGTTAACTGCTGGTCTTGCTCCAGCATGACTTTCACAGGCGTCACCGCCACGCCTTTGGCCTCTTGCACAAAAATCACCGCCTGCTCGCCTTGTCTGGCCACCGCGCTTCTGGGCACAGCAAAGCTGCCTGCTGCGGTCTGTTCCACCAGCGCTACATCGACCACTTGTCCCACGGAGAGCTGTTCTGCACCTTGGCTGATGGTGGCCCGCACTTGTGTGGTCTGGTTGTTTTTGTTCAACTGCCGCAATACGGTGTCAACCTTGGCAGTCAAGTTGTGCTTAGGCAAGCGCACTAAGGCACCGGGGCGCAGTTGCTGGGCTTGCGCAATCGGCACTTGTATCATCAGCCATAATGGGCTGGGATTGCTGATAATATAGATCGGCATCGCCATATCCACGCGTGCGCCTACCTGCTGTTGCTGTTCCATAATCTGCCCGCTGATCGGTGCGATAATCGCCATGCCATTTTGCATGCTGCGCTTTTGCGCCAGTTGCTGGATTTGGCCCTCGCTCATGCCTGCCAGTTTCAAGGTCTGTTTGCGCTCATGCATCAGCGCCTGGCTGGTTTCATAAGCGCTTTGCGTTTCCTGTATGCGGCGCTGGGCAATAATGCCATCTTTAAACAACTCCTGATCGCGTTTGAGCGCCTGCTCGTGCAGCCTGGCCTGGGTGTCACTTTGCAAATAGTTGCTTTGCAAAGCCACTAAATCGGGGCTGCTGAGTTGGCCTATGACTTGGCCTTGTTTGACGGTGTCGCCCACGCTGACGTTGAGCCGGGTAATCAAGCCGCCTTGTGGCGCGGTGACGACGCGGGTTTGTGTCGGTGGTAATACTACTTCTGCCGGATAACTGGCGGATAGCCCTTCTTGCTGGGCTTGCAAATGGCCCCATTGCACCTGCATCTGCTTCAGTTGTGCGGATGAGAGCGGTAACAGGGTGGCTGCCGAAGCGTGCAACGACAGGCAAAGCGAGCTAACTAAAAATAGAATTCTTTTCATGGTAGGACTCCTACGGCCTGGTTGTATTTGGCAATGTTCCATTGCACTTGTAGCTGCTGGCTGCTCAAGCTGCGCTCCGCTTCAAAGGCCAGTAATTGCAGGCGTAATAATTGGTTGAGATCGAGTTCGCCCAAACGATAGGCTTTGCGCGCCAGGCTGGCATTTTCACTGGCGATGGCTTGTTGTTGCTGTATGAGCGTGAGTTCCTGACGGCTGACGTGCAGGTTATGCTCGGCTTCGTGCAGGTTGTTTTCCAGCTGGCGGCGCAAGGTTTCCAACTGGGTGCGCGCATCGCCGATGTTCTGCTCGGCATTGGCCAACAGGGGTGCGCGTTGCACTTCGCTTTGCAGCGGAATGTTGATGGCTACCCCCATGCTGGAGTTGTAGGCGTAATCAAAGCCGCCCTGGATGGTGCGCGTGCTGAGGGTAAGCTGCGGGTTTTGTCGCTGCTCTATCATGGTCAGGTCGCGCTGGCCTTCTGCCAGCTTGACCTTGGCTTGCGCGGCCTGCCAGTAAGGCGAGTCAGCATAGTCTTCACGGGTCGATAGTGGCTCTTCCAGTTTGGCAGGCATCTCATTCAGCCCAGTGAGTTGCTGGTAGCGGAATTGCGCGTGCATGAGCTCGGCATGGGCGGTCACGCGCAGGCGTTCGGCTTGCAGGGTTTCCTGGTCTACCTGCATCACTTCCAGTTTGGCCACTTCGCCAGCTTTAAAGCGTTTTTGGACATCTTCGGACAGGCTGCGCATGGTATTGCGACGGGCGTCAGCTAGCCCGACGTCGTTGCGGCGCATGGCGATATCCCACACCGCATTGCGTAATAAATCGGCCGCCAGTTGCTGCAAGCCTGCCCGGTCTTGCGACAGGCTGTCATCGGCCAGGCTGGCTACTTGGCTGCGTGCCTGGCGCTGGCCGGGTAACCAGATTGGGATTTGCATTTGCGCTTGCCACTCGCGCTCGTCACGATTGCTCATCAAGGCATCGTTTTGATGCGAGAAGCCAACTGACGGCGCTTGTGGCAACCAGCTATTGGCCATGGTGCGGCGTGCATGCACCATCTGTTGATGGGCCGCCAGCAACGATTGCTGGGGGTGGATAGCGACGACCTGCTGCAATACCTCATGCAGGCTTAGGCGCGGGTTGGCGGCGACCGTGTCTTCGTGATCGCTGGCCAAGTTGGCCATGCTTTCGGCCATGGCAGGCGTGACATGGCTTATCATCAGCCAGATGCCGCATGCGATTAACCGGGAGTGAAACACTCCCCGAGATAAATGAAACATAGATTCTCCTGAACAAAACAGGCAAACGGATGGCAAGCGCCAGCCGATGCGTTAGTGGTTTGTTCAGGCGTGAGGCGGGGCGCGCGGGGTGTGGCGGGTGAGCGGGGACGGATGTAGGGCGTTGTGATTCGGCTGTCGTGCAAACTGGCGACGTGGCAGCAGCAGGCACATAGACAACACGAATAAGACAGGTACGAGCGCAGCCAGCCAAATATTGGCAAATGCATCAATCAAGGACAATAAAGTATTGCTTTCACTGATGGCTTGACCCAGGCCGATGATTTGACCGTGCGATTTATCTGAGTGCATATGCCAATGAAATGGGTGTTGGGACTCGGCTGTTTCGGTATGCAGTGCAGGAATATCCACCATATGCATATGCGGGCCATCGTCAGCCGCAGTATCGCCTGCCGCATGGGCGTGCATCAGCGGCGCGATGGTTTGCAACAAAGCAAACCATAACGTCAGCAACAATACCCATGTGCGATAAGATTTCATCTTCTCAATCTACCAAATTTTATGTGATGCCACAATCGCAAAAAACCGTAAAAACCACTCTATCTCTTATAACGGGTCAGCAATGCGATTTCTTAACCTAGTCTGAATCAGGTAAAATATTCGTTTTACAATTAAGCAGATCAGGCGTCATGGTGCTGACCTTTCAACAAATCATTTTAAAGCTGCAGGAATACTGGGACAAACAAGGCTGCACATTGTTGCAACCTTACGATATGGAAGTCGGCGCAGGCACCAGCCACACCGCGACTTTCTTACGCGCACTTGGCCCAGAACCCTGGAAAGCCGCCTATGTGCAACCCAGCCGCCGCCCGAAAGATGGCCGCTATGGCGAAAACCCTAACCGTTTGCAACATTACTACCAATACCAGGTGGTATTAAAACCGGCGCCGGCCAATATTTTGGAGCTCTACCTGGGCTCACTCGAAGCGCTAGGCTTTAATCTGCAAGAAAACGACATCCGTTTTGTGGAAGACGACTGGGAAAACCCGACGCTGGGCGCCTGGGGACTGGGCTGGGAGGTCTGGCTCAACGGCATGGAAGTGACGCAGTTCACTTACTTCCAGCAAGTCGGCGGCATCAACTGCAAGCCGATTACTGGTGAAATTACTTATGGTTTAGAGCGTTTGGCCATGTATCTGCAAGGCGTAGAAAACGTCTATGACCTGGAATACTCGCCAGGCGTGAAATATGGCGATGTGTTCCACCAGAATGAGGTGGAGCAATCGACTTATAACTTTGAGCATTCTGATGTCGACTTTTTGTTCACCGCCTTTAATGCGCACGAAAAACAAGCCAAGCATTTGATGGAAAATAAATTGGCTTTGCCGGGCTATGAGCAAGTGCTCAAAGCCGCGCATACCTTTAACCTGCTCGATGCGCGTGGAGCGATTTCTGTCACCGAACGGGCGGCGTATATCGGCCGTATCCGTAACCTGGCCCGCGCCGTGGCCGCTAGCTACCTCGATAGCCGCGCCAGACTGGGTTTCCCGATGGCGCCTAAAGCCTGGGCCGACGAAGTGTTGGCCAAACTGGACAGCGAACAAGCAGAACAAAACAAGAAAGCCGCCGCATGAGTACCCGCAATCTGTTAGTTGAATTATTTGTTGAAGAACTGCCACCAAAAGTTTTAAAAAAACTAGGCGAGTCTTTTAGTGGTGTATTGGCCGAGAGCCTGAAAGCCTCAGGCTTGCTGGCAGACGGCAGCGCGGTGACTACCTTTGCTTCGCCACGTCGCCTGGCCGCGCATATAACCAATGTTTCTGCTAAAGCGGCAGACAAACAAGTGGCGCAAAAACTGATGCCAGCGACGGTGGGCTTGGATGCTAACGGCAATGCAACGCCTGCGCTGCTGAAAAAATTGCAAGCCTTGGGCGAGGGCGAAAGTGCCGTTGCCAAGCTGCGCAAAGAAAACGATGGCAAAGCCGATATTCTGTTTTTGGATGCGACGCAGGCTGGCGCCACATTGGCAGAAGGTTTGCAAAAAGCACTGGATGAGACGCTGGCTAAGCTGCCTATCCCCAAAGTGATGACTTACCAGATTAACGATGGCTGGGAGAGCGTGAATTTTGTGCGTCCGGCCCATGGCTTGGTAGCGCTGCATAGCAGCGAGGTGGTGCCAGTGTCTGTGCTGGGATTGTCTGCGGGAAACACTACGCAAGGCCACCGTTTTGAGGCGAAGCAACCAGTGGTTACCCTCACTTCTGCGGATACATACGCGCAGCAATTGATTGAAGAAGGTGCGGTGATTGCCGGGTTTGATGCGCGTCGTGCCGAGATTGTGAAACAATTGCAGGCCGCTGCTGACAAGCAAGGTTTGAAGCCGATTGAGGATGATGCCTTGCTGGACGAAGTGACTGCGCTGGTGGAGCGCCCTAACGTATTGCTGGGCCAGTTTGAAGAAGAATTTTTGGCTGTGCCGCAAGAGTGTCTGATCTTGACCATGAAGGCCAACCAGAAATACTTCCCGTTACTGGATGCAAGCGGCAAGTTAACAAATAAATTCCTGATTGTTTCCAACATCAACCCGGCTGATGCCAGCAAGGTGATTGGCGGCAACGAGCGCGTGGTGCGTCCACGCCTGGCTGATGCCAAGTTCTTCTTTGACCAGGACCGTAAAAAGACGCTGGAAAGCCGTTTAGCTGGCTTGGGCAAAGTGGTTTACCACAACAAGCTGGGCTCACAAGGCGAGCGCAATGAGCGCGTGGTAGCGATTGCATCTGCGATTGCCCAACAGATTGGTGGTGACGGCTTTGTGGCTAAAGTGGCGCAAGCCGCACGTTTTTCTAAAGTCGATTTGCTGACCGATATGGTGGGCGAGTTCCCTGAGTTGCAAGGCATTATGGGCCGCTATTACGCCCAGCACGAAGGCCTGGCTGATGACGTGGCCTATGCGATTGAAGACCATTATCGTCCACGGTTTGCCGGCGACGAATTGCCACGCAGCCAGGTCGGTGTGGTGGTGGCATTGGCAGATAAACTGGAAACCTTAGTGGGGTTGTTCAGCATAGGTGAAAAACCAACGGGTGATAAAGACCCGTTTGCCTTGCGCCGTCAGGCACTGGGGATTTTGCGTATGCTGATGGAAACCGATTTGCCATTGGCGTTTGACCAGTTGATCGCACAAACTTTGAGCGTCTTTAATGGCGGTCAGGAAGTAGCCGAAGCGATCAAAGCCTTCTGTTTTGACCGCCTGGCGGTGAACCTGCGTGACCAGGGCGCGAGTGCGCAAGAGGTGGACGCGGTATTGTCATTGTCACCGAATCAGTTAGCCGAAGTGCCGCGCCGTTTAAGCGCCGTGCAAGCCTTTGCCAACCTGGCCGAAGCGCCAGCACTGGCGGCTGCCAACAAACGTGTATCTAATATCTTGAAAAAGGTGGAAGGTGAAGTGAAGGCCGCAGTGAATGTGGAGTTGCTGCAAGAGGCGGCTGAAAAAGCCTTGCATCAGGCGCTGGCTGAAACCAAACCCAAGGCTGACCAGTTGTTTGAAACCGGTGATTACACCGCTTCTTTACAGGCGCTGGCAGTATTAAAAGCACCGGTAGACACTTTCTTTGACGCCGTGATGGTGAATGCGGATGATCCAGCACTCAAGGCCAACCGCCTGGGGTTGCTGGCGACCTTGCATCAGGCCATGAACCGCGTGGCCGACTTATCTAAACTGGCCAGTTAATCGCATTGCCGTCAGGAGTTTATGCATGAAATTAGTCATTCTCGACCGTGACGGCGTGATTAACCGCGACAGCGCGACCTTTATCAAAAATCCCAACGAGTGGATTCCGATTCCTGGCAGCCTGGAAGCGATTGCGCTACTTAATCAGCATGGCTATCGCGTCGCTGTGGCGACCAATCAGTCTGGCATCGCGCGTGGCTATTTTGATATGGCCACCTTGAATGCCATACACGACAAAATGCATAAAGCATTGGCGCAAGTGGGCGGCCGCATTGACGCGGTATTTTATTGCCCGCATGCCGCTGATGCGCATTGTGCTTGCCGCAAGCCAAACACGGGCATGCTAGAGGAAATCAGTCGCCGCTTTAATATTGAGCTGACCAAAGTGCCTGGGGTCGGTGATGCCTTGCGTGACTTGCAGGCGTTTGCCAAAGCCGGTTGCCAGCCGTATCTGGTGCGCACGGGTAAGGGTGAAGAAACCTACAACTTGTCTGATGTTCCCGAAAATACCATTGTCGTTGCCGATCTGGCTGCCGCAGTGAAAGACATTATTGCAGGTGACCGATAATGCAAAAAGCCGTGTTGTATGTGCGTGCCTGGTTGTTTTATCTCGGATTGGTGGCACTGACAATCCCGTTTTCGCTACTGGCAATCATCTTAATCCCCTTGCCAGCGGTCACGCGTTCACGCTGGGTCAGCGGTTGGGCGTATAGCGTGTTGTGGTGGCTCAAGGTCACTTGCAATCTGCGCTACGAGGTCCGTGGCCGCGCGCATATTCCTGCGCATGCCCATATTATTCTGTCTAAACATCAGTCCGCCTGGGAGACCATCGGCTTGCAGTGTATTTTTCCGCCGCAAATCTGGGTGATGAAAAAAGAATTACTGATGATTCCTTTCCTGGGCTGGGCATTTTGGGCGCTGGATGCGATCCCGATTGACCGTAGTGCTGGTCGTGAGGCTTTAAAAAAGCTGGTGAATCATGGCAAAAATAGACTCGCACGCGGCTTGAGTGTGGTGATTTTCCCCGAGGGCACGCGCATGGCGCCAGGCGTGCGTGGCAAATATCATATCGGTGGTGCCTGGCTGGCGTCGCATACCGCCACAACCGTGGTGCCCGTGGCGCACAATGCTGGACGTTTCTGGCGTAAAAACTCCATGCTTAAATATCCAGGTGTCATCCAAGTGGTGATTGGTCAGCCGATAGAAACCGCTGGTCTCAAGCCAGATGCCGTCAATAAACTGGTTGAAGACTGGATTGAAGCCGAGATGTTAACCCTGTGATTGCGCGGCAGCTGCAACTGCCTAACGGGCATCGTATCGATTATCAGCTCGACCTGCGTGCGCGCAGGACCATAGGCCTTAAAATCACCGCCAATGGCTTGGTGGTGCACGCACCAACACGTATTTCTGCCACGCAACTCCAGCAAGTGTTATTAGAAAAATCCAGCTGGATACAGCAAAAACTCGCCTTGCGCGAAGCTAATCAGGTCGCGCCCATGCAATGGCAGGACGGCGAACCGCTATTGTTTATGGGGCAGGATATTGTACTGACGCTGCAACAGCATGCCACTAATAAAGCGGTGACACTGCAAGGCAACCAGTTACTGATTAGGTCGCCACAGATCGACCAGCCAGCGCTGGTCGCACGCAAAGTACTGCAATGGTATGCGCAGCAAGCGCTGCCGGATTTCACGCGCAGAGTTGAACTCATCGCCGCGCAGATGGGCGAAAAAGTCAGTGCCGTGGGTCTTTCAAATGCTAAATCACGCTGGGGCAGTTGTAACAGCCGCAAACAGATTCGCCTCAACTGGCGCTTGATACAAGCACCACCGCATGTCATTCAATATGTCGTCTGCCACGAAATGGCACATCTCAGGGAGATGAATCACTCGGCTAAATTCTATGCCGTGCAAGCCAGCCTGTTCCCGGGCTATGTCCAGGCTGAAAAAGACTTAAAAGCGCTGTCATCTATCTTGCATCGCATGGCTTGAATGCGGTGTCAGGCCTGCCTGCCATCTCACCTTCATCAACACTCAGACTGTTTAATACTCAAACCTTGCCAGAGGCTGCGTTGTTAGCGCTGTTGGCTAGCCAGATTCCAGAAAAAATAGTCAACATGCCCGCCAGCTGATAGCCATGAAAAGGTTCTTTTAACAATAGGCTGGAAAGCAGCGAGCCAAAAATCGGCATCGCGTGAATAAACACACTGGCGCGTACCGAGCCCACCAGAGTCACTGCCTTGGCGTAGGCCAGAAAGGCAATCACTGAGGGGAAGATACCGATATAGAGCAGTACCCATATCGTCTGTGGGTGGTCGATATGCGCCGTGATAGTGTGGCTTTCCCAAACGTAAAGCGGTAGTAGCAATGCTAAGGCGATGAGCACTTGGCATAACATGAGCCCGGTACGGTCTATCGTGGCCGGAATCTGTTTGAGCCATAAAGTGAACAGTGCCCAGCAAATCATGGCCAGAAAAATAATCACATCACCGGGGGCAAACGCCAGTGTGAGTAGCACCTGCAAATCGCCATGAGAGACGACGGTGAGCACGCCCGCGAGCGACACCAGCAGCCCGAGCAGTTGATTAGTCGGCAAATGCTGGCGATAAAACAAAAAGCCAAAAATCGCCACCAGGAAAGGGATAAAGGAGTTGAGGATAATGCCATTGGTGGCGCTGGTGGTGTGCAACCCCCAATACACCAGCAAGTTAAATGTGGCAACGCCGGTGATGGCCGTGCCCAGCACATGCCAGCGATAAGTCAGGTAATGAGCGCGATCACGCAAAAAAGGTTTGAGTGCAAATGGCAGCAGGCACAGGGTCGCCAGCCCCCAGCGAATCAGTGATAAAGCGACGGGCGGCACATCGCCGCTAACGGCGCGTCCGGCGATAAAGTTACCAGCCCAGAATAGGGGTGGCAGCAGCAGTAAGATTAATGTGCGCCAGTCTAGTGAGGTGCTTGGGGTATTTGCCATGCCTATGAATGCGTGATGGACCAGCGCAGATTGTAGTAGGCAATGCGGCTAGCTGCCAAGCATGTTGTGTGAAATAAAAAAGGGGCTGATCGCCCCATTTTTGAAACCAAATATACTTAGGCCGCGCCTAATTGTACGGGTGTTAACTGAATCAGTTTTTTTACCAGGCCAGGATGCTGTTCTGCGTGCGCTTCTTTCAGGCAGGCTTTAGCGCAGCTGGCACATTTGCCGCACTCCGCTCCAACGCCTAACTGTTCTTTCAAATGTTTCACGGTTTTTGCACCATTTCTCACCGCCTGGTGAACTTGACGCTCAGTGACTGCATTACACACGCAAACGTACATATTGCCTCTCATAGGATTACTAATGATAATTATTATCATTTATTGAGAGTTTGTCAAGGTGAAAATGGTTCCTTACAGCCAAGAAAAAAGCCGCTTTCGCGGCTTAATTCAACAGCTTATATGAATACCGGGGATTAGTCGGATTCAATCTGCGATTGCAGATAGTTAGGCAGCGTCACATCTGTAATCAGGCGCTGCTGGGTTTCCAGCCAGTCTACGGCTTCTTCGCAGGCTTCCAGTAGCTCAGTCAGCAAGTCACGGGTAACGTAATCTTGCAATTTTTCTGCCTCGGCAATCGCCTCGACCAGTTGCGGATGCTGCACTTCTTTTTCAAAGCTGAGGTCGCCTTGCAAACATTCCACCACCTCTTCGCCAATCAGCAACTTGCCCAGGTTTTGCAAATTAGGCAGGCCGTCCAGAAACAGGATGCGTTCAATCACTTCATCCGCTTCTTTCATCACGCGGATGGATTGTTTGTACTGGTAATCGTTGAGCTTTTCCAGGCCCCATTTTTTAAACATGCGGGCATGTAAAAAATACTGGTTAATCGAGGTTAGCTGGTTTTTCAACACCTTGTTCAAGGTGATGATCATTTGTTTATCGCCTTTCATGGCTACTCCTTATTCTGCCGCTGGGCTGTTATTCATCTGGCTTTGGCAATAGTTTTCCATGCCCACCAGTTTGATCAGGCTGAGTTGTTTTTCCAGCCAGTAGGCGTGGTCCATTTCGGTGTCATCCAGTTGCACCAGCAGCATTTCACGACTGACAAAGTCCTGCGCTTGTTCACAGGCCTCAATGGCTTTTTTCAGGTGTTTGACCACGGTGTATTCCAGCGCCAGATCAGACTCCAGCATCGACTTCACATCTTTGCCAATGTTGAGCGGATCACGCTTGGCCACATTGGGTTTGCCTTCAAGGAACAAAATGCGTTGGATGAGTGCGCGGGCATGTTCACGTTCATGTAAGGACTCATGCAGAATGTGCTCTGAGATCACGCTCAGCCCCATGTCCGCATACATTTCACCGTGAATGAGGTACTGGTCGGTGGCGGATAATTCGCCTGCCAGCAAGTCATTCAAGATGTCTATAATTTTTTTATCGCCTTTCATGGACGGCTCCTGTTTGCATTTTTGATGCAGCCATCATACAGGAAAGCAGAAATCATGCAATGAAAAATATAAATGTAAGTATTTGATTTTAAATAATATTTTAAATAAAAATATAAATGAAAATCGTTCTTGATGCGTTCTTGGTCAGCTTGTTAAGTGCTGGCTAAATTACAATAAAAGTCGTAAATCATGCGCGATATTTTCTGGTTTCTCGCCGTAACCCAGATAAATGCGGGGCGCCCCGGTTTTATCAAATACATACATGCCTGCGCTATGGTCCATGGTGTAGCCAGACTTACCTGGCTCACTGACTTTAGCCGCATACACTTTATATTCACTTAAATTGGCCGCCACTTCGGCCTCGGTGCCGCGCAAGCCGATAAAGCGCGCGTCAAACCCCGGCACAAACTGCGCCAGCACTGCCTGCGTGTCGCGCGCCGGGTCCACCGTCACAAACAGCACTTGCACGTCATTGGCCTGGTCAGCCAGCAGCTTCATGGTTTGCTTGAGGTCGCTCATGGTGGTCGGGCACACGTCCGGGCAATGCGTGTAGCCAAAAAACATCACCACCACCTTGCCTTTAAAGTCGCTCATGCTGCGTAATTTGCCGGTGTGGTCGGTTAACGACAGCGGTTTGCCAAACTGGGTGCCCGTTAAATCGGTGCCGATAAAACGGCTAGCGTTGCTTTGCTGGCAAGCCGCTTGCAGCATGGCTAAAAGCATCATTAGCAGGTAAACCCACTTAAAACCCATACGCATCTAAAAAATCCTTGTAAATCATCATCGAAATGGATTCTAGCATAGGCGAAAAGTCGCAAGATTAGTTTACAATATTGGTTTTGATGATTGACGGATTAAAGGCGAGTTTAAATGGCAATACCGAGTTCGATGGCAGACCGTGACGGCGTTATCTGGTACGACGGCAAAATGGTCAACTGGCGTGACGCCACCACCCATGTATTAACTCATACCCTGCATTACGGCATGGGCGTATTTGAAGGGGTGCGTGCCTACAAAACTGATAAAGGCACCGCGATTTTCCGCCTGAAAGAGCATACCGACCGCTTGTTTCGGAGCGCACACATCCTCGGCATGAAAATGCCGTTTGATAAAGAGACCATCTCCGAGGCGCAAAAAGCCGCCGTGCGTGAAAACAATCTCGACTCTGCTTACCTGCGCCCAATGGCGTTTTACGGAGCAGAAGCCATGGGCATTTCTGCTAAAACCTTGTCCACCCACGTCATTGTGGCTGCCTGGAGCTGGGGCGCTTACATGGGTGAAGAGGCGATTACCAAAGGTATCCGCGTCAAAACGTCCTCATTTGCGCGTCACCATGTCAACATCACCATGTGTAAAGCCAAAGCTAACGGCAACTACATGAACAGCATCCTTGCGCACCAGGAAGCCGCACAAGACGGTTACCAGGAAGCGCTGTTGCTGGATGTAGACGGTTTCGTGGCTGAAGGTTCCGGTGAAAACATTTTTATCATCCGTAACGGCAAATTGTATACGCCAGACCTGACCTCAGCGCTGGAAGGCATCACCCGCGACACCATTATCCATCTGGCAAAAGTAGAGCTGGGCCTGGAAGTGATCGAAAAACGCATCACCCGTGATGAAGTGTATAGCGCCGACGAAGCGTTTTTCACCGGCACTGCGGCTGAAGTGACGCCTATCCGTGAACTGGATAACCGCGCGATTGGTGAAGGCACACGTGGCCCGATCACAGAAAAACTGCAAACCATGTACTTTGATGTCGTTAAAGGCAAAAATCCTAAGTACGCACATTGGTTGACATTGGTTTAATTGATTGGCAACTGCTAATTTGCTGGAGAATTTGAATGTCTGATGTCAAAGAGTTTGAAGTAGACGGCAAAGACCTGCCATTGCACTGCCCGACCAAAGAAGTCGCTTTATGGGCATCGCATCCACGCGTGTTTCTGGATGTGGCAAAAACGGGTGAGGTTTTATGTCCGTATTGCGGGACTAAATATAAGTTAAAGCCCGGCACGCATGTGCATCATCATTAAGTAGAAAAACCCACGCAATGCGTGGGTTTTTTGTTGGTGGATTTGAGATGCGTGGGTTTGGATGGCTTGAGAAAGTCATTCTTTCATCATTCTACTTTGTGTAATTCAACCTATTGTCGTCATTCAGGCGTTGGTTGGAATCCATGTGTGGTGAGATTGCGATAAAAGGTTGTTCTTTGATTGGTCGGTGTAGGGTGGGCATGGATGCCCACGGGTTTGTGGTTGTTTGTAATGATTCTTTTCGCTTTTACAGCGAG
Source organism: Methylophilus sp. (assembly GCF_008015755.1). Classification (GTDB taxonomy): domain Bacteria; phylum Pseudomonadota; class Gammaproteobacteria; order Burkholderiales; family Methylophilaceae; genus Methylophilus. The sequence goes on along the minus strand of NZ_SSGF01000008.1, from coordinate 64,556 downwards.
TGACTTTTCTTTGCTTGCCCAAAGAATAAGTAACCAAAAGAAATGCACCCCAGCTTCCGCTTATTTCCTGCGTTGCTCGCCAAAGTGGGCGCCCATCGAAACTCGCCCTGACAAGCCACACAGAACGTGGCTTGTTGCGGAGCTCGAACAGCCGATGGCCGAAAGCCCCCACTTCGCCTGCGCTACTCGGCGCGTCAGATGGGGACCCCGAACACCTACTGAGCGCAACGATTGGTCACTTTAAGGAATGAATCTGGTTTTTGAACCTTCCAAACTTCCACGCTGTAAGTTAAATGAGAAGAATCCCATCCCATCACGCTGAGTAGCGGAGACAAAATAAGAGTAGAGGGAGCGACTGTCTGAGCTCCGCGGCAGCTTGTGTTTTGTGCAAGCTGCTAGGGCGAGTTTCGTGACCGGCTTATTTTGTTGAGCAACGCAAGGGAGCCGTCAGGCCGTGATGGCTGGGTGCCCTCCTCTTTGGTTACTTTCTGAGGGGCAAGCATCAGAAAGTGACTCGCCAAGAGGCGAAAGACAATGTTACGGAAGTTCGCCACAGCTGTAAAACTCCTAGGAATTATTTTTATAACGATTCCATCGTCGCACAGAAAAGTCTAGGCAGTCAGCCTCCAAAGCTGTTCCATGACGATCTCAGTCTCTTTCGTCCCGCTTGTCAAAAACACATAATCCCCAGCTTCCGTTGCTGCATTGAGCATGTGCTGTTGCTCCAGCACTTGCTGCAAGCGCTTCGCCACTGCCGCGCCAGTATCGATTAAAGTGACATTTGGCCCTGTGATGTCTTGAATGTGTTTACGCACAAACGGGTAGTGCGTACAGCCTAGCACAATGGTGTCTGCGCCTGCGGCGATGAGTGGTTGGCAATATTGTTGCAATAACGCGAGCGTGTGCGGGGTTTCTAGCTGACCTTGTTCTATGCATTCGACTAGCCCTACGCAGGCTTGGGTGATGACTTGTACATTTTGGCCGTAATGCTCTAGCAAGGCGGCAAATTGTGCGCTTTGCAGGGTGCCTGTGGTGGCAAGTACGCCGATGATGCCGTTTTTGCTGGCGGCAGCCGCGGGCTTGACGGCGGGCTCCATGCCGATAATCGGCAGGGTGTAGTGTTGGCGCATGGCGCCGATGGCTGCAGCGGTGGCGGTGTTGCAGGCGACGACCAAGGCTTTGGCGCCTTGGGCAATGAGGGTGTCGGCGATGATGGCGCAGCGTTGCTGGATTTCTGTGGCGGTTTTGTTGCCGTAAGGGGCGTGCGCACTATCAGCAAAGTAGATGAAATGCTCGTGTGGAAGCTGGCGTGTGAGGTGCTTGAGCACGCTGAGGCCACCGACCCCGGAATCCATCACGCCGATGGGGGCATTGACTGCAATCGCTGAGCACATCGAAATGGCACGGTATGATTTATAATGGCTGGATTATATCGGATTTTAGACAGGTGTCAGGCATGGCCAACCGGCTGAGTAAGATTTATACACGTACGGGTGATAGTGGCACGACCGGGCTGGGCGATGGCTCGCGCGTGGCAAAATCTGACTTGCGGGTGGAAGCCATGGGCGATGTCGATGAGCTGAATGCGGTGCTCGGCATGTTGCTGGTCGAGGATGTTGCCGAGGATGTGCGTGACAGTGTGCTGGCGATTCAGCATGACTTGTTCGACCTTGGCGGCGAGTTGTGCATGCCCGGGCACGCTTTTTTACAGGCAGGGCGAGTGACGTTTCTGGAGTTGACGCTGGATGCCTGGAATGAGGAGCTGAGTCCGTTAAAAGAGTTTATTTTACCGGGTGGCAGTCGCGCCGCTGCAGTGTGTCATTTGGCGCGTACGGTGTGTCGGCGTGCCGAGCGTGTCTTGCATGCGTTACAGGCGCAGTCGCCGGTGACGCCGGTGGCTTTACAATATCTGAATCGCCTGTCTGATTTACTCTTTGTGCTCTGTCGTACCCTGAACCGGCATGCAGGTGTGCCGGATGTATTGTGGAATAACCAACATAAACTGTAGCGCGGCCAACGCTGGCGCTCGAAATGCAAAAATAATGATTAAACAATTACTGCAAAAAATATTTCGCCGTCGTGCGAAAGCGAATACCCATACCCAACTGCCTGCGGCGCAAATCATCCAAGTGGGCAAACACAAAATCAACCAGAAGCATATTAGCCAGGCCGCACTCAAAACCTGCGACCAACTGCAAAAGGCCGGTTTTCAGGCCTATATTGTCGGTGGCGCGGTACGCGATTTGCTGCTCAATCATCCGCCCAAGGATTTTGACGTAGCGACCAATGCCACGCCTGAGCAGGTGCACAAGGTGTTTAGACGTTCGCGCATTATTGGCCGTCGCTTTCGCCTGGTGCATGTGTTGTGGGGGCACGAGACGATAGAAGTGTCGACTTTCCGTGGCCATCATTTAAGTGAGGGTGACTCTGAAACCAACGACAGTGGCCGCATTATTCGCGATAACGTGTTTGGCTCAATTGAAGAAGATTCTGTGCGCCGTGATTTCACTGCCAATGCGCTGTATTACGACCCCAAGCGTCAGGAAGTGCTGGATTTTCATCACGGTGTTGCCGATGTGCGCGCCAAAACCTTACGCATGATTGGTGACCCGGTGACGCGTTATCAAGAAGACCCGGTGCGTATGTTGCGCGCGGTGCGCCTGTCTGCCAAATTGGGCTTGAAGCTGGAGCGGGAGACCGAGGCGCCGATACGCAAACTGGCGGACTTGCTCGAAGATGTGCCGCCTAGCCGCTTGTTTGATGAAATGCTCAAGCTGTTCTTGTCCGGCCATGCGATTGAGAGCATCAATGCCTTGCGCGCCCAGCAGTTGCACCATGGTTTGTTGCCTTTGCTCGATGTTGTGCTCAAGCAGCCAATGGGTGAAAAATTTGTCATGCTGGCGCTGAAAAATACCGATGAGCGTATTTTGTCCGGCAAGTCTTCCAACCCTAGTTTCTTGTTTGCCACCTTGCTGTGGCATGAGGTGCTGCAAGCTTGGCAAGAAAAGCAAAAGCGTGGCGAGCACATCATTCCGGCCTTGCATGAGGCGATGAACGAGGTGATTGACAAGCAGGCCGAAAAAATGGCGATTCATAACCGCTATACGGCGACCATGAAAGAAATCTGGGTGATGCAGCCACGCTTCGAACAGCGTTCTGGCAAGCGTCCTTATGCCTTGCTGACTAATCCTAAATACCGTGCTGGCTATGACTTTTTGCTGTTACGCTGCGCCTCGGGGGAATTGCCACAAGAAGTGGGCGATTGGTGGACACGCTTTGCCGATGCGGGCACCGAAGAGCGTACCGCCATGTTGCTGCCAGAAAGTGGGCCGAAAAAACGTCGCCGCAAACCGCGCAAGAAAAAGCCTGCGGGTGGAGAATCGGCTTAATGGCGATCGCCCTGATTGCGTTGGGTAGCAATTTGCAGCAGCCGCAGACACAGGTCAGCAACGCGATAGCTACCCTGGCCAATACGCCCGGTTTAATGTTAATCAAAGCATCCAGCCTGTATGCGACTGCGCCGGTTGGTTACGATAATCAGCCCGACTTTATCAATGCCGTGGTGCAGGTAGCGACCGAGATACCGGCGCCGCAATTGATGCAGTTATTGCTGGAGATTGAACAGACCTTTGGCCGCGAGCGCCCGTTTCCTAACGCGCCACGTATCCTGGACCTCGACTTGCTAGATTATGACGGCATGCAACTGGACACCGAACTGCTCAAATTACCGCATCCACGCATGCATGAACGCGGCTTTGTCATTTTGCCGCTGGCTGAAATTGTGCCTGACTTTATACTGCCACAAGGACAGACTGTTGTAGAATGGACAACAGAACACCCGCACGATGACGTGCGCAAACTGAATTCGAATTAAATCCGCTGAACGAGCAACCATCATGTTTACCCGTTTTCCTTATGTTGTGATTGAAGGGCCGATCGGTAGTGGTAAAACCACATTGGCGCGCATGCTGGCCGACAAGTTTGCAGTCGAATTGCTATCTGAAAAAGCCGAAGCCAATCCGTTTTTGACCCGCTTTTACCAGGATGCGCAGCGTTACGCCCTGCCAACACAGTTATTCTTTTTGTTCCAGCGTTCGCGTCAGATTGAAGACATGGCCCAGCGTGATATGTTTGGCCAGCCCACCGTGTCCGATTTCTTTCTCGAGAAAGATCCACTGTTTGCGCGCCTGAATCTGGATGAAGAAGAGTATTCGCTCTATCACCAGATCTACCACCATTTGCAGCTCAAAGCGCCAAAACCAGATTTGGTGGTGTATTTGCAAACGCCGGTCGATGCGCTGATGGACCGCATTGAAGAGCGCAATATCAGCTATGAGCAGGACATGCCGCGTGAGTATATTGCGCGCCTGGCCGAGGCCTACAGTGAGTTTTTTCATGGCTATGATGCCTCGCCGCTGCTGATTGTAAACAACGAAAAGCTCAATATTATTAAAGACCCGGAAGCGTTTAATCTGCTGATCGAGCGTATTAGCCAGATAAAGAGTAGCCGCGAGTACTTTAACCCCAACTTCTGATTAAAATGCATCTACGGGCAAACTCCTGCGTTGCGCGCTTTTTTAGTTTCGGCGTAACCTTAAGGTTAGCCTACACTGAAACTGCGTTTTCGAAATCCTCATGTACTGCTGTACATGGCGGTTTCTGCGTTCCGCGCGTCTTGGTTTTTATCCCGTATATGTATTTTAAAATTCTCAGTCTAATATGCTAAACGCTCTATTATCACGCGCAAGCGTGGGCGAAAAAATCGCCATGCTCACCTGCTATGACGCCACCTTTGCCAAGCTGTTGGCGCTGGCAGGCGTCGATGTGCTGCTGGTGGGTGATTCGCTGGGCATGGTCATACAAGGTGACACGACAACGTTGGGCGTCACCATGCAGGATATGCTCTATCACACGCGTATCGTTGCTAACGGTGCACCGCATACCGTGATTATGAGCGACATGCCTGCAGGCAGTTATGAGCACGACAAAGCTACTGCGTTGGCCAATGCACAGGCATTAATAGACGCTGGTGCACACATTGTGAAAATTGAAGGCGGCGGCGAGATGGTCGCTACAGCACAATACCTGGTTGAACACGGCGTGCCAGTCTGTGCACATTTGGGCTTTACGCCGCAGTCGGTTGAAAAGCTCGGTGGTTATAAAATCCAGGGTAAAACTGAAGCGGCTGCCCACGCCATGCTGGCCGACGCGCAAGCCATGGCGCACGCAGGCGTGAGTATGGTGCTGTTTGAAATGGTGCCTGCAGCGCTGGCTGAACAGATTACGCGGGCGATCAATGTGCCAACCATCGGCATAGGGGCTGGGGCGGGTTGTAGTGGCCAGGTGCTGGTGCTACAAGATTTGTTGGGGATTTATAGCGGCCCCGCAGATAAAGCGCCGCAAGACTACAAAGCACCCAGATTTGCGCAAAATTTTTTGCAGCAGGCGGGGAGTGTGCAGCAGGCGGTGGAGGATTATGTCAGGGCAGTGAAGGACGGGCGTTTTCCAGAGGCTAAGCATAGCTATTAGTGGTCGGCGCTGTGATGCTGGGGCGCTTTAGAAAGTCATTCTTTCATTTATCTACTTCGTAGATTAATCTCATTCTCGACATTCTAGTGTAGGCGGGGGGCATTGATGCCCACGGGTTTGCCGTTGTTTTTGATGTTTCTTTTCGCTATTTCAGCGAGTTACTTTTCTTTGCTTGCCCAAAGAACAAGTAACCAAAAGAAATGCACCCCAGCTTCCGCTTGTATCCTGCGTTGCTCGTCAAAATAAGCGGTCACGAAACTCATCCTAGCGGCCTGCACAAAACGCAGCCCACCGCGGGATTCGAACAGTCGCTCCCTTCCTCCTTATTTTGCCTGCGGTACTCGGCGCGTCAGATGGGGACCCCGAACACCATGCGACTGCCACCGCTCCCAAATTAAACAAACAAGAAAAAAGAATCGGGTTTTTGAATCGTCCAAATCCCGAGGAGGTTCGTTTGGCGAGAATCATCCTATCCCATTTCATCCCATCCCGCTGAGTAGCGGAGACAAAATAAGAGTAGAGGAGGCGACTGTTTGAGTTGCGCGGCAGCTTGCGTTTTATGCAAGCTGCTAGGGCGAGTTTCGTGGCTGATTATTCTGTTGATGACTAAGGCTGTGCCTCAGTCAAAGAGTAACCTTACTCACGCATCAGGCAACAAAAAAGGCGTTGCCCGATTGGTTATTTTAAGTGAGTGGCAATTAAATCTAATAATTGAGATGAATGATTGCTTTTACTAAAATGATAATGAGAGGTGGGTAAGGTTACGCGATCGTAAGTAATCGCTGCATGACGGGCCGTCCTTATGGCAAAATAGCGGCTTGGCGCCCTCTATGATGAATGTACTCGCTCTCGAATCCTCCACTGAAACCTTGTCACTTGCCTTGCAAACCAAGGCAGGGCTACGCACGTTTGATGAAGTCACCGGCCCGGCGGCGTCGCAGCGTATCTTGCCGGAGATTCAGCGCTTGCTGACTGAGGCTGGCATCAAGCTCTCGGCGCTGGATGGGATTGTTTACGGCACCGGCCCTGGTGCTTTTACTGGTGTGCGGGTTGCTGTGGGTGTGGCGCAAGGCTTGGCATTTGGTGCTGATTTGCCCGTGGTGGGGATTAGCTCGGTGCTGGCGGTGGCCGAAACGGCCTGGCAAACCGCAGGGGCTGACAAAGTGCTGGTGTGCCTGGATGCACGAATGGGTGAGGTGTATCACGCGGCCTTTATAAGGCATGGTGATGGCTGGGCCGAGGTATCGCCACCTGTGGTCTGCAAGCCGCAAGAGGTGCCTGCCGTTGCAGGCGATGGCTGGCTGGGTGCATGCTCTGGATGGCGTGTGTTTGAGCAGGTTTTGTCAGAAAAATATCGTGGTCAGCTGGCAGGTATCCGCCCGGAGTTGATGCCTACAGCCACTGCGATGCTGACGTTGGCGCTGCCACAGTTTGCAGCGGGCCAGGCGCACGCTGCGCATGAAGCAGCGCCCTTATATGTGCGTAACCGTGTCGCGTTGACGGCGGCTGAGCGTGCGCAAGGGCAAACGCTGTAAGTGATATGAGCGCCTTGCCCCAACATCAGGTAACGTTCAGGCCAATGACCTATGACGATCTGGCTGCGATCAGCCGCATCGAGCCGACGATTTATAGCCACCCGTGGACATTGGGCAATTTTAACGATTCACTCAATGCGGGGCATAGTGCCTGGGTGATGGAGATTGCCGGAGAGCTGGTGGGGTACGCCTTGGTGATGATGGTACTGGATGAAGCGCACCTGTTGAACCTGAGTGTGGCCAAGCCGTTTCAGGGGCAGGGCCTTGGGCGCACCTTGCTGGCGCAGATGGTCGATGTTTCGCAGCGCCATCAAGCCGCCAATATGTTTCTTGAAGTCCGCGTCAGCAATACGAAGGCGATTGCCTTGTATGAGTCTATGGGCTTTTGTGAGATGGGTGTACGCCGCAATTATTACCCGACCAAGACTGGCCGCGAGGATGCGGTATTGATGGGGTTGGCATTATGAACAGGAGTGCCTGGTGAGTTTAGGTCGTGAAGACATCTTGCGCGAATTGGAGTTGCTGCCCGTGTGGCGGGTGCGGTCGCCAGCGCCTGCTAGTCTGTCGCCAGTGACGATTACGGCGCCGGTGTCTGTGGTAGAGGCTGAGGTTGAGGTTGTCATTGAGGCTACCACGGCCATTGTTGAGCCTGTGGTCGAAACGGTGTCAGAACCGATGGAGATGGCAGCGCCGATCGTAATGACGCAGCAAACGCCATCAGAGGTGCTGCCAGAATTTGAAGCTGATTCGCCTGCGGTTGCAGTCGAGCCGCTGGTGCAAACACCGTGGCTGCTTTATTGCCCCCAAGCCGATGATGCGCAGAGCCAGCAGTTACTGCAAAACATGATGCGCGCGTTGCAATTACCGCTTGAGGAAGTATCGCTGTATCAACAGCCATTGCAGCTGACGCAAGTAAACACTCGCTTTTGCGTATTGTTTGGTCTGGCACAGGCAAATCAATTTTTAGCGACTGAATATGCGCAAATGGCCGCTGTTCGCGGCCAGATTCTCCCGTATGGCGACATGATGGTCGTCATTACCCATCATCCACAGGCGATGCTCGAAAACCCATTATTAAAGCGCGAAGTCTGGCAAGACTTGTGTTTGTTACTGGCGAAAAATACCGACGTGGCAACTTGAATACGCGTCCGTTCGCCCGCATCTATTGCCTGAATAAAGTAGTATTTGAATTTAATGTTTTTTGACTGGAGTCTGACATGCGTCGATTATTAAATATGCTTTTACTGGTAGCTACCCTGAGCCTTTCTGGCTGTGGTTACAACCAGTTTCAAAGCCTGGATGAAGAAACCAAGGCCAACTGGTCTGAAGTACTTAACCAGTATCAGCGCCGTGCAGATTTGGTGCCTAACCTGGTCTCTACCGTGAAAGGCTATGCCAGCCACGAAGAAAAAGTACTAACTGAAGTGACAGCGGCGCGTGCCAAAGTGGGCAGCATGCAGGTGACGCCTGAGTTGCTCAATGACCCGGATGCCTTTGCTAAATTTCAGGCAGCGCAAGGCCAACTCACCAGCGCGTTGTCACGCTTGATGGTGGTGTCTGAAAACTATCCTAACCTGAAAGCCGATGCCAGCTTCCGTGATTTGCAGGCGCAGCTTGAAGGCACTGAAAACCGTGTGACGGTGGCACGTAACCGCTATATTGAGTCGGTCAAACAATACAATGTGGCCGTGCGTAGTTTCCCGAACAATTTAACTGCCATGATGTTTGGTTATCAGCCCAAACCTTCATTCTCGGTTGAAAACGAAAAAGCGATTTCTACTGCGCCTAAAGTCGATTTTGGTGATAGCAAGTAATTGCTAACTATGGCTGTTCGCTGGAAATCTTTATTGCTTGCCGGGTGCTTGCTGTTTGGCATTGCATCCAGCCAGGCAGCCGATGGTCTGGTCGATATTCCGCCACTGCAAACTGCGGTGACGGATTTGACGCAGACCTTGTCTGCTGAAGAGCAAACCGCACTTAACCAAAAGCTGAGCCAGTTTTCGCAGCAGGCTGGCTCGCAAGTGGCGGTGCTGTTATTGCCTAGCACGCAGCCAGAAGACATTGCACAGTTTGGTATCCGTTTAGCCGACGTCTGGAAAATCGGCCGCGCTAAAGAAGATGACGGCGTGATTATTATCGTCGCCAAAAACGACAGAAAAATGCGTATTGAGGTCGGTTACGGCCTCGAAGGCGCGATCCCCGATGCGATTGCCAAACGGATTATCAGCGAGCAGATCGCGCCTGCTTTCAAGCAAGGACAGTTTTACCAGGGCCTCAACCTGGCGACAGATTCCCTGATTAAACTGATTCAAGGCGAGCAGTTACCAGCCCCCACTAAGCAGGCGCGTCAGGCACATGCTGACGACTGGATGAGCATGCTACCTATTTTAATGTTTGCGGCGATTATCGGCGGCGCGATCTTTAAGGGCATGCTGGGCGATCTTCCGGGGAGTCTGGTCACCGGCGGATTGCTGGGCGGCCTAGCTGGCTGGCTGGGCGCGACAGCATTGATCATGGGTCTGATTGGCCTGGCGGCCTTTGTGTTTACACTGGCCATGGGCGGGCGTGGCGGTGGATCGTATGGGGCTTATCCTGGCGGCTTTGGTGGTTACTCAGGCGGTAGCCGTGGTCCGGACATTTTTAGTGGCGGCGGTGGTGGTTTTGGTGGTGGCGGTGCTTCTGGTGACTGGTAAAAAGGCTTAAACATCGTATGAAACCTGTGCATCCTGTCAAACGCTGGTTCAAACATGCCTGGAGTCATCCACGGCATGTCAAAGCCTTGTTTCCTCAACATTCACTCAAGCAAATCGAACTCACCATCGCGCAGAGCGAACGCCATCATGCCGGTGAGATCCGTGTGGTAATCGAGTCAGGCTTGCCCACCTATGCTATCCTGCGCGGATTGACGCCAAGGCAGCGTGCGATCCATTTATTCGGCCATTTCAATATCTGGGATACCGAACACAACAATGGCGTGCTGATTTATTTGCTGCTGGCTGACCATGATGTTGAAATCGTGGCCGACCGTGGCATACACCGACACGTGGGAGACGCTGGCTGGCAGCAGATCTGCCAGCAAATGGAAGGGATGTTCAGAAGTGAGCAGTTTGAAGCAGGTGTGGTATACGGCATACAAGCGATTGGCGAACAACTGGCTGCGCACTTTCCGCCAGAAGCCGTACCTCGTAATGAACTTTCCAATCGCGTCCTCATTCTCTAGCGCTTGCATACTCAGCTTGTACGCGTGCCTGTTCGTGGGCACGCCAGCACACGCTGACCTGAATGATATCTATCGTATTTACCACACCAAGCCTGCGCTGGCTGCCTTTGAGATTTGCCAGGGAGGTGGCTGTGTACAGTCCGATATCCTGCAACTGACTGAGGCCGAGTGGGACAATGTGGTGCGGATATTTTCGCCGCTGCCAGCCAATGCAGAAGCCGAGCGTGAGGCGATTTCAAAGGCCATCGGTGCGCTCGAAGATATGGTTGGCACCAAAATCGGTACTGCTGCTGACCGCGCTGGCACCTTCAACAATAGCGACTACCTGCATCAGCAAGACTGCAACGACGAAGCCATCAATAGCACCACCTATATGCGCCTGATGCAACAAGCCGGTTTGATCCGTTTTCACGAAATTCTGGATACCCGTACCCGCAAATTCTTTTTTACAGGCTGGCCACACAGTACGGCTGCCATCCGCGAACAAGCCACCAAGGCTGAATACGCCGTTGATAGCTGGTTTTACGATAACGGCTTACCCGCCACAGTCTTACCCATGGCGACATGGAAAGAGGGCTATATCCCGACCGATAGCCCTATCCTGCTACGTCCACAGCAAAAAGAACCCGCCACAGACTAGGCGCGAGTGACGCCGCCCGCGAATAAGGCTAAAATCGCGCTTTCAGATTTTAATTAAAAGTTATTCTTATGCGCGCCTCACAATTTTTCATTGCTACCCAAAAAGAAGCCCCTTCAGACGCTGAGTTGATCAGCCACAAACTGATGGTGCGTGCCGGGCTGATTAAAAAGCTGGGCAGTGGTTTGTATAGCTGGATGCCGTTGGGTTTGCGTGTGTTGCGCAAGGTTGAAAACATTGTGCGCGACGAAATGAACAAAGCAGGTGCGCTGGAATTGCTGATGCCTGCGGTGCAGCCAAAAGAGCTGTGGGAAGAGACTGGCCGCTGGGCGGTGTTTGGCCCACAAATGCTCAAGATTCAAGACCGTCACGAGCGTGATTTCTGTTTTGGCCCCACGCATGAAGAAGTGATTACTGACATCGCACGCAAAGAAATCAGCAGTTACAAACAATTGCCACTCAATTTTTACCAGATTCAGACCAAGTTCCGTGACGAGATTCGCCCGCGTTTTGGCGTGATGCGTGCGCGTGAGTTTTTGATGAAAGATGCGTACTCTTTTCATACCAGTGCCGATTGTCTGGTGAATACCTACAACACCATGCACACGGCTTACAGCAATGTGTTTACGCGTTTGGGTTTGAAGTTTCGCGCAGTGAAGGCTGACTCTGGCGCGATTGGTGGCGATGGCTCGCAAGAGTTTCACGTGCTGGCAGACAGCGGTGAAGACGCACTGGCTTATTGCGAGCAGTCTGATTACGCGGCCAACGTTGAGCTGGCCGAAGCAGTTGCTACGGGTAGCCGTGCGGCAGCGACTGAAACGATGCGCGAAGTGGATACGCCCAAGCAAACCACCTGTGAAGACGTCGCCAAGTTGCTGGAGGTGCCTGTCAGCAAGACCGTAAAATCCGTCGCACTGATGGTGGATGATGTGTTTACGCTGGCCTTGTTGCGTGGCGACCATCAACTCAATGAAGTGAAGTTTGGCAAGGTCGATGGCGTCACTGAGTTCCGCCTGGCGACCGAAGAAGAAATTCGCGCTAACTTGAGCTGCCCACCTGGCTTTATTGGCCCGGTTGGCGTCAACGCTAACGTGCGCGTGGTGGCAGATAGAACCGTTGCCCTCATGAGTGATTTTGTTTGTGGCGCCAATAAGCCTAAGTTTCACCTGGCAGGGGTCAATTTTGGCCGCGATTTGCCAGAGCCAGCCGTGGTGGCCGATATCCGCAATGTGGTGACTGGCGATGCTAGCCCGGACGGCAAAGGCACCTTGAATTTATGCCGCGGCATTGAAGTGGGTCATATTTTCCAATTGCGTACCAAATACTCCGAGGCCATGCAGGCGACTTACCTGGACGAAAATGGTCAGACGCAAGTGATGGAAATGGGCTGTTATGGCATAGGCGTGTCACGGATTGTCGGCGCGGCCATTGAGCAGGGCAATGACGAAAAAGGCATTGTGTTCCCACTAAGCATGGCGCCATTTGCCGTGGTGATTTGCCCGATTGGCCTCGATAAGAGTGAGGCTGTGAAGCAGGCGGCGTTTGATCTCTACGCCCAGTTGCAGCAGGCAGGCGTTGATGTGTTGCTGGATGACCGTGGCGAACGCCCGGGTGTGATGTTTGCTGAAAGCGACCTCATGGGTATTCCACACCGTGTAGTGATTGGCGACCGTGGCTTGGCTGAGGGTAAAGTGGAATACAAAGGCCGCACCGATGCGGAGGCACAAAACTTGCAAGTGACTGAATGTGTGGCGTTTTTGCGTGACAAACTTGTGTAAACTCGAAATAAGTGCGCGAGCGGGATAAGGTGCAAAGCGCCCGGAACGCAAGCGCCGAGACAGTACAAATAGTACGGCGACGCCCTGAGTATTGCGCAACACAGCAATTTGCCCGCGCAGCCACTTAGTCTGGTTTTCATTTGTCAGTAATTAGGGGGATTTCATCCCTTTATTTGGCGCCTTTGGCGGGATGAATTTAACTACAATAGACGCAATGAAAAAAGCATTCTTCTTTTTGTTTGCATTCTTGCTGGCTGGCCTGTGTGCCTGGTCAGCGCCGTCTTTTGCTGGCAACCAAAAAGAAGAGCCCTTGGCCAATAGCGTCAAGGCGCTGATGCAAAAGTCTGTCAGCGATCTCGCCGCGCCGCGCCTGTTATTTGATAACGAGCTCTCAGCACAACAATGGTTGCAGGAGATGTCCGCCCGTTTGGCTAAGCGCATACCTGACGCACAATACCGTGAAGACTTTTTGAAGTCTGTGCACTATGAGGCAACGCGTGCTGGCTTGGATCCACAATTGGTGCTTGGCCTGATTCACGTCGAAAGCGGCTTTAAAAAATATGCAGTGTCTAGCGTCGGTGCCCGTGGTTATATGCAGGTGATGCCGTTTTGGGTAAAGTCTATCGGCACCAACGAGCATAATTTATTTGATATGCGCTTAAACCTGCGTTATGGCTGCACGATTTTGCGTCATTATCTGGATATTGAGCGGGGCGATTATTACCGTGCCCTAGGCCGTTATAACGGCAGTCTGGGCAAGCCTGATTACCCTAACCTGGTAGTGGGTGCCTGGCGCAATCACTGGCATTATGACCCGCTTGCTGCGTCACCCAAACTGAATGTTGCCAGCCAGTAATGGTTGAAATGCAATAAAAAACCGCGCAATCGCGCGGTTTTTTATTATCTGTGACTTATCCAGCGAGTGTCCTTATTTGACCACTTTAAAGCCGTAATAGGTGCCAAACTCACCTTCTGGCTCATGGTAGATAAACATCATGCCGTTGGTATAGCCCAAGCCATTAAAGTGGTTTTGTGAGCGTAGCTTCATGGTCGCAGGCAGCGCGCTTTTGCCGACAAACTGGCCATTCAGGTCAAAAATCAAGACGGCTTTGTGGTCCACGTCCAGCAAGGCCAACTCGTTGCCAGCCACGCCAGTGAACGCAATATAGTGATCGCTGACGTCGTCATGCGCGACTTGGGCTTTGGCAAAGTCGAGTTTGATTTCACGCAGTTTTTCGCGCTGTTTTGCATCGACCACAAATACCAGGTTGCCTCTGTCCTGCTTGGCATAATAATGCTTGCTCACGGGGTCGTAGCTGGGCATGGTGCCTGCATCACCAAACGCAGGGTTAAACTGCGCCACATCCCCCGAGGTCTCCAGCAGCTCGCCTTTGTCACCTACATCCAGACTGTAAATGCCAGTGTTGGGTGAAAAACCTACCGCGCTGGAGATGTTGTAAGTAATGGTTTCCAGCTTGCCGGAGTTTGGGTTGTAATACAGCGAGCGATTGTCGTAGCCAGGTTTGGCCGAGTTGACATAGCTACCGTCTGCGGTAAAAGCGTGCACCTCAGACTTTGAAATTGGCGCCTCGAATTCGCTGCCCATCGGCGCCAGGCCGCCATCGGCAATGTAATAGTGTTGGTTGCTGGGCAAATAAGCCACGGCCATAGGGCGTGTGGTTGGTTTTTTAACCAGGGGGATTTTCACGCCGACTTCTGCCTCAGGCAAAATCTCAGCCTGGGCTGATAACGCCAGGCAAGAAAGTGCCAGTACGCTCAATATTTTTGGGGTGAATTGCATAGCTCCGTCATCCTGTTTTTATGGGTGTTTAATAGACTGTATTTTAACGCGCAAGTTTTAAGATTTCGAGGATGGTGCACGCGTGATTAGCATCGCGTCACCATAACTGAAAAAACGGTAAGACTGATCAATCGCATGCGCATAGGCCTGGCGCAACAAATCATAGCCGCCAAACGCAGAAACCAGCATCATCAAGGTGCTTTTCGGCAGGTGAAAGTTCGTGATCAGTCGATCGACCAACTTGAACTCAAAACCTGGCGTAATAAAAATATCGGTGTCGCCATGATGCGCAAACAGCTTGCCCGCATGTGCAGCGCTTTCCAGCGTGCGTAGCGAAGTCGTGCCTACAGCCGTCACGCGTTTGCCATTGGCGCGGGCATTCAAAATCGTACTAATCGTCTCTTCAGGCAAATGGTAAACCTCGCTATGCATATGGTGCTCGGCAATATTGTCGACTTTCACCGGTTGAAACGTCCCCGCGCCCACATGCAATGTCACGTAGCGCACATGAACGCCTTTATTAATGAGCGCCTGTAACAAGGCTTCATCAAAATGCAGGCCCGCCGTCGGTGCCGCCACCGCGCCTGCGTGTTTGGCAAATACGGTTTGGTAACGCGTGTCATCTGCCGCATCGGCTGTGTGTTCAATGTAAGGTGGCAACGGCAACTGGCCATATTGTTCCAGAAAGTCATACCAGGACTCATCACCCAGCAGGCGGATATGAAACATATCAGCATGCCTGCCTAACACCTCAGCCTGATAGTCGCCGGATAAATGCAGCAAACTGCCTGCTTTGGGCGAGCGCGAAGACTTGATTTGCGCATAAGCCTCTTGCGACGAAAGCACGCGGTCTATCATCACCTCAATCTGGCCGCCGGTAGCCTTTTGCCCAAACAGCCTGGCTTTGATCACCTTAGTGTCATTAAGGACCAGCACATCACCAGCCTCAAAGTGATCGGCAATCTGGCGGAAATAATTATCCCGGATGCTTTGCGCTATTGCATTGACTTCAAGCAGGCGGCTTTCTGAACGGTTGGGCAGCGGATGTTGTGCAATTAAGTGGGCGGGAAGGTAAAAATCGAAATCTAGAGTTTTCATAAATCAAAATTATGGTTATAATAGCTGTCTTTGAGATGTCCAACATTATATCCCATGCCGGGATGGCGGAACTGGTAGACGCACTGGACTCAAAATCCAGCGCCGCAAGGCGTGCCGGTTCGATTCCGGCTCCCGGCACCATGTAATAGTACAAAGAAGTAAGATTAAACCCGTAAATCAATGACTTACGGGTTTTTTTATGTCCAAAATTGTCCAAAGTCGTCGTTTGACATCCAACATTTTTGTGAGTAACGTTGTGAGTAATATAACTTACTCACATTGGACTTCACCCGCTTTACTAGACGATTATCAGGTTCCAATCTGTAACTTTTCAAACTCCATTGGACTCAGCTGATTGAGATGGCTGTGACGCCGTTTTCGATTGTAAAACACTTCGATATATTCAAATATCTCTGATTTAGCTTCCTCTCTTGATGCATAGATTTTTCGCTTCACTCGTTCCTTCTTTAAGCTACTAAAAAAGGATTCTGCCACGGCGTTGTCATAGCAATTACCACGACGGCTCATGCTGGGAATAAGCCGATTGTCTTTGCACCAGCGGGCAAAGTCATCGCTACCAAACTGGCTACCCTGGTCTGAATGAATGATGACCGGTTGTTTTGGTTTACGTCGCCATACAGCCATCAACAAAGCATCCAAGACGATTTCAGTCGCCATTGTTGGCTTCATCGACCAACCCACTACAGTGCGGGAGTAGAGATCTATCACCACAGCAAGATACAGCCAGCCCTCATATGTGCGAATATAGGTAATATCCGTGACCCAGGCTGCATCTGGCTGATTGAATCTAAACTGCTGTTGCAACCTGTTAGGAGAAGCTATCGATGGTTTACCTGAGACATGTCGAGGACGACGGTAGCCACGTATGGATTTAATGTTGGCTTGGCTCATCAAGCGAGCCACTCGCTTTACTCCACAACGAATACCAGCCTCCCGTAAGTCTCGATGAATGCGCGGGCTCCCTTAAATGCCATAACTCTCATCATAGGACTGCTTAATCTCTATCAGTAGCTTTTGGTCATCAATGGCTCGCTGAGATAAAGGGGAAGCTTTCCATGCGTAATAACCACTGCGGTGTACTTTGAGCACACGACACATGCTGCTGACCTTAAATTGGGATTGGTGCTGGTCAATAAATGTGTACTTCACTCGGGCTGGCTGGCAAAGTACACGGCGGCCTTTTTTAGGATATCCCGCTCTTCAGTAGCCCTTTTGAGCGCAGCATTCAACCTAGCAACTTCTTGTTTTAGTGCGACAACATCTGCGCTCACTCCAGGGCGCTTTTGAAGCTCAATTTCATGCCGCCATTTGTAAAGGCTCTTTGTTGATACGCCAAGGCGTTGAGCAACATCCGCGACATCATGACCGCGTTCTGTGATTTGCTTTACAGCTTCGAACTTAAACTCGTCCGTGTATCTGATACCCTTCATGTAACTTACTCCGTTCTGTTTTAGACATTATGATTTGTCTAGCAGAGCGGGTGAAGTCCAGTCTCAACCTTCAAATGCTTATAGGCAAGAGCAATTTGTTCAAATTTTGTTTTTTTATCAATAGTTGTTAGATACCTATAAGCTGTGCCACTTTGGAAAATAATACCTTCTGGTACGATAATGCCTGCCCGTCCTGTAGGTGTTAAGTGCTCATGTATGTAATCAACAAAAAGCACCTCTGAACGCGATGCCGCAATTGAAAACTTCTTGTGAGGTTTGATACCGCCTTTTGGTGACATAAAGGGTGGGTTTGCCAAAATGACATCGTAGTGTTCATTCCATTTGTCTTCTGATGTCAGAGTGTCGTACTCATCAATATGTGGGTCTGTGAAGCCATGCAGGTACATATTAGCGCGTGATAGTCGCACCATGTCTGGTGAAATATCGTAACCATGAATATTGGAGGCCAGTTTTGCTCTTTCTTCTGGTTTAAGTTTGTCGCCTGCTTTATTAGTTTTGTTGTTTTCGAGAATATATTTCCAAGCTGAAATCAGAAAACCCGCCGTGCCACAGGCTGGGTCTAAAATTGACTCTTGTTTTTGTGGGTTAATCACTTTAACAATAAAATCAATAATGTGGCGTGGCGTTCTGAATTGGCCAGCATCGCCTTGGCTACCCAACACAGATAACAAATACTCAAAAGCATCGCCCAATCGTTCTGAGTGGTCGTAGCTAAAGGTATTAATCTCTTTGAGAAATGCACGTAGTGTTTCTGGGTCGCGATAGGGTAAATAGGCATTTTTGAAAATATCCCTGAATAGCACTGGCAAATGGGTATTCTCGGTCATTTTGGTAATGGCTTCTGAATATAAATTAAGCGTGTCTTGTCCGCCCATTTCAGGGGCTAGTAATTTGCTCCATCGTAGTTAAACTTTTCTTCAAAGTATTCGCAGACTGCAAAGAAATCGAATAATTTGAATTGTTTTTTGTCTGGTTCGGTAATCAGTGGTTTGATTGATTCATCAAATAGTTGCTCTAAAAAGTGATGTTTGCGTGTGCCACGACCTTTGATTTGCACAAAATCTGAGGGTGAAAAGATTGGGCGCATCATCGCCAAATTTAATATATCTGGGCAGTCATAACCCGTGGTCATCATACCAACTGTCACACAGACTCTGGCTTTGCTAGTTTTGTAATGCGGATTGAAGTTGGCTGAACCAAGCAAGTTGTTATTGGTAAAGTTGATGGTGAATTGCTGTGCCTCTGGAATACTTGAAGTCACCTGTACGGCAAAGTCTGATTGATATTTACCTGGCCATACTTTATCTGCAAGCGTGTTTAATAATTGCGTGATTTTCTCTGCATGTTTTTGGCTCACTGCAAAGACTATTCCCTTACCAAACTCTTGTGTTACTGGGTCTCGCAGACCGTTTTTAATAAATGTCTCGCAGAAGATAGTGTTTGTAGACTCTGAGAAAAATTTCTTCTCAAAATCTTTTGAAACATAGCTTTGTTCTTGCTGACCATTATCACCGTTGGTGATGGTGACTGCATAACCCTGTTCTGAGATTAACTTGGTTGTTATTTCTGTTCTGGCATCCACCACAATTGGGTTAATCAGAAATCCATCGCGAACACCATCAAGTAATGAATATCTGAATGTTGGCTCACCTGAATCACAGCCAAACGTTTGATAGGTATCCAATAACAAACGTCTTTCTTGTTCTCTAGGGTCTCTTGTGGTTGGCTTGTCTTTAGTAAAAGTCATCTATTTGTGTTTTGGTAAGTTTTACATTCGGCTCTAGAACTACATTTGCCTTGATGTTTTGATCATCAAAGAAGCGCCAACCTGACTCTATGAGTAAGCTGTTAATTTTTATTCTGGCTTGTGCTTCGTTGGTTTTTGACATGGTTTTATGACTTTTCTTACATTTTACCTTGATGAGCATTCTTTCTCACGGATTGATTTTTTTCAATCCACTTGCTTGATTTAATCGAAATAAAAAAGGGCCCTAACGGACCCTTTATGAAGAAAAATGAGAAAAATGAAGTTTTAGGTGAGAACCTACAACAATTCGTTAAATATCAAGTGAGCTGACGCTGAGTGCATTGCTTTCGATAAATGCACGGCGTGGTTCCACGTTATCGCCCATTAATGTGGTGAAGATTTCATCGGCGCCGATGGCATCTTCAATTTGCACTTTGAGTAAGCGACGTACGGTAGGGTCCATGGTGGTTTCCCACAATTGTTCCGGGTTCATCTCGCCCAGGCCTTTATAACGCTGAATATTCAGGTTATGTTTGGCTTCGCCCAGCAACCAGTCCAGCGCCTGTTTAAAGGTGCTGACTTTTTGCTCTTTTTCGCCGCGCTTGATCAATGCGCCTTCGCCTAACAGGTTGTTAACCATGTTTGAGGTGCGGTTGATTTGGCGATAATCGCCACTGCTTAAGAATGCAGCATCAATCACGCAACTTTCGAGGTTACCGTGCACGTATTTGTTCACTTCGAGGCGGTAAGCACTGGTTTCAGTGTCTTGTGCAACGATGACTTCAGAACCGACGGCACCAAGGATAGGACGCAGTTTTTCAGCGGCTGCATTGGCAGCAGACTCTGTGCTCAAATCGAGGTCACCCAAATCTTGAATCGCGCGTAACACGCTTTCATCATAAAGGTTGGCAATACGGCGGATCACGGCTTCTGTCAGCACCATTTGTTTGGCGATACTGGTCAGGGCGTCATCTTTTAGAATGTCGCCGCCTTCTTTAGTCACCAGCACGGCATCACGCAAGGCAGAGTTGAGCAGGTATTCGTCCAGCTCGTGTTCGTCTTTGAGGTAGCGCTCATCGCGGCCTTGTTTGACTTTATAGAGCGGTGGTTGCGCAATGTAGATATGGCCGTTTTCGACCAACTCTGGCATTTGGCGATAAAAAAACGTCAGCAACAAGGTACGGATGTGCGCACCGTCGACGTCCGCATCTGTCATGATGATGATACGGTGATAACGCAGTTTTTCTAGGTTAAAGTCATCTTTGCCAATGCCGGTACCCATGGCTGTGATCAGCGTGGCGATTTCTTGTGAGCCCAGCAGTTTGTCAAAACGTGCTTTTTCTACGTTGAGAATCTTACCCTTGAGCGGCAAAATCGCCTGGAACTTACGGTCACGGCCTTGTTTGGCTGAACCACCCGCTGAGTCACCCTCGACCAGGTAGAGTTCAGACAAGGCTGGATTTTTTTCCTGGCAATCAGCCAGTTTGCCTGGCAGACCCATAGTATCCATCACGCCTTTACGACGTGTAATTTCACGCGCCTTACGCGCAGCTTCTCGTGCACGCGCGGCTTCTACGATCTTGCCGCAAACAATTTTGGCATCGACCGGATTTTCTTCTAAAAACTCAGCCAGTTTAGCTGCCACAATCTCAGACACCACTGGCTGCACTTCGCTAGACACCAGTTTATCTTTGGTTTGTGAGGAGAATTTAGGATCAGGCACCTTGACTGACAACACGCAGGTAATGCCTTCGCGCATATCGTCGCCTGTGGTTTCAACCTTGGCTTTTTTAGCAAATTCGTTTTGCTCGATATACTGGTTCAGCGTGCGTGTCATCGCTGTACGCAAGCCGGTCAAGTGTGTGCCACCATCGCGTTGCGGAATATTATTGGTAAAACACTGTACGGTTTCAGAGTAGCTATCGTTCCATTGCATCGCTACTTCTACCGTCATATTGTCTTTTTCGCTGATGGCGTAAAACACTTTTGGATGCAGCACGGTTTTTGTGCGGTTCATGTACTCGACAAAACCTTTGATGCCTCCGCTAAAGGCAAAGTTTTCAGACTTGCCGGTGCGTTGATCAATCAGCTCAATTTTGACGCCATTATTCAAAAAAGATAATTCGCGGATCCGCTTGGCCAGAATTTCAAAGTGATATTCAACCAGCACAAATGTTTCCACCGAGGCCAGAAAGTGCACTTCTGTGCCTTTTTTGTCTGTGGTGCCGGTGATCGCTAATGGCGCTTGTGGCACACCGCGATGAAATTCCATCTGGTGCACTTTGCCTTTGCGATAAATTTTCAGTTTTAGCCAGTCTGACAAGGCATTGACCACAGACACACCGACGCCATGCAATCCGCCAGAGACTTTGTAAGAGTTTTGGTCAAACTTACCACCGGCATGTAATTCGGTCATGACGATTTCAGCCGCAGAGCGTTTAGGCTCATGTTTGTCGTCGTCTTTAATATCGGTAGGAATACCGCGGCCGTTATCAGAAATACTGATCGAGTTATCCGGGTGGATAATCACTTTAATGTCGTCACAGTGGCCTGCCAGCGCTTCGTCAATCGCATTATCGAGCACTTCGAATACCATATGGTGCAAACCAGAACCATCTGACGTGTCACCAATGTACATGCCGGGACGCTTACGTACGGCGTCCAAACCTTCCAAAATCTTGATACTGTCTGAGTTATATTCTTGTGGCTCTGCCATAACAAAAGTTTCTTTAATTGAGATTAAAAGTCACTGCAGCGTGTTTCACGTGAAACACGAGTGCGTGCATTATATGCGCATTGGCATCACAACGTATTTATAGTTGCTATCGCTGGCAGCAGTAATCAGACAACTGCTATTGGCATCGGCAAAGGCAAACTCAATTTGCTCATCACTTAGGTTATTCAGCACATCGATCAGATACGTCACATTAAAGCCAATATCCAAAGGAACTTGACTGTAGTCGATTTCCACTTCTTCTTCGGCTTCTTCTTGCTCAGTGTTAGTACTAATCAACTTGAGTAAGCCTGCTGTAATCACCATACGAATACTGCGATATTTTTCGTTGGACAAAATTGAAGCACGTTGCAACGCACTTAAAATCGCCACCCGGTTCACCATAAACGTATTTTGGTGACCGGTTGGAATCACGCGGTTGTAGTCCGGAAACTTGCCATCAATCACTTTGCTGATGAGCTGGATATCCCCAAACTCAAAACTCACCTGGCCATTAAGTAAATCAATCACCACCGGAGCTTCTGATTGCTCATCGAGTAACTTGGTCAGTTCCAGCACTGTTTTGCGCGGCAAAATGACCTCTGTTTTTTCAAAGCTTTGGTCGAGTGTAGTGTTGGTGTAACTCAAACGATGGCCATCCGTGCCTACCACGTGTAGCTGGTTGCCATTTACTTCGAGCAACAAACCGTTCAGGTAATAACGGATATCCTGTTGCGCCATGGCGAACTCCACCTGCTTGAGCAAGCGTTTAAGCTCTGATTGCGCCAGGCTAAAACTAATGTTCTGGCCGCTGGCTTTACTCATCAAAGGATAATCAGCCGCAGGCAAGGTTTGCAGGTTAAACCGGCTTTTACCTGCTTTGAGTGTGATGCGATTATCCTGGTTATTCATTTCAATAGACGCGCTATCTGGCAATGAACGACAGATATCCAGCAACTTTTTAGCAGAAATCGTCGTACTCAATTCGCCTTCAATGCCGCTGTTGACCTTGAGTGAAATTTGCATTTCCAGATCAGTGGCTGTCAGATGCATTTCTTGCTGCTTGATGTTCACCAGCAGGTTAGAAAGGATGGGCAGCGTATGTCTGCGCTCTACGATGCCAGTGACACTATTGAGGGGTTTAAGCAAAACCTCACGGTTGATTTTGATTTGCATGGCCTGACCTGATTAATAACTTTATTTCAATATATAAAAGATAAGACTAATAGTAATGTACGACTTTTTTGTGGGTAACTCTAAAAATTAATTTAATTCAAAGACTTACAAACATTTTAGCTTGTGCATAAATTGCGGTTTAAACATGCATGGTTTGTGGCTGATATTGTAAACTGATTTTATCTTGTCTATACGCAATATTTAACCACACCTCATTCTCAACTTATCCACAGCTTGTCTTGCTAAATTTTTTTAGCTAATCGCGAATGACCTGCGTTAGCAAACCGATGTCTCTTGCTAATGTTTGGTCATTTAGGCGTAATTGTTCAATTTCTTCACAGGCGTGCATCACCGTAGTGTGGTGACGACCGCCAAAGGCTTCACCGATCTCCGGGAAGCTATGATTGGTTAATTCACGCGCCAAAGACATAGCCACTTGACGTGGCCTGGCGACATTACGAGAACGTTTTTTGCTAAACATGTCGCTGACTTTAATCTTGTAGTAGTCAGCCACGGTTTTCTGGATGTTTTCAATGGTAATCTGGCGGCCGCGTACCGCAATCAGGTCGCGTAAAGCGTCTTTGGCCAGATGCACATCAATGGCATGGCCGGTAAAGTTGGCCATGGCGATAATACGGTTTAAAGCACCTTCAAGCTCACGGACGCTAGAGCGGATTTGCTTGGCGACAAAAAAAGCCACATCTTCATGCAGGTTTATTTTGAGGTTTTCGGCTTTTTTGCGCAAAATGGCCACACGCATTTCCAGTTCCGGCGGTTCAACCGCCACTGTCAGGCCCCAGCTAAAGCGCGTTCGCAAGCGCTCATCCATGTCAACGATCTCTTTAGGATACGTATCGCATGTGATGACAATCTGTTTTTTTTCTTCAATCAGGCTGTTAAAGGCGTAAAAAAACTCTTCTTGGGTGCGGGTCTTTTTAGCAAAGAACTGAATATCGTCAATCAGTAACAAGTCGAGTGAGTGATATTGTTGCTTAAATTCGTCAAATGCCTTGTTTTCGTAGGCTTTCACCACGTCAGAGACATAACGTTCCGCATGCAGATAACGTATATTGGCCTCTGGTTTGGCTTTTTTGAGTTCGTTGCCGATGGCTTGCAATAAATGGGTTTTACCCAGGCCGACGCCACCATAAATAAACAAGGGGTTATAAGCCTGACCAGGATTGCCTGCGACTTGAATTGCCGCGGCCCGCGCTAACTGGTTGGCACGGCCTGTCACATAGTTATCAAACAGAAAGCTATCATTAAGGCCACTGCTTTTTTCAGACCTGAGATGCTTGGCTGGCGCGCGGTTACTCACCGGTTTTTTATCAATGACTCTTGAAGATTGAGCTTGTGCTGCTGCGACTACTGCTTCTACTGGTGATTGAGGCGGTGCGGCTTTAATCGGGGCTGGGTTTGGTGCGGGTGCGGCTTGTTCACTAGTATCGACAATCAGTTCAACCACCGCACTGGGCGATAATTCGGTGGCGATGGTGGCAATGCGACTAAAAAATTTGCTTTTTACCCATTGCATGACAAATTTATTAGGCGCGACAATCTGCACCGCCTCACCATTGACGCGTGCTTTGAGGGGTTTAATCCAGGTATTGTATTGTTGTGCCGAGAGCTCTTTTTCGAACTTCAGCAAACAATAGGCCCAAAAATTTTCCATTGCTCCAGTGCTTTTTTAAAAGTGTCAGCAAAAACTCAGCCCGTTTCCGTGTTTCAGGCACTGTTTGCGTTTGTTCGTTATAATTGCCAGGAAGAGTGGCAGAAGACGTGGTCGTGTGGCGATAGTCGCCTTGACCTATGGCTGACATTCTAAACGTTTTAATCTGAGTTATCCACAGCCATGATCTATAATAAAATAAAAAAAATCATTGACATAAGGTCTCGATTTGCTGTTTAATTAAGGGTTTTTGGAATCGGCAAATATTCTCTGTTTAATCAGCGTTGCCGGACGACAGTTTAATTGCCACTATTGGCAGG
Source organism: Methylophilus sp. (assembly GCF_008015755.1). Lineage (GTDB taxonomy): Bacteria > Pseudomonadota > Gammaproteobacteria > Burkholderiales > Methylophilaceae > Methylophilus. The sequence goes on along the minus strand of NZ_SSGF01000008.1, from coordinate 39,861 downwards.
AGTTTAATAATGAAACGTACCTATCAACCATCTAAAACCCGTCGTGCACGTACCCATGGCTTTCTGGTACGCATGAAAACCAAAGGTGGCCGCGCAGTGATTGCTGCTCGTCGCGCCAAAGGTCGTAAACGTCTGGGTCTGTAATCCTTGACGATGCATTGCTTGAAACTCAATGCATGACATTGTACAAGCTAAAAAAAACGGATGAATTTTCATCCGTTTTTAGTTTCAGGAAACGGTTTTATGGTGAGTGGCTGTTTGCCAACATCATGCCTAACCAGCAAGACCATCATCGTTATGGCCTGGTTGTGTCGAAAAAAGTCGCCAAGCTGGCGGTTAAACGCAATTATATGAAGCGCGTCTTGCGTGAATTGTTGCGGGCACAACCCTCTCTGGTCGACCATGGCTTTGATGTCGTGCTACAAGTGCGCAAGGCTTTTCAGCATGATGATTTTCCGGCCATACAACGTGATTTGTCACAATTACTGGCTAGACTAAAAAAAATCGCACCCGTTTCCTAACAATTCTGATGAAAACGATACTGATTACATTAGTAAAATGTTACCAGTGGGGGTTAAGCCCCTGGCTGGGCCGTCAATGTCGTTTCCATCCAACCTGTTCACACTACGCCATTGAGGCATTACAGCACTACGGTGCCTGGCATGGTAGCCTGTTAGCTTTGCGCCGCATTGGCCGCTGCCATCCATGGCATCCCGGTGGTGTGGATCCCCTTCCTTAGACTTGTAAAACGAAACCTTATGGATACTCGCCGTTTAATACTGTTCGTGATTTTCTCCTTTTCAATTATGTTGTTGTGGGATGCGTGGCAACAACAGCATACGCCTGCGCCAGCTGTGCAACAGGCGGCGGTGCAAACCTCGCCTGCGGACAAACCACAAGAAAATGGCTTTAAATTAAGTCAAGGGACACGTATTGCGGTTAAAACAGACCGCTATGCGGCGGTGATTGATACGGTTGGTGGTGATTTGCGTCAGTTATCTTTGCTGGAACATCAGGCCGACGATAATTCAGGCCCTTATGAGCTGATGAGTGACGCCAGTGCAGATAAATTATATGTGGCGCAAACCGGTCTTAAAGGTGATGGTTTGCCTACCCATTATGTGATGTTCACTTCGGCTGAGACTAATTACACCTTGCAAGAAGGCCAGGACACATTAGAAGTGCGTCTAACTGCGCCAGAAACCAATGGCGTGGCTGTGGATAAGGTATATCGCTTTCACCGTGGTCAATATTTGATCGATGTTGTTTACGAGATCAAAAACAATAGCGATAAAGCGATCTCACCTTCTGTGTATTATCAGATTATTCATGATAATGAGTCCAACCAGGGCTCTAAAATGATGCCAACTTTTACTGGCGGTGCTTATTTCACCGAGGCAGACAAATACAATAAGGTCAAATTTGATGAAATGGCCAAAAAAGATGTGTCGATTAATGCCAAAGATGGCTGGGTAGGCTTGGTACAACATTATTTTGTCAGTGCCTGGGTGCCGCAATCGTCGGCTGAGCGCAAGTTCTACACCACTAAATTGAGTGAACATGATTTCTCGATTGGTACTATCTTACCTGTGGGTGAAATCGCCGCCGGAAGCAGCAAAACGGTCGATGCCAAACTGTTTAGTGGTCCGCAAGTGCAAGATGACTTAGCGGCTGCTGCCCCTGGTTTGGAGTATGTGGTTGATTACGGGATTCTGACCGTGATTGCCAAACCGTTAATGTGGTTGTTGACCCATATTCACGACCTGGTAAAAAACTGGGGCATTGCCATCATTGTGCTCACTATTCTGATCAAGGCCGCTTTCTTTAAATTGTCTGCTTCTGGCTACCGTAATATGGCGCATCTGCGTGAAATCGCGCCGCGTATGCAAGCGCTGAAAGACAAATTTGGTGATGATAAGCAAAAGCTGCAGCAAGCCATGATGGAAATGTATCGCACAGAGAAGATCAACCCGATGGGCGGCTGCTTGCCTATCTTGGTGCAGATTCCTGTGTTTATTTCATTGTATTGGGTATTGCTGGGCTCTGTTGAGTTGCGCCATGCGCCGTTCTTTGGCTGGATTCAAGATTTGTCAGCGACAGACCCCTACTTTGTCTTGCCGGTGCTCATGGGTGCGACCATGATTATTCAAACCTTTTTGAATCCGCCACCAACCGACCCGATTCAAGCCAAAGTGATGAAAATCATGCCAGTGGCTTTCAGTATTTTCTTCTTCTTCTTCCCGGCTGGCCTAGTGTTATATTGGCTGGTGAACAACATTCTGTCTATCTGGCAGCAATGGGCGATTAACCGCATGATTCATGCCGAAGCTGTGGCAAAAAAAGGACATGGCAAATAATCAGCCAGCTTTAACAGACACCATTGCCGCCATCGCCACCGCACCAGGTGCGGGCGGCATTGGGGTGGTTAGGGTGTCTGGCCCGTTAGCAGCAGAAATTGCTGCGCAAATTTTAGGCCACTGCCCTGCCCCACGCCATGCGGCTTATCTGCCGTTTTTGCAAGCCGATGCCACGCTCATTGACCGTGGCATTGCCATCTATTTCCCCAACCCACACTCTTACACCGGCGAAGATGTACTGGAGCTGCAGGCACACGGTGGCACAGCGCTGATGCAAATGTTGCTCGCGCGTTGCATCGAATGCGGTGCGCGTCATGCACAAGCTGGCGAGTTTACCCAGCGCGCCTACTTAAACGATAAGCTCGACCTGGCACAGGCAGAAGCTGTTGCTGACCTCATTAATGCCGCCACGGTAGAAGCTGCACGCAGCGCGGTAAGATCGCTCTCGGGTGAGTTTTCACAAGCGATACAGGCCTTGCTGCAACAGTTGGTCGATTTGCGTATGTATGTTGAAGCGTGTCTGGATTTTCCTGAAGAAGAAATTGATTTCATCACACAGGGGCGCGTGCGCGAAAAATTGCAGGCGAACCAAGCAACGTTACAGCATATCTTTGACCAGGCCAAGCAAGGTGTCTTATTACGCGAAGGGATTAATGTTGTATTAATAGGTCAGCCTAATGTAGGTAAGTCTAGTTTGCTGAATGCATTATCTGGCGAAGAGGTGGCGATTGTGACACCGATTGCAGGCACCACACGGGATACGATTAAAAGTGTTATCCAGATTGAAGGTGTGCCGCTGCATGTGATTGATACCGCTGGTCTGCGAGAGACCGAAGATACGGTAGAACAAGTGGGTATTGCGCGCACCTGGAAGGCGATTGAAACCGCGCATGTGGCTTTGTTGTTGGTAGATAGCCAACATGGGGTTGGCGCGCAAGAAACGGCAATTTTGCAAAAGTTGCCGTCAGAGATCAAAAAAGTCTGGGTACATAACAAGATAGATGTTTCACGTGAAACATCGCGCATTGAAAAACGCGAAAATGAGCAACACGTGTTTTTATCGGCCAAGACAGGCGATGGTATTGCCAACCTGAAAAAAACGCTGCTAGAGATTGTGGGATATCAGCCTGGTGGCGAGGGTGTGTTCATGGCGAGGGCGCGACATTTGCAAGCATTGCAAGAAGTTGAGCAACATTTGCATCACGCCATGTTGCAAATGCATGCCGCAGAATTAGTAGCCGAAGAATTGCGTTGCGCACAAGAGGCGCTGGGGTCTATTACTGGTGAATTCACGCCAGATGATTTGTTGGGTGAAATTTTTAGCCGCTTTTGTATTGGCAAATAAAAAACCCGCACTAGCGGGTTTTTTTTCGCGGGAATGGCGTATCACGCTGGTTAAATCGCTCATCAATACTACACACCCGTTTACAGCCGGTAATCATGGCCCAGATCAGATTGTCGTGATTAATAAAGCTTTCAAAAATCACGCCCAATACATGCACGACCACCACTGCTAACCAGGCCCAGGTGACGTAATGGTGTAGTACCTTACTCATTTCATCATCAATCATACCCCAGCCGTTGTTGAACACAATGCAACCAGAGCCAACTGTAATGATGCCGAGACCCAGCATGGCATAAATGGCAATAGAACCGGTTGGGTTATGCCCAATATAATGCCTAGCGGTGCCCTTGAGCAATTTAAAAAGATGTTTCACCGCCCATACCGGGTTCAACGGAAAGCTGTGAAAGCTGGCGTAGCCTGTAGCAATCAGCCCCCATATAATACGAGCGACAATCAATGACCCTGCGACATAACCAGCATACGCATGATGCAATTGCTCCCACATGGAGGCGTGTGTATAGAAAGCATACCCAAACGCCGCCACTAAGGACCAATGAAAGATCCTGATAAAGGGATCCCAAACATACCGTAGCATTTTTATTATTTGCTAGGCTTGGTTTCTGTCAGCAGATAAGCAATAAAGTTGGCTTTTTCTGAAGGTGAGCAATCAGCACCCAGGATGTCATTGCAGTGCTTGGTGAACTCGTCTTCTACTTTATCGATATCAGTAAAGCGCTTGGTATTGACGCGAGGTGCCAATGGTGGAATCTCTTTACCTGTCACCATGTTTTTACCTGCGTTTGCAGGGTTATTAGTGTGGCATGAGGCACAAGCCGCTTCTTTACCGCTAGGTGTTTTGAATTTGCGGTTAAAGAAAATTTTACCGTCTGTAATAGATGGTGCTTCGTACATTGGGTTAGCAGAGTGTGCAATGTTGGTGTATTTGTAGACGAGTTTTTCGGCATTCGTTACATCAGCCGCTGCGTGTACAGAAAATAAAACCCCGAATGCAGCAATCATTGTTTTTAATTTCATGGGTAAGGCTCCTTGGTTGTTATCAAAAAAATTCTATTCTTCTTATGTTAAGTAAATATGGCCTGCTTGTAATTGATTTGTATTAAACCGTAATAAATGTGTATTAAAACATGAAACAAATGAATCAAAGTAGTGAATTAAATGACCATTTGATTAGTTTACGCTAAAATCACAATTCTTTTTAAATCAAACAGTTCAAGATTATTTATGATGGACTTTCCTGATCGATTCGATGTCATTGTGGTGGGTGGTGGCCATGCCGGTACTGAGGCTGCGCTGGCGTCTGCCCGCATGGGGCAGAAAACACTGTTGTTGAGCCACAACATTGAAACCTTGGGGCAAATGTCCTGTAACCCTTCTATTGGCGGTATTGGTAAAGGTCATCTGGTTAAAGAAGTGGATGCACTTGGCGGCGCCATGGCTGCCGCAACCGATGAAGGTGGCATACAATTTCGTATCTTGAACTCAAGCAAAGGCCCTGCTGTACGTGCAACACGTGCACAGGCTGATCGCATCCTCTATAAGGCTGCTATTCGTCACCGCTTGGAAAACCAGCCTAACCTGTGGCTTTTTCAGCAAGCAGTGGATGACATTATTCTGCAAGGCGACAAGGCTGCAGGTGTTGTCACTCAAATTGGTCTGCGTTTTTATGCTAAATCCGTGGTGCTAACTGCAGGCACGTTTTTGGGTGGCTTGGTGCATGTGGGTTTGCAAAATTACAGCGCAGGTCGCGCCGGAGATCCGCCAGCAATCTCGTTGGCTGCGCGCTTACGTGAAATTGGCCTCCCGGCTGGGCGTCTAAAAACCGGCACCCCACCCCGGATCGATGGTCGCACGATTGATTATAGTGTGATGACTGAGCAGCCTGGTGATACGCCAGTGCCGGTGTTTTCATTTTTGGGTAATGTCGCGCAACATCCACAGCAATTGCCTTGCTGGATTACCCATACCAATCAGCAAACGCACGACATTATCAGAAGTGGCCTTGACCGCTCGCCCATGTACACGGGTGTCATCGAGGGGGTTGGGCCGCGCTATTGTCCTTCGGTGGAAGATAAGATTCATCGCTTTGCAGATAAAGAATCACACCAAGTGTTTCTGGAGCCTGAAGGCTTAACCACCCACGAGATTTACCCTAACGGTATTTCGACTAGTTTGCCATTTGATATTCAGTTGGGCTTGGTACGTTCGATTCGTGGTTTGGAGAATGCGCACATTTTGCGCCCCGGATATGCCATTGAATATGACTACTATGACCCAAGAGGCTTGAAGTCGACTCTCGAAACCAAGACCGTCCGTGGCTTGTTTTTTGCTGGACAGATCAATGGCACAACCGGTTATGAAGAGGCTGCAGCGCAGGGCTTGCTGGCGGGGGCAAATGCAGCTTTGTTTGCGCAAGACAAAGAAGGCTGGTGCCCTTCCCGCGAACAAGCCTATCTTGGCGTGTTGGTGGATGACCTGATTACAACGGGAGTGAATGAGCCCTACCGTATGTTTACCAGTCGCGCGGAGTACCGTTTGCAATTACGTGAAGATAATGCAGACATGCGCCTGACTCAAAAAGGTCGTGAGCTGGGATTGGTCGATGATGTACGTTGGGAGGCTTTCTGTAAAAAGCAGGAAGCGGTTGCGCGTGAGCAGGCTCGCTTGAAGCGTACTTTTTTGCAACCGGACAACGATCAGCCCGCAGGTCAACATCCCATTGTTTCACGTGAAACACAGGTGGCCATTTTTGGTAAGCCGTTGGAGCATGAGTATTCATTGTTTGAATTATTGCGTCGACCAGAAATTGCTTATCAATCACTGTTGAATCTTGTGCCTGCGCCGGAAGTGTTGGCGGAAGATGTATTGGAACAAGTGGAAATTGCCGCCAAGTATCAGGGCTATATTGACCGGCAAAATGAAGAGATTGCCCGCCAGAAAAATAGCGAAAGCATCAAGCTGGGTGATGCCATTGATTACAATGATGTGCATGGGCTAAGTAATGAAGCGCGACAAAAGTTGTTAGCGCAACAACCAGAAACGATTGGGCAGGCAAGCCGTATACAAGGCATTACTCCAGCCACGATTTCTTTGTTACTGGTTTATCTGAAACGTAAACACAAAAAACAAAGCCAATCAGGCGATATTGCAGCAGCATGATACATTTGTTGCCGCAATTAACCGCCGGTATAGAGGCGCTTGGTTTACAATCTGTGGTAACTACAGAGATGCAAGAGCAATGCCTTGCATATTTGGCGTTGCTAGAAAAGTGGAATAAGGTTTATAACCTGACCGCGGTGCGTGACCCGCAAGACATGCTGGTATTGCACTTGCTCGATAGCTTGAGTGTGTTGCCTTATATTCAGTCGGGCAGTTTGCTCGATGTGGGCAGTGGTGGTGGCTTACCTGGCTTAGTGGTGGCGATCACGCGACCAGATGTGCAGGTGACTACCATTGATACGGTGCAGAAAAAAGCAATTTTTATGCGCCAGGTAAAGGCGGAGTTGGGTTTGTCAAATGCACAGGTGGTGCACGGCCGCGTGGAGGCTTATCAACCACCCTCGCCTTTTACGCAGGTGATCTCGCGTGCTTTTTCCGATATTGCTTTGTTTAAGCAGTTGACTACGCATTTGATCGCGCCGCATGGCCGCTGGTTGGCAATGAAGGGGGTGGTGCCAACCGATGAGTTACAGCAAGCGGGCGTGTTTCCTAAAGAGGTCATCCGTTTGCAGGTGCCACACCTGCAGGCAGAACGGCATTTAATTGTGTTTGAGAATACATAATGAAAATAATCGCAATCACCAACCAAAAAGGTGGCGTTGGCAAAACGACTACTTGCGTCAATCTGGCGGCTAGCCTGGCCGAACACGGCAAAAAAGTGTTGTTGGTAGATTTGGATCCGCAGGGCAACGCCAGCACCGGTAGTGGCATTGATAAGACACATTTAAAAGACAGTATTTACCAAGTGCTGATTGGTAATAAAACCATGCAAGAGGTGGTGATACATGCGGAGGCGGCCAAGTTTGATGTTGCGCCGTCTAACCGTGACCTGGCCGGCGCTGAGGTGGAGTTGGTGAACGAGATGGCACGTGAAACGCGTTTGAAAAATGCCATTCTCAAGCTGGGGGATGATGCCTATGACTATGTGTTATTGGATTGCCCGCCTTCGCTCAACCTGGTGACAGTGAATGCGCTAACAGCCGCGCATTCGGTGATGATTCCCATGCAGTGTGAGTACTATGCACTCGAGGGGTTATCAGATCTGGTCAATACTGTGAAGAAAGTGCGCGCTCACTTAAACCCGGTGCTTGAGATAGAAGGCTTGCTGCGGACCATGTTTGATAATCGCAATATGCTGGCACAGCAGGTATCGGCACAACTGGTGAGCCATTTTGGCAAAAAGGTGTATCAAACCATCGTGCCGCGCAATGTGCGGCTGGCAGAAGCGCCCAGTTATGGCATGCCGGTATTGTTATACGATCGCTCGTCCAAGGGTGCGCAAGCTTACCTCGAGTTGGCACAAGAAATTATCCAGAAAAATTAATCGTCGAAAATCGACACTTTTAAGACTCATTACAAGGAAGTAGCAGTATGGTGAAGCCCAAAGGACTTGGACGCGGACTAGACGCATTGTTATCAGGCGATACGGAAACGATCACCCAATCAGATAGCTTGCGCACCCTCCCCGTTGGTCAGTTGCAGCCGGGTAAATATCAGCCACGCTCTTATATGAACGAAGAGGCACTGCAGACGCTGGCAGACTCGATCGCGGCACAAGGGATCATGCAGCCTATTCTGGTGCGCGAAATTGCGGCGGACAAATTTGAAATTATTGCCGGTGAACGTCGCTGGCGCGCCTCGCAAAAAGCCGGACTCACTGAGGTGCCGGTCTTAGTGCGCGAAATCGCCGATGAAGCCGCTTTGGCGATGGCCTTGATTGAAAACATCCAGCGTGAAGACCTCAACCCGTTAGAAGAAGCCATGGGCATCAAGCGTTTGATTGATGAGTTTGACATGACGCATGAAAAAGCCGCGGCAGCCGTTGGTCGCTCGCGGGTGGCGGTGTCTAACCTGTTGCGTTTATTAACGCTGACGCCGATGGTGCAAGACATGTTGCTGGATAACCAGATTGATATGGGGCATGCCAGGGCGTTGGTGGGTAGCGAACCCGCGCAGCAAATCTTGCTCGCCAACAAAGTCGTGCAAGAGGGTTTGTCGGTGCGTGAGGTTGAGCGTTTGATTCAATCTGAACCTGCGGCGGGTAAAAAGGCTAAGCAGGCGGTAAATCCCGATGTCGCTTCTTTACAGAATCAGCTGAGCGAGCAATTAGGGGCCGATGTTTCTATCAGCAGTAAAGCCAGTGGTGCTGGTGTGTTAAAGCTGAGCTTTTCAAACCTTGATCAACTTGATGATTGGATAGCGAAACTGACCGATAATCGCCTGAAATCGTAAGCGAAATCGATCAAAGCAACCAGAAACCAGATTTTTCCAGCACATTCAGTCAGTTAACGACTGTTTGGTGCTTGACTTCGGCGAGTGAATAATTCAAAATCTCGCGTCTTTGGTGTATTTTGTCTTGAATTTTAGCGGGTAAACCCCATGAGTGGTCAACAAAACACTGCGGCAGGCATGTCGCTCTATAGCAATATGTTGCGTTGGCAGGTGATGGCGACAACCGCTGTCACATTGATTGCTTATGCTGTAGGTGGTTTACCAGCGGCATTATCCGCTTTGATGGGTGGTGTTTCTGTGGTGATTGGTGCATGGTTTGCAACAAGAATCGCAGAAAAAGGCCGTGAAAAAACAGACCCGACAGCAGTTTTGCTCAATTTACTCAAGGCTGAAGCAGTAAAAATAGTCATCATCGCGATTATCCTGTTTGTGGTTTTCAAGCTGTATCAGGCATTGGTGCCTTTCGCACTGATCGCTGGCTTGGCAGCAGCGGCACTTTTTTCAGGCGCCGCACTGGCAAAATCACAAGTAGATGTGTAGACACGTTAATTTAAAATTAGTTTGAAAATATGACAACCGAACACGCACAAAACGTAGAACTCACCCCTTCTGAATATATCGCGCACCATTTGAGCTTTAATGCCCAGGGTGTGAACGGCAATACTGCCTCTGAAGGTTTCTGGGTGTTGCACTACGACACCTTGTTTACTTCTGTGGTGCTCGGCCTGCTGGTGATGGGCTTGATCTGGTGGGTGGCACGTGGTGCGACCGCAGGCGTGCCAACCAAGCGCCAGGCTTTTGTTGAGTTAGTATTTGGTTTTGTTGATGACCAAGTCAAAAACATTTTCCACGGTGACCGTCATTCATTTATCGCCCCGACTGCCCTGACTGTGTTTATCTGGGTGTTGGCCATGAACTCTATGGACTTCCTGCCAGTCGACTGGATCGCGGGTATCGTCTCATTCTTCGGTGGCGAGCACGCAAAATGGCGTATCGTCCCGACTTCTGATATCAACACCACCTTTGCTTTAGCATTGGCTGTGTGGTTCTTGATGATTTACTTTTCAATCAAAGCTAAAGGCTTGGGTGGCTGGATTCATGAACTGTTCTGTGCCCCATTCGGCAGCAATCCGCTGGTGTGGCCTGCCAACTTCCTGTTCAACCTGATTGAATACGTTTCAAAACCACTTTCTCACTCATTGCGTCTGTTCGGTAACATGTACGCCGGTGAAATCATCTTCTTGCTGTTGGGTATGTGGGCAGCCACCGGCCTGACCGGAACCGTGTTTGGTGCCATTCTGGGAGCTGGCTGGTCTATCTTCCACATCCTGATTGTGGCATTGCAAGCGTTTATTTTCATGATGCTGACTGTGGTGTATTTGGCCATGGCGCATGAGTCGCACTAGTTTTTAACTTTGTCGTTGTTTTAATTCTTTATAAGAGAGGGTATTAAATGGAAGCATTAGCATTGATTCAAGCCTACACAGGCGTTGGTATTGGTTTGATCATTGGTTTGGGTGCCGCTGGCGCTTGTATCGGTATTGGTATCATGTGTGCAAGTTTCCTGGAAGGCGCAGCTCGTCAACCAGAAATGATCCCAGCCCTGCAAGGTAAAGTGTTCCTGCTGTTGGGTCTGATCGACGCATCTTTCATTATCGGTGTTGGTCTGGCAATGATGTTTGCATTTGCAAACCCATTGTTGAGCGTTGTTGCTAAGTAATTTTTACTCGGTAATCTCCGCCCGGTAGGGTTTAAGTGTGACTTAAACCTTTCAACCAATCAGTATGATGGATCCAAAATGAATATTAATTTCACACTCATCGCGCAAGCTATCGCATTTGCAGTGTTGATCTGGTTCACGGTGAAATTCGTTTGGCCACCGCTGTTAAAAGCGATTGAAACACGCCAAAAGGAAATCGCAGATGGTTTGGCTGCTGCCCAAGAAGGGAAAAGTGCCCTGGAAGTGGCTGCCAAAAAATCTGAAACCACACTGAACGAGGCCAAACAAAAGGCAAGTGAGATCATTGGGCAAGCCGAAAAACGCGCCGCTCAAATCATTGATGAAGCCAAGGGTAACGCCAAAGCTGAAGGTGATCGCATTATTGCCGGTGCCAAAGCTGAAATCGATCAGGAAGTGAACCGTGCCAAAGAAGGTCTGCGTGCACAGGTTTCGACATTGGCCGTGGCCGGTGCAGAAAAAATCCTGCGTAAAGAGATTGACGCCAAAGCACACAGCGAAATGTTGGCTAAACTCGCTGCGGAACTATAAGGTAAAAGGGATAAAACATGGCTGAACTCTCAACCATTGCAAGGCCTTATGCTGTCGCTGCTTACAAGCTCGGCAAAGAAAACAAGGCTTTAGCAGCATGGTCTGAAATGTTGGCATTGGCTGCGGCAGTCGCGGCAAATGACCAAATGAAAACCCTGATTGATGACCCTAAACTGAATGCCGCTGATGTTGAAGCCGCATTCCTCAAGGTCTGTGGCGACAAGCTCAACGAACAAGGGCAAAATTTGATCAAAATTTTGGTTGAATATGGCCGTTTATCCTTATTGCCTGCCATTGCTGAAGCTTTTGAGGCTTTAAAAGCGCAAGACGAAGGCACCTTGGACGCTCAAATCATTGCAGCTGCCAAACTGACAGCGACACAAACTAAAGATTTGGTGAAACGTCTGGAAGCTAAGTTCGGCAAGAAAATTGAAGCAAGCGTTTCCGTAGATCCGGAAATCATCGGCGGCATCAAAATTATTGTTGGCGACACCGTTATCGACGCGTCTGTCCAAGGTCAGTTACAAAATTTAGCCTATACGCTCACAGCATAAGGCATAGGAGAATTAAATGCAGTTATCTACATCAGAGATTAGCGAGCTCATTAAGAGCCGTTTGGAAAACTTCTCTACTTCTGCGGAAGCCCGTACACAGGGTACCGTGATTTCCGTAACAGACGGCATTGTGCGTATCCATGGGCTGTCTAACGTGATGTCCGGCGAGATGATTGAGTTTCCAGGCAACACTTTCGGTCTGGCATTGAACCTGGAGCGTGACTCCGTCGGTGCTGTGGTTTTGGGTGACTACGAACACATTACAGAAGGCGATACCTGTAAATGTACCGGCCGTATTCTGGAAGTGCCAGTCGGTCCTGAACTGATTGGTCGCGTGGTGAACGCATTGGGTCAGCCTATCGATGGCAAAGGTCCAGTCAACGCCAAGCTGACAGACAAAATTGAAAAAATTGCGCCAGGTGTGATTGCACGTAAATCCGTGTCTCAACCTGTGCAAACTGGCCTGAAGTCTATCGACTCTATGGTACCGGTTGGCCGTGGTCAACGTGAGTTGATCATTGGTGACCGTCAAACGGGTAAAACGGCTGTAGCGGTTGATGCGATTATCAACCAAAAAGGTCAGAACATGACTTGTATCTACGTTGCGGTTGGCCAAAAGGCTTCTACCATTGCCAACGTAGTACGTAAGTTGGAAGAGCACGGCGCGATGGCTTACACCATTATCGTGGCTGCTTCAGCGTCTGATTCTGCTGCCCTGCAATTCCTGGCACCTTATGCCGGTTGTACCATGGGTGAATACTTCCGTGACCGTGGCCAAGATGCATTGATCGTTTACGATGACTTGTCCAAACAAGCGGTTGCTTACCGTCAGATTTCTCTGTTGCTGCGCCGCCCACCAGGCCGCGAAGCTTACCCAGGTGACGTGTTCTACATCCACTCACGTTTGTTAGAGCGTGCTGCTCGCGTGAACGAAGAGTATGTTGAAAAATTCACTAACGGTGAAGTGAAAGGTAAAACAGGTTCATTGACTGCATTGCCAGTGATTGAAACACAAGCCGGTGACGTGTCTGCATTCGTTCCAACCAACGTGATTTCGATTACCGATGGTCAGATCTTCTTGGAAACTGACTTGTTTAACGCGGGTGTACGTCCTGCGATTAACGCCGGTATTTCAGTATCACGCGTGGGTGGTGCTGCACAAACCAAAATCATCAAAAAACTGGGTGGTGGTGTACGTCTGGCTTTGGCGCAGTATCGTGAACTGGCTGCGTTTGCGCAGTTTGCTTCTGATCTGGACGAAGCGACCCGTAAACAACTGGACCGCGGTCGTATGTTTACCGAGTTGATGAAACAGGCACAATACGCGCCATTGAACGTGGCAAACATGGGCGTGAGCTTGTTTGCAGCTAACAAAGGTTTCTTTGATGACGTGCCAACCAACAAGGTATTGGCATTTGAAAATGCATTGCATGGTTTCTTGAACTCCAAGTACAAGAACATCATCGATGCTATCGAGTCCAGCAAAGATCTGAGCGGTGACAACGAGAAGGCATTGGAAGCTGCGATTCAAGATTTCAAAGCAACCAACGCTTATTAATCTCTGACACTTCGACTTAGGAACCTAATATGGCAGGTAGTAAAGAGATTAGAACCAAGATCAAGAGTGTAGAAAATACACGCAAGATCACCAAGGCGATGGAGATGGTGGCTGCTTCTAAAATGCGTAAAGCGCAGGACAGAATGCGTGCTTCCCGCCCCTATGCGGATAAAATCCGTAACGTGGCGGCTCACCTCTCCTTTGCACAATCAGAGTATCGTCATCCGTTTTTAATCAAACGTGACGTGGTGAAAAATGTGGGTCTGATTGTGGTCAGCTCAGACAAAGGCCTGTGCGGTGGTTTAAACACCAACGTATTGCGTTTGTCATTAAACCAGATGAAAGCCTGGGAAGCTGAAGGCAAAGGCATCAGCGTCAGCGCGATCGGTAACAAAGGCTACGGCTTTATGAACCGCATTGGCGCCAAGGTGCAATCACATATCACTGGTTTGGGCGATACTCCGCATCTGGAAAAGTTGATCGGCACCATCAAGGTCATGCTGGACGCGTACATTGCCGGTGAAATTGATCAGCTTTACATCTGCTATACCAAATTCATTAATACCATGAAGCAAGAACCGACCATGCAACAACTGTTGCCATTGACCGGTGAGCAACTGGGTAGCCCGAACGGCCATTGGGATTACATCTATGAGCCTGAAGCTAAACCAGTGGTGGATGAATTGATGACACGTTATATAGAGTCACTGATTTACAACGCAGTGGCTGAAAACATGGCGTCTGAGCAATCTGCCCGTATGGTAGCGATGAAATCTGCTTCCGATAACGCGAAGAGCGTCATTGGTGAGCTGAAATTGGTTTATAACAAAGCCCGTCAGGCGGCGATTACCAAAGAGATTTCAGAAATCGTCGGTGGCGCAGCAGCGGTTTCGTCCTAAGGCGAGCGTCTTAAAGCATATCGTTTAAGCGCTAGTGAAAGAATTCAATTAGATCTGACTCATACAGTTAGGAAAAGAAAATGGCAAAGGCAAATCAAGCAGTAACAGGTAAAGTAGTGCAGTGTATTGGCGCTGTGGTTGACGTGGAATTTCCACGCGATCAAATGCCTAAAGTATTCGATGCATTGATTATTGATGCAACAGACACCAATGCAGAAGCCGGTTTGACACTGGAAGTACAACAGCAATTGGGTGACGGCGTGGTCCGTACCATTGCCATGGGTTCTTCTGATGGTCTGGCACGTGGTACCGCATTCAGAAACACAGGCTCAGCGATTTCTGTGCCAGTGGGTGAAGGCACTTTGGGCCGTATCATGGACGTATTGGGTCGCCCAATCGATGAAGTCGGTCCTATCGACTCTACAGAATTCCGTTCTATCCACCAGAAAGCCCCTGCTTTCGAAGACTTGTCACCTTCTGTTGACCTGTTGGAAACTGGTATCAAGGTGATTGACCTGGTTTGCCCGTTTGCTAAAGGCGGTAAAGTTGGTTTGTTCGGCGGTGCGGGTGTAGGTAAAACCGTGAACATGCTGGAATTGATTAACAACATCGCTAAACAGCACTCTGGTTTGTCCGTGTTTGCTGGTGTGGGTGAGCGTACCCGTGAAGGTAACGACTTCTATCACGAAATGGCAGATGCAGGCGTAATCAAGCTGGACAACATGAAAGAGTCCAAAGTAGCGATGGTGTTCGGTCAGATGAACGAACCTCCAGGCAACCGTCTGCGCGTTGCACTGTCTGGCTTGACCATGGCAGAAAAATTCCGTGACGAAGGCCGTGACGTGTTGTTCTTCGTGGACAACATCTACCGTTACACTTTGGCTGGTACAGAAGTATCTGCGTTGCTGGGCCGTATGCCTTCAGCGGTGGGTTACCAACCTACTCTGGCTGATGAAATGGGCCGTCTGCAAGAGCGTATTACTTCGACTAAAGTGGGTTCTATTACATCTATCCAAGCCGTTTACGTACCAGCGGATGACTTGACTGACCCATCACCAGCAACGACTTTCCAACACTTGGACTCTACTGTTGTGTTGTCACGTGACATCGCCTCTTTGGGTATCTACCCAGCGGTTGACCCACTGGACTCTACTTCACGTCAGCTGGATCCATTGGTAGTTGGCGAAGAGCACTACGCCGTTGCACGCTCAGTACAACAAACGCTGCAACGTTATAAAGAGTTGCGTGACATTATCGCGATTCTGGGTATGGACGAACTGTCTCCAGAAGACAAGCTGGCCGTAGGCCGTGCACGTAAAATCCAACGTTTCCTGTCACAACCTTTCCACGTGGCTGAAGTGTTTACTGGCGCGCCAGGCAAATACGTGCCACTGAAAGAAACCATCAAAGGCTTTAAAGCGATTGTGGCTGGTGAATACGATCACTTGCCAGAACAAGCGTTCTACATGGTCGGTGGCATTGAAGAAGCCGTTGAAAAGGCTAAAACACTGAACTAATCGTGATGATGCGGGCATCGTTTTAACTTTGCCTGCATGATCAATTTTCAGTGACATAGAAAAGAGAACATTATGGCAAATACAGTGCATATCGATGTTGTGAGTGCCGAAGAGTCCATCTTCTCTGGTGAAGCCGAGTTTGTGGTTGCACCAGCTGGCGCAGGTGAAGTGGGTATTTATCCACATCACGCACCGATGATTACCACCATCAAGCCAGGCGCATTGCGTATCAAGCAAACTGCCCAGCAAGAAGAAACTGTGATTTATATTTCTGGCGGCATGCTGGAAGTACAACCAGGACTGGTGACAGTGCTGGCGGACACAGCGATTCGTGGCCAGGATCTTGATGAAGCAAAAGCCATCGCCGCGAAAGAAGCCGCAGAAGAAGCATTGCGTAACCGTTCTTCAGAGATCGATTACGCCGCTGCGCAGGCTGAATTGGCAGAAGCGATCGCACAAATCCAGGCAATCCAGAAATTGCGTAAATCTGTGCACTAGATTCCTGTGGAGTCTGGCAATAAAACAGGCGGCTTTCGAGCCGCCTTTTTTGTTTCTGCGCTAAAATAACAGCATGACTGATTTGAATATTGTAATTCTCGCAGCGGGTAAAGGCACACGCATGCGATCGGACCTGCCTAAGGTGTTGCATGCGGTGGGTGGCAAGCCTATTCTGCACCATGTGATTGCCGCGGCACGCCTGCTGAATCCACAAACCATCACCGTGGTATATGGTTTTGGGGGCGAACAAGTACAACAACAGACGCCGGGGGATGACTTGCAATGGGTATTGCAAGCGGAGCAACTCGGCACCGGACACGCGGTACAACAAGCCCTGCCTACCCTGCCCGATCAAGGTAAAACACTCATTCTGTTAGGCGATGTGCCATTGGTCGATGTGGCGGCTTGTCGCGAGATGCTGGCGCAGGCAGATCAGCATCTGGTGGTACAAACGTTTATCAAACAAGACCCAACGGGTTATGGCCGCATCGTGCGCAACGACCATAATGAAGTGGTGGCGATTGTCGAGCATAAAGATGCCAGCGCAGCCCAGCGCACCATACAAGAAGTGAATACCGGCATCATGGCGATGCCAAATGCGCAGCTCAAATCCTGGCTAGCCAAGATCAGCAACCAGAATGCCCAACAGGAATATTATTTAACCGATATTATCGCGCTATCAGTGAATGAAGGTAGTGCGGTGTTGCCTCATGTTGTCGCCGATGCCTGGTCGGTGACAGGGATTAATTCCAAGCTAGACTTACAACAGATCGAGCGTGAGTATCAGTTGCGACAGGCAACCGTGTTGATGACTCAAGGCGTGACTTTGCTGGATGCGCAGCGGATTGATATCCGCGGCACACTGACTTGTGGCCGCGATGTTTTGATCGATGTGAACTGCGTGTTTGAAGGCGATGTGACGCTGGAGGACGATGTAGAGATTGGCCCGCATTGTGTGATCAAAAATGCAGTGATTGCCAAAGGCACGCGCCTGGCGGCGTTTACGCATATTGATGATGCCAGGGTCGGCCCAGGCAGTAAAATCGGCCCGTTTGCACGTTTGCGCCCAGGCACCCAACTGGCGGCAGAGACGCACGTGGGTAATTTTGTTGAAATTAAAAATGCCACGCTTGGGCATGGCAGCAAGGTCAATCATTTAAGCTATGTGGGTGATGCCAGCATTGGCGCAAACGTGAATATCGGCGCAGGCACCATCACTTGTAATTATGATGGGGCGAACAAACATAAAACCATCATTGAAGATAATGTGTTTGTTGGCTCGGATACACAATTAGTGGCGCCATTGACTGTAGGCCGTGGTGCAACGATTGCCGCAGGCTCAACCATTACCAAAGATGTGCCGGCAGAGAGCTTAACGCTCTGCCGCGCACGCGAACAAAGGTCAATTCAAGGATGGAAACGTCCACAAAAGGTGAAAAAATAAGCGTATGTGCGGCATTGTCGGTGCGGTCTCCAACAGAAATATTGTTCCCCTCCTGATTGAGGGGTTAAGCAGGCTCGAATATCGCGGCTATGACTCGGCCGGGATTGCGGTGCTCAATCAAAGTATTGAGCGTGCACGCGCCGTTGGCCGCGTGTCAGAGTTGCAACTCAAAGCAGAAGGCATGCATAGCCAGGTTGGCATTGGCCATACACGTTGGGCCACGCACGGCGGCGTCACAGAGCAAAATGCGCACCCGCATGTGTCGCCGGCGCAGGACAATGCACAGATTGCAGTCGTGCATAACGGGATTATCGAAAACCACGACGAACAACGTGATCGCTTGAAAGCGCTCGGCTATCAGTTTTATTCACAAACCGATACCGAAGTCATTGCGCATCTGGTGCATTACTATTATCAGCAAAGCCGTGACTTGTTCACCGCAGTGAAACAAGCCATTGCAGAATTAACTGGCGCCTATGCCATCAGCGTGATTGCGCTGGATCAACCACAGCAAATGGTCGTTGCACGCCTCGGTTGTCCATTGCTGATTGGCCTGGGTGAAGGCGAAAATTTTGTCGCGTCTGATGTGTCAGCTGTGCTGTCTGCCACGCGTAAAGTGATCTACCTCGAAGATGGCGATGTGGCGACGCTGCAAACCGATGCCGTCGTCATCGTCGATAAGCAAGGTGAAGTCGCACAGCGTCAAGTGCATATGAGTGATGTGTCGCTGGCTTCGCTGGAACTCGGCCCTTACAGCCACTTTATGCAAAAAGAAATTCATGAGCAACCGCGCGCGATTAGCGATACGATTGAGGCGCTGATTGACGATGGCGCGTTCAGAAGCGAATTGTTTGGTCAATCTGCCGCGGCAGTCTTTGCGCAAGTGGATAGCGTGCTGATTCTGGCCGCAGGCACCAGTTACTATGCCGGGCTCACCGCCAAATACTGGCTGGAAAGCATCGCAAAAATTCCGACCTCGGTAGAAATCGCCAGTGAATACCGTTACCGTGAATCAGTACCCAATCCTAAGCAGCTGATTGTGACGATTTCACAATCGGGCGAAACGCTGGATACCATGGAAGCGCTCAAACATGCGCAGAAACTGGGGCATACCCATAGCCTGGCCATTTGCAACGTGCAGGAAAGTGCGATTCCACGCGCCTCATCCCTGATTTTCTATACCCGCGCTGGCGCTGAAATCGGTGTTGCCAGTACCAAGGCGTTCACTACACAATTGATTGCTCTGTTTGTGTTGGCGGTCACTCTGAGTAAAGCGCGTGGCCTGTTGAGTGAAGCGCAAGAGCAGCAATACTTATCCGACTTGCGCCAACTAACAGGTGGCGTGCAGATTGCCTTGAACCTCGAGCCACAAATCCGCGAATGGGCGCATCGCTTTGGGGATAAAGACCATGCCTTGTTCCTGGGCCGTGGCGTCCACTTCCCAATTGCGATGGAAGGGGCGCTCAAGCTCAAAGAAATCTCTTATATTCACGCCGAAGCCTATCCGGCTGGCGAGTTAAAGCATGGCCCATTGGCCCTGGTCGACAGCAACATGCCGGTGGTGGTGATTGCGCCTAACGATGCCCTGCTGGAAAAAGTAAAATCCAACATGCAGGAAGTCAAAGCGCGCGGCGGGGAATTATTTGTGTTTGCTGATGCTGACAGCCATTTTAAAGAATCTGAGGGCGTACATGTGATTCGTACGCCACGCCATGTCGGTGTGCTCTCGCCTATTTTGCATGCGATTCCGGTACAGTTGCTGGCTTATCACGCCGCCTTGCTCAAAGGCACCGATGTGGATAAACCACGTAATCTCGCCAAGAGCGTGACGGTGGAATAACCATTTTTGAAAATAAAGGCCGGGTAATCCCCGGCTTTTATTTTTCTTGCTGGCGCCAACGGCTTGTTAACCTGGTTAATTCGTCCTCATGATAGGAGAGACGGCCAGCAAAAAATGGCGGCTGCAGACTGTAGCCGCCACTGGCGCCATTTGCCGTAATGGTGCTAGTAAACCCGTGATGCAAGTAAGGGTTGATATAAAAGTCTGTGAGCGGCATGACGGTGGTTGGCTCAGCATGGTTGATTGGCGGAACAATGTCACCAGATAAGTGATTGAAAACGCTGTAACGATAGCCAAACACCGGTTTGCCAGTGTCCGTGACAAACCCCATCGGCGTATAGCTGAGCTCTACGACTTTTGAGCCGATAGTCGGGCTGTCGTAATGCACGTCCACCGTTGCTGATGTGATGCTATCGCCGTTAAAAATTCCTGTCGTCGTGTGCTGATACGGGGTGGCCGGTAATTGATTGTTGCCGTCATAGACTTTGTTGATATTGCCGGCAAAGGTCATCACGACTTCGGGCTGTTCGCTAAATATCAACCCATTTTGGTTGCTGCTCAGTGTGTCGCCTGGTGATTTTCCATAATCAATAAAATCATAACTGGCATTGATCGCACGCCCAAACTGCTGGTCTTGCCGATGGTCTGCATAGATTTTCCAATGGCCAGCATTGTCTGCCTGCAAGGCATGGTTGTCGATATTCTCAACGTTACCGCCAACCGTCAGTACGATCGCCGTCTCGCTGGCTGCATGGCTGATCACATCCCCTGCCAGCCGCAGGTCTTGCTGCGAGGTGGCATACCAGCTCAGAGCGCTCCCGGCGAGCGTGACATTTTGCTCGCCCGTTAACACCACATTGCCGCTGGCTGTCGCCTGGTAGTTCAAGTCCATGGCGGCGTGCACAGTGACCTCTTCAAGTGTGCTATTTAAAATCTGCGCTTGGCCCGCGCTATGTATGTCCAGCAGGCCAGACACCGTGGTGTCAGTCAGCGCGGTATCGCCAGTCGAGGTAATCGTCAGGCCTTGATGAAAAATCCCTTGTACCGCTGCGGTGCCGGTAGCATCGACGACGGCTGTACTTGCATACTCACCGGTCAGCTGGATATCTTTACCAGATAAAAGTAACGCGCTGGCAGCATCAGACACGCTACCTGACGCTGTCATATTGCCAGATTGTGCCGTCAGCTGTACGTTGCCACCTGCGGTAAAACTGGCGAGGCTGATGTTATTGGCGTAGGTCGCCACCAGCCCGCCCTGCGTACTGACGACGCCTTGCGATTGATACAGATTGGCGCCGCCGGCATTGATTTGGCCATTATCGGCCGAAACGTTGGCCGTGATGTGGGTATCGCCTACGCCATTCATCGGTGCCAACACTGGATCATAGTTAACGTCTGAGCGCAGGATAAGGTTGCTGCTGCCGTGCACCGAGACGGCATGGGCAATGTTCAAATCATTACCCGCATATAAACGCACGCTGCCACTGGTGGCGTTTGACGTAATCTCACCACTGGTTTGTAAATTACACGCTGCTATAACGGTTATCGCGTTAGCATTTCGTGCAGAAAAATTTAAATCGTTTTGATCATTGAGTGTGACTGTGCCCGCGTTGGTAAAATTAACCTCTTTAAAATCATTTTGTAGGTTGTTAGCAGTGAATGATCTGGCACCGACATTGGCATTGACCACAGTATTTTTTGCGTCGACCACACCGCTGACCGTGAAATGGTCAATCCCAAATGTACTTACCTCCACGGTAGGCGCGCTGAGGGTCAGGCCGCCATTTAAAGCCACTAACCCATCCACATAAAACGTCTCTCCACCGAGATTTAACATCGAACCTGTATTGGTCGTCAGTCTGTATATGGGGTCCAAATTGCCAATCGAGCCGTCAATATTGATGATGCCGCTGGTATTAAAAGCGAGTTGATAGTTATTTGCGTTAGCGGTGTTGATATCACCATGAATGCTAATCAGCCCAGCTGTCGCCGATATTGCGCCGGTGCCAGCATTGCTATTGATATCGGTATTGGAACTGATAAAAAAATCACCGTTGACAGTGATGTCACCGCCATTCCCCCCGGCGCCCGTGCCGGTGGCATTGCCACCGTAGGTCCTCATCGTGGTGCCGTAGATTTGCGCTGCAGACACCACAATACTCCCGCCCAGCCCGCCGTTGCCGTCAGCCCCATTCGCTTGACTACCGTTCGCCGACAGCGAGGATACGGTAATTTTATTGCCTGCGCTCAGCGTGATATTGCCACCACGCATGCCGCTGCCATCTGTCACGGTGGCACCTGCACTATTGATGCTGTTTGCGATGATAATGCCTGATGCCTGAATAGAGACATCGCCGCCAGCCGCGTTTTTCCCGCCGTAGGCGGTGGTTGCGCCTGTCAGGGTAATATCGCCTGCCGTATTCACTATAGACACATTGCCTGACCTGACTGCGGTGTAGTTGTTGGATGTACCTGTGCTATTGGCTGTATTGACAGTGCTCAGTGAGATAGCCCCTGTGCCATGATTGCTGATTGAGACATCGCCCCCATTTTGTGTGATTGACGAGAGGCCGTTTGCTGCGCCGCCGCCGCTGGTAATCGCCCCCAGGCTGACGCCATTGATGGCATTGATCGTCACTGCGCCGCCCTTGCCAACCGTGGAATTGTCAGAGGCGGTGTTGGCGCCCGCAGTATTGATTGCGCCAGTCACCACCATGCCCGTGGCATTGATGGTCACGTTGCCGCTGTCGCCCGCTTTAACACCAGCCAAGGTGGCTGATGATGTGTTGGACTTGGTTGTGATGGCGGCGAGATTGATATCTTGTGCGTCAATGTGGACGTGACCGCCGTCTGCAGAGACACCGGTTGTCGTGTCAAGTGTGCCTGAAGTGCTGATGCTGCCCAGAAAACTCACTTGGTTTTGGGCGACGATGCTGACATTGCCGCCATTGGTGGTGATGTTTCCGGCATTACGAATGAGGTTTGTACTGTTTAAATTGATAGACGAATTTTTATTGGCAATCAGGTTGGCTGCCAGCACGATATTGCCATTGCCGGAGGTTAAGCTGGTGTCAAAACTACTATTGATGGTACGAATATCGCCGATCACATTGAGGTCGTTGACCGTGTTGACACGAAAGTAGCCGTTAGCGGCGGCGGCACTGAGGCTGAGTGCGTTTTTATCGTATACATTGACATTGCCAGCCGTGGTGAAATTGATGCTATTAAAGTCGTTATTGGTATTGGTTGCGCTGAAGCTGCCTGCCTGGCTTGAGACCGTCAGTGTACCAGGCGAAGTGACCGTATTTGCAAAGGTGATTGCACCGCCTTGGGCTGAGGATATACTGGCATCGCCTGCAAAGATGACATTGTTGCCATAGGTTTGCGCTAACTGTGTTTTGATCGCTAACCCGTTCGCGATATAGGTCGTGCCCATGCTGCCGGTGTTCAGTGAGTAAAGCTGCGACACATTCCCCACCGCTGAGTTCAGGTATATGCCGCCCCCGACGTTAAAGTTAACCGTCACACAGCAGGCCGTGCTATTGGAGTTCAGGGTGCCATTGATAAAAACGTTGCCGTTGGCGGTGGTCCTGAAGGTCGGGCCCACGGTCTTTACTGTTAAGGCATCGTTGTAAGTTTGATCTTTTAAGGTCGTGACAAAGTTGACACCATTGACCTCGGTGCTGCCAAGTGCGTCTGTTGTTAAAGCGTTGAGTTGTTTGAGTGTGCCTACATTTTGGGTAAACACCGTTTTGCCGTTAGTATTTAAAGTGAGATCGCTGTAGTTTGCGGATGCCGAGTTCAGCGTGCCATTAAAAGTAATGGCACCCCCGGTCCCACTGCTGCCAGCGTTGCCACTCAAGGCGGTGATTGCGCTGCTCACACCATCGGCATAGGCACTGCCATTCAAGGTCACGGCGCCACCCGTGCCGCCTGTGGCCGTGAGCTGGGTGGTGGTGATGGCGCTGCCAGACAAGGTGATGGTGCCTGCGTTTTTCGGGCCTGCAATGTTCACTGCAGTGCCGCCGCTGGTATTGATGGTGGCGATATTGACCGCGCCCGTGGCGGTGACGGAGACATTGCCGCCGACCGTGTTGATATTGCCAGCAGTATTGATGGAGGTGACCGTGACATTGCCCACGGTATTAGAAACAGTCACACTGCCCGCACTCGGGCTGCCTGTGCTGGCGATGCCATTCGCACCTGCCTGATTGCTCACCGCGCCCAGCGAGACATTGCCAGCGGTGGTGTTGCTAATGGTCAGGCTAGCGGCGCTACCGCCAGCCAGGGTGTTTGAAGGCACTCCGCTGCTGGCCAATGCATTGCCCCCTAGCATAGAGATGCTGGAGGTTGTGATGCCGTTCGTCGCGCTGATGCTGATATTGCCGGCTTTGCCTGGCGCTGCGCCATAGGCATTGGAGCCATTTGCGCTCAAGTTACTCACAGATACACTGCCATTGGTCGCGGTTAAGGACAGATTGCCCGCGTTGCCGCCATTTTGTGTCACGGTATTGGTATTAGAGAGCGATCCCGAGGTGTTGATCGCGTTGACCACAATAGCCCCAGCATTAATGGTCACGCTGCCACCATGGTTCGCATTTGCCCCAGCGAGCACGCTAGTGATGGATCCACTACCAAGGTTAAAACTGCCGGTGCTTGCCGTCGTCGCCGAGAGTGCGCCTATGGTGCCGCCTTGCGTCAGATGAAATCCCGCCAGGATATTGGCGTTATTGGTACTTTTGATATTGGCTCCATACAAGGTCAAGGCGCCACTACCATATTTGATGTTGCCATTTATGATCAAGTCGCCCGCGCCATCATGCGTGTTTCCTGCGCTTGTGTCCGCCATTAAGGTCAGCGTGCCAGACGCAGAGGCATTCATACTTGCTCCAGGGGCGATGGTGATGTGATTGCCCGCGTACATTTCCAGGTTAACATTTGACTTGCCGGTGGCGGTATTGACATCAAATAGGGCATTGACGTTGATATTATTGGTTGCCTGCAGCACGATGGTGGAGCCTGCAGCAACTCCGGCGAAGCTACCACCAGCCGCGACATTAAACGTGGAATCGAGGCCAGAGTCATCGGTATACGCCTCGGTCTGGTCTACGCCAGCATTAAAGCCCGTGGTATTTGCGCTTGCACCGCTCACTAAATTGATATTGGTTGGATCGAGTAATAAGGTCCCTGCCTTACCATTGGTCGCGCCGACATCAACATGACCGGCAAAGTGCAGAGATTGCTTGCCGGAAACCTCGGCAAAGCCGCCAGCCCCTTGTAAATGGCCGCCGGTGGCGATGATGTTGCCGAAAAACTTTGTTGAGCCATCTGCCCACACCACCACCTGACCACCTGAACCGATGTCGCCCGCACTGGCATTCAATGTCACCTGCTCGCCAACAAACGTGGTGCGCGCATTGTACAAATCCGCTTGCTTTCCCTGGAAGCCACCGCCGATAAACAGATGGCCGCCCGCTTTTGTCCCTGAGACATCGATGTGCGTGCCATTGAACAACGCAACCTGTTCGCCGGTGACGGCGATTGTCCCGCCTTGCGCGCCGTTTGCATGCATTTCACCGCCAACGGCCACTTGTGCGTGGTCGCCGCCTTCCAGCACGATGCTGCCATCTCTTTCGGCCAAGCTATTCGCCTGAATAACACCCTGCATATTAATAGCAGCGGCACGTGCACTCGTCGCCAACTGCACATTGCCACCATCGGCTTGAATCGTCCCTGACTGATTGACCGCTGCATGCACCGCATCGCCCGTCAGCTTGGTCTTGACCAGGCCGTTACCAAAAAAGTCCAGATAGGCCTCATTGCCTGCCGCCAGCGCAACACTGCCCTGTTGCGCGGTCAGATGGCCGTCGTTGCTGACGGTATTGGCCAGCAAAACGATGTACCCTTCGTCTTGTGTTTTAATGATCCCCAGATTTTCAACGGCATGAGTACTTGTGCCACTAAAGCGATAGTTGGCATTTAAAAAGTCTGCATCATTGATATTCAGGGTAGAGGCGACAATACTGCCCACATCCACTTGGGCGTTGCGGCCAAAGTAAATACCATTTTGATTCACCAGAAATAAACTGCCGGTCGCGGACAATGAGCCCAGAATGCGCGAGGCATCCTGGCCAATGACGCGATACAAGGCGATGCCGCCCTGCGGCTGGATAATCGAGACATGTTCATTGGCATTAATATTAAAACTGTCCCAATTGACAATGGCTTTGTCAGAGCTTTGTTGCACCAAGGTGGTATTGCCGGATACCGACACTTCTGTTTGGCCATAAACTGAATGAAAGCCGCTTGGATTGGCGGCTAATGGCCTGGCGTAAAAGGCCAGTGTCAGCGCGCCCACCAGCAGGCTATATTTCAATAATTGATGGCTAGCGCTTGGTATGGCTTGAGAACAAACACGGCCTGATGAGCGCGATTTGCAAGCGCCTGACACGATCTCTGCGACCACGACAAACGCATTTAATGCGGTGCTCCACTTGACCTTGTAGCGGTGGTTGAACAATCTCATGTTTTCTCAGGATATTTGTAATAAGATAAATACATGGCAACGCCTGACCGTGACTAAATCGCCGCTTGCGGCATGTTTAGCGTTTGCGATCACGGTAATTGCCCGTTTATTTTTTCTCACATAAATTTCTATTATTAAATTTATGTATGTTTTATTTAAGATTTGCCTACGATAAAGGCTGTGGGGCGCAATCAATCGGCCGATGAGTTTGAGTATTGGTGGTTTGTTTTTGTAATTGAATCGAGGCGGCGTTGTTTTTAATGGCGGTCGCCAGACTACCGGCGCCGAAAGCGCAAGTGCCTGGCTCGCATCACGCGAGTAATGAAATTGTTAAGCCGTCAATTCTAGGGATACCGTATTATTTCTAGGGTTTTTCATGTGAATAACCGCGTGCTTTTCGCTTACACTGTTATTGGATGCTAATCAGGAATGTCGTCATGACCACGTCGCAACACAGTATTATCGGCCGCCAGCCGATTGTTAACAGCCAACAAGAAATCATTGGCTACGAGTTTTTTTTCAGGAACGATAATCCTGGCGGCAATGCGCCTTTTGAAGAGGATATTCAAACCTGCGCCAAAATCCTCTCGACCACCATTGATGAAATGCAGGACAACTGGCTGCTAGGGCAACAACTGGCTTTTATCAACGTCGACCATGTCATGCTCAATAGCGTGTTTCTGGAGTTGATGCCAGCAGAAAAAACAGTTTTAGAGGTGGTGCATACCGTCGATGTCACCCCGGAGATCATTACGCGTTGTCGTGAGCTCAAAACAAACAAATTTAAAATTGCGCTGGATAACCCGCAACATCACCCGCAACTCGAGGCGCTGATCCCTTACGCGGACTACATCAAGCTGGACATGCGTGAGGTAGAGATTGGGCAAGCCACGCTCTGGCTAAAAAAATACCAAAGCACCGGCTGCAAGCTGATTGCTGAAAAAGTCGAGCAAAACGCGCAATTTAGCAGTTTGCTAGAGGCTGGCTTTCAGTTTTTTCAAGGCTATTTTTACGCCAAACCTGAGAATCTCAATAGCAAAGTCATTAACCCCAGTTTTGACGGTGTGTTGCATTTACTCAATCTGGTCAGCCAGGAAGCCGACAATAAAACCATTGAAAATGGCTTTAAGCGCGACACCACGCTCAGCTACAAATTGCTGCGGTACATCAACTCTGTTGGTTTTGGACTGTCTTGCGAAGTGCAGTCAATTAATCATGCCTTGACCATTTTGGGCCGTAACCAGCTGTATCGCTGGTTAACCTTGCTGATGGTCACGGCAGGCAATAACAGCAGCTCGCCTGCCTTGATGAAAACCTCCATTATCCGTGGGCGTCTGACTGAGTTGCTAGGTGAGCCTTTCTTTGAAAAACGCGACCGGGATAATTTGTTTGTGGTGGGTGTATTTTCCTTGTTGGATGTCATGCTGAAAGTGCCCATGGAAAACGTGCTGGAGAAATTGCAGTTACCAGAGCCGATTGTCGATGCGCTGACCAAGCGTGAGGGTATTTTTGGGCCTTTCCTCAAATTGACCGAAGCTTGCGAAGACGCCAATAGTGAGGAGATAGTGCAGTTGGCGGCCATGCTGCAGTTAAACCCAGAAAAGGTTAACCAATGCCATGTGGATGCGCTGGCCTGGACGGAGGCCTTGGGTATTTAAGCGCATGTGTGGCTCTTGAAAAAATAAAGCGTATTCCCATATTAAACATACAGATGCTTGCAGTTTGAGGTCTGGCAATCATGTTAATCGCTTTATTTTTACAAGGATCAACCTATGCGTACTTATGACTTAAGCCCTTTCTACAGAACCGCGATTGGTTTTGACCGTTTAGCCAAAATGCTCAACGAAAATCAGCGTAGCGAAAACGACATCAGCTACCCGCCCTATAACATCGAACTGGTCGACGAAAACGCCTACAAAATTGTGATGGCCGTCGCTGGTTTCCAGCAGGATGAGCTGGAGATTGAAACTGAACACCAAGCCTTGCGCGTGACTGGCCGTAAAGCTAAAAAAGAGCAAGAAACCACCTTTTTGCACCGTGGTATCGCCACGCGTGACTTCGAGCATAAGTTCCAATTGGCCGATCATGTCAAAGTGACCGGCGCTCACCTCGAAAACGGCTTGCTCACCATTGCTTTGTTGCGTGAAATTCCCGAGGCATTAAAGCCGCGCAAAATTGAGATTGGCACCCAATCGCAAGCCAATCCTACATTGATTGAACAGCGCGTGGCCGCTTAAGCTGCCATGAAATCAAAAAGGGCCGTCAGGCCCTTTTTGTTTTTTAACCTCTTTGCCACCGATGCACGCGGATAAACGCAGATTTTGCCTGGTTGAGGTCGCTGCATAGAATTCATGGACGAATGGTTAATTTACGGCTTAACAAGTTTTCAGTCCATACAGCAGTCAACTTATTAGCGTAACCAATATCATCAGAAATATTTTTTATCTGCGTTTATACGCGTGCATCGGCGGCAAAAACAAAACCGTTTCTGAGCCGCGCTCTGGGTTAAAATACCCGCTTTGATCAAGACTCTGGAACCCATTTGTCATGGCCCAATATGTGATGTCCATGCTCCGCGTGAGCAAAATCGTGCCGCCCAAGCGGCAAATTATTAAAAATATCTCCTTGTCGTTTTTTCCTGGCGCCAAAATCGGCCTGCTGGGATTAAACGGTTCTGGTAAATCTACCGTGTTGCGCATCATGGCCGGTGCCGATAAAGAATACGAAGGCGAAGTGCAATGGCAGCCGAATCTGTCTATCGGCTATTTGCCGCAAGAGCCGCAGCTGGATCCTGACAAAACCGTGCGCCAGGAGGTCGAAGCAGGTCTGGGCGCGATTATGGAAGCCAAGCAAAAGCTCGAAGAAATCTATGCCGCCTATGCCGAGCCGGATGCCGATTTTGACAAGCTGGCAGAAGAGCAGGCCAAATACGAAAATATCCTCACCGCCAGTGGCAGTGATGTCGAGCAACAGCTGGAAATCGCTGCCGATGCGCTGCGTCTGCCGCCGTGGGATGCGATGATTGGTCCATTGTCTGGGGGTGAAAAACGCCGCGTAGCCTTATGCAAATTATTGTTGTCGCAGCCAGACATGCTGTTATTGGACGAGCCGACCAACCACCTGGATGCAGAGTCTGTCGAGTGGCTGGAGCAGTTCCTGGTGCGCTTCCCAGGCACTGTCGTGGCTGTCACCCACGACCGCTACTTCCTCGATAATGCGGCTGAGTGGATTCTGGAGCTGGACCGTGGCGAAGGCATTCCGTGGAAAGGCAATTACTCCAGCTGGCTGGAGCAAAAAGAAGACCGCTTAGCGCTGGAGCAAAAGCAGGAAGATGCCCACCGCAAAGCCATGAAGCAAGAGCTGGAATGGGTACGCCAGGGTGCAAAAGCGCGCCAAAGCAAGAGCAAAGCGCGTTTGGCCCGCTACGAAGAAATGTCCAGCGTCGAATACCAGCGCCGTAACGAAACCCAGGAAATCTTTATTCCGCCAGGTGAGCGTTTGGGCAACCAGGTCATTGAGTTTAACAATGTCTCCAAAGGTTTCGGTGACCGCCTGTTGATTGATAATTTATCGTTCAGCATCCCTCCTGGTGCCATCGTAGGTGTCATCGGCCCGAACGGTGCCGGTAAATCGACCCTGTTCCGCATGCTGCAAGGCCAAGAACAGCCAGATAGCGGTGAAATAATCACCGGCCCAACCGTTAAATTGGCCGCGGTAGACCAGACCCGTGATGGCCTCGATAACGATAAAACTGTCTTCGAAGCGATTTCTGGTGGTCTGGATATGTTGAGCGTAGGCAAATTTGAAATGCCTAGCCGCGCCTATATCGGCCGCTTTAACTTTAAAGGCGGCGATCAGCAAAAAGTGGTTGGTCAACTGTCAGGCGGTGAACGTGGCCGTTTGCACTTGGCCAAAACGCTGATTTCTGGCGCAAACGTCTTGCTGTTGGATGAACCCTCTAACGACCTCGACGTAGAAACCCTGCGAGCACTCGAAGACGCCCTGCTGGAGTTTGCCGGTTGCGTACTGGTCACCTCGCATGATCGCTGGTTCTTGGATCGTATCGCCACCCACATTTTGGCCGCAGAAGGCGATTCACAATGGACCTTCTTTAACGGTAACTATCAGGAATACGAAGCCGACAAGAAAAAACGGCTGGGTGAAGAAGGCGCGAAACCCAAACGTATACGCTACAAACCGATTACGCGTTAACTTAAAAGCCCATTCGATTGAGTGGGCTTTTTTATGATTGCTGATTGGTGATGTTGTAAATCATCCACACCACTGGTTTTAGAGCACCTTTAAAAAAGGCGATTCTTTACAAAAATGCACAAAAATCGCAAGATGAACTGGAATTTGTTGTAAAAATTTTTTATCGATAATAAAACAGAGGAGCGAGCAATGGCAGGTTGGTTTGAATTAACAAAAAGTGATGCGAACGGTCAATTCAGTTTTGCATTGAAGGCGGGTAATGGTGAGCAGATTCTTAAAAGTGAGCAATACACCACTAAAGCGGCGGCACAAAACGGCATTGAGTCTGTGCAGAAAAACAGCCCTTTGGATGAGCGCTATCAGAAGCTAACAGCTAAAGATGGCCGTCCTTATTTTAATTTGTTGGCAGGCAATAGCCAGGTGATTGGCACCAGCCAGATGTATTCTGCCGAAGCTGGGCGTGATAATGGCATTGCGTCGGTGAAAACCAATGGCGCTACCGAAACGATTAAAGACTTGACCTAATCTCTTCAGGGTTGTGATTAAAGCCTCGCTTTATGCGGGGCTTTTTTCGTGATGAAGTCCCACACGCATGCGGGCAATAAGCGCATCAGGCGGGCGACGAAGCCCATTTGCCACGGAATCACGGTAAAGCGTCGTTGGGCGGCAATCGCCCGCAAAGCTTTGCGGGCAAACACATCCGCGTCCATTAAAAATGGCATCGGATAGGTGTTGATATCGGTCATCGGCGTGCGGATATAACCGGGGGCGATGGTGGTGACGGCGATGCCGTATAACTGCATTTCGACGCGCAGGCTTTCCAAATAGGTGATGGCGGCGGCCTTGCTGGCGCTGTAGGCGCTGGAGCCTGGCAGGCCGCGGATACCGGCGACGCTGGCAATACCGACCAGTTGTGCTGGCTCGCCTTGGTTGGCCGCTGTTTTCATCGCTTCGATTAAGGGTTGAAAGGTGTGTACCAAGCCCATGACGTTGGTTTCAAACACGGCTTGAAATGCCGGAATGTCTTCGGCAAATTCGGTTAAGGTGCCGCGGCTGACACCGGCATTGCCGATGACAATATGCGGGGTGCCAAAGCGGTGTAAAAAGTCCTGGGCCATGGATTGCATGTGCGCGGCGACACGCACGTCGACGCAATAAGTCACGCAGGTGGCCTGATATTGCTGGTTTAAGCGAGCGGCCAAGGCTTGCAAAGCCGCCTCGTTTCTACCGCACAAGGCGAGCTGTAGCTGACTGCCGTATTGTGCCGCATAGGCCGTTGCCAGCGCGGCACCGAGGCCGCTGGAGGCACCGGTAATTAAAACGCGCATGGCAGGCACAGTAATTTTCGACATAAAAAACATCGCGGTAAACAAATTTTAATCGGGTAGAATGCCATAAAACAATGCGCGGGGAAACGTAATGAATCTGGAAAAAGTGATTTTTGGCTTTTTTATTATTCTGGCCATGACACTCAATTTCGGTTTTTTTGTCGGTGAAATTGATAATCCGCAACACCATTTGCATTACGAGTTATATGTGGCGATTGTGGTGAACTTAATTGCCACCGTGCTCAAATTTGGTGACCGTACCCAAATTGGCGCGATTCACCTGGCGACCAGTCTGGTGGCGGACATACAGCTGATTGCCGCCGCGATTATCTGGGTGGTGGCAGGTAGCAAGGGCGCCGAGCCCGAAGTGATTGTGGGCATTGTTTCTTTGTCTGGCGGTGCTTTTTTGGCCAATATCACCTCTGTGGTTTTGCTGATTTACGAAACCGTGACCTTGCGCCGCTAGTGTTGGCGCGGAGACAGTTGTGAGTCTCAATCAGATTATCTTCCTGATTTTGCGGCGCATGCGCGCGCCGTTGCTGATGGTCATCATCAGTTATGCCATCGCCATGATTGGTTTTGTGCTGATTCCTGGCGTGGATAATCATAGCCAGCCTTATCGCTACAATTTTTTTGATGCGTTTTATATTCTGAGCTACACCGCCACCACCATTGGTTTTGGTGAAATCCCCTACCCGTTCACCACGCAGCAGCGTTTGTGGATGACATTTTCGATTTACCTCACAGTCATCTCCTGGTTCTATGCCATCGGTGCCATTATTGCGCTATTGCAGGAGTCCGCCTTAAAACTGGCTTTTAAAAACGCCCTATTTCAGCGCGATGTGCGTAATCTGATGGAGCCGTTTTACCTGATTTGCGGCTATGGCGAGACCGGTGGCGAGCTGGTGCGGGCGCTGGATAAAAACGAATTACGCGTGGTGGTGCTCGAGATTTCGCCGGAGCGTATCAACGAACTGGAAATGACCGATTACCAATTTTATATCCCGCATTTGTGCGCAGATGCCAAGTTAGCCGAAGTGTTGCTGTATGCCGGCATTAAAAATCCGATGTGTCGTGGGGTGGCGGCGTTAACCGATGACGACCATGCCAATCTGGCGATTTCGGTGGCTGTGAAATTGATCAAACCCGAGTTGCCGGTGCTGGCCCGCGTACAAAATGATGTGATTGCCGCCAATATGGCCTCATTTGGCACCGACCGCATTATTAACCCCTACCATATTTTTGGTGAGCATTTGGCCATGCGCCTCAATGCACTCGGTACCTATTTGTTGCATGAGTGGCTGACCCGCGCCCCGGGCGATGCGATTGCCACGCCCGCCCCTGTACCGCAAGGGCATTGGATAGCCTGTGGCTTCGGCCGCTTTGGCAAGTCTGTGGTCAACAGTCTGCAAAATGACGGCATGCATGTCACCATTATTGAGGCAGACCCACAAGGCACACAATGTGACGACTGTATTATCGGCAGTGGGGTGGAGTCACATATTTTGCAGCAGGCCGGGGTAGAACATGCGGTGGCTATCGTGGCTGGGACCGACAATGATATTAACAATTTGTCTATCGTCATGACGGCGCTAGAACTGAATCCCAAGCTGTTCGTCATCATCCGCAAAAACAAACGGCATAACGATCCGCTGTTTCAGCACTTTAATGCCGATATCACCATGCAGCCCAGCGATGTCATTGCGCACACCTGTTTGTCTTATATGGTATCGCCGATGCTGGCCGACTTTTTAGTCACTGCCAGACAGCAAGGTAACGCCTGGGCCAATGCCGTGATTGCACAACTCGTTTCAAAACTGGGCGAGCAAGTGCCTGATACCTGGGATATTACAATTGCCGGCGACATGGCGGTGGCGGTATGCGCGCTGATGGAGCAAGGTATACAGCCTGCGCTCAAACATTTGATGATGCGCCCGGTCGGGCAGCAACGGCATGAAATGCCGGTGGTGCCACTGATGCTGGTGCGAGGTGAGCAAAAGATGCTACTACCTGAGTTGTCTGTGCCCTTGCAGGTGGGGGATACGATTTTGTGTTGCGGGTTGGACCAGGCGAAATCTATCCAGCGTTTTGTCATGCATGATATTAAAACTTTGCATTACCTAGTGACGGGGACGGAAATGCCGGAAACGTGGGTGGGGCGGTGGTTGAAGGCGGGGCGTTAAGGTCCTGGTTGGGATGGCTTGATAAAGTCATTGTTAGGTTTGTGCTTTAATAGGTGTTACTGCTTTTCGCCTTGTTGGCGAGTTACTTTTCTTTGCTTGCCCAAAGAAAAAGTAACCAAAAGAAAGTGCACCCCAGCTTCCGCTTGTTCCCTGTGCTACTCGGCTTGCCGGGCGGCCATCGAAACTCAACCTGGCAGCTCACACAAAGCGTGAGCGACTGCGGGATTCGAACAGCCGATGGCCGACAACGCCCGCCAAGCCTGCGTTGCTCGGCGCGTCAGATGGGGGCCAGAACACCATGCGAGCACCACCCTCATTGGAGTGAATAAAAGAATTGGTGTTTTCCAACCGTCCAAACTTCAACAGTGTGGCTTTGGCGAGATAAATCCCATCCCATCACGCTGAGTAGCGGAGACAAAGTAAGGGAGAAGGGAGCGACTGTCCGAATCCCGCAGCAGCTTATGATTTTTATAAGCTGCCAGGTTGAGTTTCGTGACCGGCTTATTTTGTTGATAACTAAGACTGCGAAGCAGTCTGTTACGGCGTAGGCTAACTTGCGCAGCAATGTTAAGCGTAGCGGCCGTAGCCAACAACGCAAGAGAGCCGTCAGGCCGTGATGGCTGGGTGCCCTCTTCTTTGGTTACTTTCTGTGGGGCAAGCAACAGAAAGTAACTCGCCGAGAGGCGAAAAAACTTTAAGCCTTAAGGGTGAATTAAGCGGTCCGAGAAATCACAATTCCTAGCGATTTCAACCCCGGCAATATTCCCGGTTTACTCACCTTCAACTTCACATTCTGCGCCTTAAATTCCTGCAAAATCAGCTGACAGACATGCTCACCTAGCGCCTCAACCAGTTTGAAACTATGCTCGGCTAATATCTCCCGTATGCGCGCGACCACCTGACCATAATCAATGGTGTCTCCAATCGCATCGCTCTGGCAGGCTTTACTAAAGTCATAGCCAATTTCAATATCCAGAATCACTGTTTGCGGCACGGTGCGCTCCCATTCAGGCACCCCCAGTTTGGTTTGCACCTTAACTTGTTCTAGAAAAATTGTGTCCATGAATCAGTGTCCTTTTATTTCCGCGCAGGCCGGAATCCAGTATGATTCGGCATCATACAACATCGTGCAGTGGCTGGCATAAGCGGCTGTACTTCAGTGGAATTAAACGCATGAACGAAATTGGTTTTGATATTGAAGCGCTGGTGTGGATTGTGGCAGCGTATCTCATCGGCTCGATTGCCTTTGGCATCATCATCAGCAAGCTGTATCGCCTGCCTGATCCGCGTACCGTGGGCAGCGGCAATATCGGTGCGACCAATGTGGCGCGTAGTGGTAAAAAATCCGCCGCGATTTTGACTTTGCTGGGGGATGCCTTTAAAGGTTGGCTACCGACCTGGTTGGCGCTGCAGGCTGGCATGCTCATGGATGTGGTGGCGCTGGTGGGGTTGGCGGTGTTTGTTGGCCACTTGTACCCGATTTACCATAAGTTTAAAGGCGGTAAAGGGGTGGCGACGGCGCTGGGGGTGATGATTGCCTTTTCGGGCTGGCTGGCGTTGAGTGTGGTTGCCGTCTGGCTAGCGGTGTTTTTAATCAGCCGTATTTCTTCCTTGTCTGCCCTGGTCGCTGCTGTATTGGCGCCTGTGGTTGCCTGGCAGTTCCTGTCACCTTACCCGGTATATGTAGCCGTTGTGGTGGTGATGTCTGCGTTTTTGATTATTCGCCATCAGTCCAATATTGAAAAATTGTTGGCAGGCACTGAAAGCCGATTTGGCAAGAAATAATCAGGCTAAGATTTAAGCAGGCACTTTGAGCTCAGCCAAGTCCCAGCGCGGCCGGATGCTAAAGCTGTAATCCTGCTTGCCTGGCTGCATGGCGTGCAGGCGCATGGCACCGGCAAAGGCAATCATGGCGCCGTTATCAGTGCAGAATTCCAGGCGTGGATAACTCACACTAAAGCCGCGTTTTGTAGCGGCTTCATTTAATCTGGTTCGCAGCCGTTTGTTGGCACCCACGCCACCCGAAACCACCAGACGTTTAAGTTTGGTTTGTTTGAGCGCCTTTATGCATTTATGCACCAATATCTCGGTGACTGACTCCTGAAATTCCCAGGCAATATCTTTAACTGTTTCATCATCTAGTTCAGGCTGGTTATTTACCAAGGTCAGCACTGCTGTTTTGAGGCCGCTAAAGCTGAAATTTAAATCTTTGCTGTTCAGCATGGGGCGGGGCAACTGAAAGTGTGACTTACCTTGATC
This sequence comes from Methylophilus sp., assembly GCF_008015755.1. Lineage (GTDB taxonomy): Bacteria > Pseudomonadota > Gammaproteobacteria > Burkholderiales > Methylophilaceae > Methylophilus. Next base: position 3,603 of record NZ_SSGF01000008.1, on the reverse strand, counting down.
GGCCAGTTTTGAGACTGCGGGGCCGCCGGGATAGCCAAGGCCCAACAGTTTGGCGGTCTTATCAAACGCTTCACCGGCAGCATCGTCCAGCGTGTCGCCGAGTAACTCGTATTGGCCAATGCCATCGACCCGCATGAGCTGGCTGTGACCACCCGAGACCAGCAAGGCAACAAACGGGAATGCTGGCGGATTTTCTTCCAGCATAGGCGCCAGTAAATGCCCTTCCAGGTGGTGCACACCTACAGAAGGCACGTTAAGGGCCATAGCGAGCGATTGCGCAATACTGGTGCCCACCAGCAAAGCGCCCGCCAGTCCGGGGCCCTGCGTGTAAGCGATGCCTTCGATGTCTTGTAGAGATTTATCCGCTTGCGACAATACTTGCTGTGTGAGTGGGAGTGCGCGGCGTATGTGGTCACGTGAGGCCAGTTCGGGTACGACGCCGCCATAGGCTGCATGCATGTCAATTTGTGAGTGCAGGGCGTGCGCCAGCAATCCGCGGCGCGTGTCGTATAACGCCACGCCGGTTTCGTCACAAGAGGATTCAATGCCCAATACCAACATCTAAGATAAGTCTCGCATACGTTTTTTTGCAGAAAGGATTGATAAATCCAAATAAGCGCGATAGAATACGCGGTTTTCAGTGCTGCATCAATCCGCAAGCACCATTGTCTAACCAATATTTGAAGGATAGGGATTTACATGACCGCTATTCGTGTGAAAGAGAACGAACCGTTTGACGTTGCAATGCGCCGTTTCAAGCGTTTGATTGAGAAAACCGGTTTGTTGAACGACTTGCGTGCTCGCGAGTTCTACGAGAAGCCAACTTGGGAGCGTAAGCGTAAAGCGGCTGCCGCGGTTAAGCGTCAATACCGCCGTCTGCGCAACCAACAGTTGCCAACAAAACTCTACTAATTTTTAGTGGAAGTGAACGGTTAACCGCATTTTGGTTAACCGATGATGCAAAGGTTGTGGGTTTCCGCAACCTTTAGCTATTTATACAGCCCACATTTATCCGGACCAAGTCACGATATGAGCCTGAAAGCACAAATCTCCGAAGACATGAAAATCGCCATGCGCGCAAAAGACATGCAAAAGCTGGGCGTGATCCGTTTGCTGCAAGCTGCGATTAAGCAGCGTGAGGTGGATGAACGTATTGAGCTCGATGATGATGCTGTGATTGCGGCCATTGAAAAAATGCTCAAACAGCGTCGTGACTCGATCGCTGCGTTTGAAGGGGCGAATCGCATGGACTTGGCGGATCAGGAAAAATTTGAAGTGACAGTGTTGCAGGCTTATTTGCCAGCGCAGTTGAGTGAAGAAGAAATCAGCGCCATCATTGCCAAGGTGGTGGCCGAGACTGGTGCCGCAGGTGCCAAGGATATGGGCAAGGTGGTGGGTGCAGTGAAACCATTGGTTGCGGGCAAGGCCGATATGGCAAAAGTGTCAGGCCTGATCAAGGCGGCGTTAGGATAATCTGCTCACGTAGGCATGAAGCAAGAGGGCGCATTGGCGCCCTTTGTTTTTTTAACCTGCATAAGCGATACTTGCATTTATGATCCCGGAAAGTTTTATTCAAGAACTGCTTAATCGCGTAGATATTGTCGAAGTCATCGACAAGGCAGTGCCACTGAAAAAAGCCGGGGCGAATTACTCGGCCTGTTGCCCTTTTCACAACGAAAAATCCCCCAGCTTTACCGTGAGCCCGACCAAGCAGTTTTACCATTGTTTTGGCTGTGGTGCGCATGGCTCGGCCTTGAGCTTTCTCATGGAGTATAACGGCCTGAGTTTTGTGGAGGCGATTCACGACCTGGCCAGGCAGGTCGGCATGATTGTGCCGCAAGAACAGCGCGACCCAAACCAGCCTGCGCCTGCCTCAAAAGCCGTGTTGTTAAGTTTGCAGGAGACTTTGCAGCAAGCGGCTAATTATTACAAGGCCGAACTTAAAAAATCACCGCGGGCGATTGATTACCTGAAAGCGCGTGGATTGAGTGGACAGGTGGCAGCCAAATTCCAGATCGGCTATGCTCCGGCCGGTTGGCAAAACTTGCAAACAGTCTTCCCTCAGTATGACGCAGAACCGTTGGAAACGGCAGGCCTGGTGGTGCAAAACGAGCAAGGCCGCCGTTACGACCGCTTCCGTGACCGTATCATGTTCCCCATTCACAACCAGAAAGGCGAAGTGATCGGGTTTGGCGGGCGCGTGATTAACCCTGAAGATAGCCCCAAGTATTACAACTCGCCAGAAACGCCGGTGTTTCAAAAGGGCCATGAATTGTATGGCCTGTTTATGGCGAGGCGTGCCATCCGTGATGCTGGCCGCGTGTTGGTGGTTGAAGGCTATATGGATGTCGTGGCCCTCGCGCAATATGGTATCGAATATGCGGTCGCCGCGTTAGGTACAGCAACCACGCCGTTTCATATTGCCAAGCTGATGCGTCAAACGGACGAGATTGTATTCAGTTTTGACGGCGACAAGGCCGGACGTACGGCGGCCTGGCGCGCAGTCATGAACGCTTTGCCAGCGATTAAAGATGGTGTGAAATTGCGCTTTTTATTTTTGCCTGCCGAGCATGACCCGGATAGCTTTGTACGTGAGTTTGGCAAAGAGGCGTTCGAGGCGGAAATGGATAAAGCCATGCCGCTATCGCAATATATTATCCAGCACTTAAGCGAACATAACCCACTGGCTTCGCAAGAGGATAAAGTGCAGTTTTTAAATGATGCCGAGCCTATCCTCAAACAGATTCAGGCGCCGCGTTATGCGATGCTGCTGCGCAAAAAAGTGGCCGAAATGACGGGGCTGGCTGGTGGCGAAATGCAGCGCATGCTCAAGCTGCCAAACCCGGCTAAAACGCAGCAGAAAGCCTTGCGTCAGCGTGCGCGTACGCCCCTGTCGCTTCACGTTAGGCTGGCTTTGATGTTGCTCATGCGGCCGCAATGGGCAAAACTGGAATTGCTGGACCAGATTACGGGCGAAAGTGACGAGGAGCAGATGTTGCGCGTGATGGTGAAAGCCGCCATGGCCAAGCCCGAATCCCGGCCCGTGGTCTTGCTGCAAATGATCACGCCGTATATTTCAGAGGGTTTGCGACACCAATTGCACCGCGAATTGTCTTTATTGGACGAGACACTGGACTTTACGCTTGAATTTGAGGGCGCATGCACCCAATTATCAGACATGGCGCTGATGGCGCGAGAAAAATCCCTACTGGGGCAGCTCACTGAAAAGCCTTTTTCTGCGCTGTCTGAGGCTGAGCGTGAGGCCTTGCGGCAATTAACCAGTAAACGCTAACCTGATGTCACCCGAAAAACCGTGAGAGTGTGCTTAAAAAACGTGCATAAATCTGGTAAAATAAAGGGTTTCCCGTAATGTTATATCGAATGATCTGTCTAGCAGTGTTGATCAGCATTCGACAACAACCATTTTAGAGGTGGAATCGGCCATGGCCAGACCCAAAGCAGATAAAAGTTTAGATAAAGAACTCGGAATCAACGAAGTCGAAACCCCTAAAGATCCCGCTACCCAGGCACTGGATGCCGAGGCACGCCGTACCCGCCTGAAAACCCTGATTGTCCTGGGTAAAGAGCGTGGCTACCTGACCT
>NZ_SSGF01000040.1 GCF_008015755.1 Methylophilus sp. | reverse complement strand
TTTTTAGTAGCTTAAAGAAGGAACGAGTGAAGCGAAAAATCTATGCATCAAGAGAGGAAGCTAAATCAGAGATATTTGAATATATCGAAGTGTTTTACAATCGAAAACGGCGTCACAGCCATCTCAATCAGCTGAGTCCAATGGAGTTTGAAAAGTTACAGATTGGAACCTGATAATCGTCTAGTAAAGCGGGTGAAGTCCATCCCTCTGAGCTGTCAGAGATTCCTTGACAGCTCAGAGGGAGAGAGAGTTAGAGATAGGCTATGGAAAATCGAGAACCTACCCGCGAAGAAGTAAATGCCCTAAATGGCGCCACTCTGCTTGAGTTCGGCGCCACTTGGTGCGGCTATTGTAAAGCCGCACAACCTACAATCACCTCTGCGCTCAGTCATTTCCCAAATATCCGCCACATTCAAATTGAAGATGGTAAAGGCCGCAGGCTAGGGCGGTCGTTCCACGTGAAACTATGGCCGACGCTGATTTTTATGAAAGATGGCGTTGAGCTTAAGCGTTTGGTGAGGGAGATTGAGGCGACGGAGTTGCGGGCAGCGTTAGTCAGCTTGAGTGCCCTGCCTTAGCGGCAACCAAGCAACGGTTTAACGCCCAACGACCGAATAAGTCTGGTTGGTTGGGCGTTGGCGTTCTTAACACAAATCATCAAAGCTGGTCGGTTCGCAGATGCGGCTTTCTTCTTGCGCTAGTTGTTGTTTTTTAGACATTTCATAGCTCATTTTTCGCAGTCGCATGACAGAGCCTAAAGGGCGGTGTGCCGTAATACCGTGCCAGGGCGAGAACAACATGCCTTCATCGACTACGTGTGAACGATAAGGGCTCCAGGCGATTTGTGGTTTGGCGGTAATGCGGGCGATGGGGAGATAAGGCGACGCCTCTGTTGACCAGATGACGGTTGAGTCTTCAATCGGCATTTTCTGGAGATCGGTGCAGAGTTGTACGCGCAGCTCCCACACGGCGGTGTGGGCAATAAAGTAATCGACGATAGACTTTCTGAGGCCATCGGAGGCGAGGGTATCCACCGGTTTGTTGGTGAGGGTGAGCAACTCGGGCGCAATCGGCACAAAAGCGATTTTGGCCATATAGTTGCCGTATAAAATCGGGTCTTGGCTAAAGTAGGTTTCTCCTAAAATATTGGTTTCTTGTGATTGGTGCAGATTTTTAATTAAGGTTTGCTGGCCATTTTTGAGTGACTCCACCAATTTGGCGGTGGCGCGGAATATTTGCGATAAAAAATGCCTGAACTCGGTGTTGCTTTCTGGTGTGGTGGCCATGTGTTTGAGGTTGGCGAGAAACACCTGTACGCTGGAGGACAGGAAACTGGCGCCGTTCACCAATAAAAAATTCTGGGTGATGGCGGCTTCGCTGCCTGGCAGCCGTTCACCCTCGACACCCAGTACCTTGATGGCGAGGCTGCGTGGCGTGCCGGTTTTGTCATGCAAAATATCGCCTGGCACGGTTGAAAAGCGCATCAGCAGTGGCAAGGTTTGCGCTTTGGCAAACATGCCTTGGGCCAAGGCTGCGGGCAGATGATCGTAAATCTCCATTTCGGCGTAAATGAGGCCATGACTTTTGACATGTACGCTGCGCGCGCTGTGGTTTGCATGTAAAGCTGTGATTGCGGAGAGTTTGCGCAAAGTGTCTTGCAGTTTCTCCTGGCTTTTGCGTTCGTTCTCGGCCAGCACTTCATAGGCGGGCTGATATGTGAGCGGTGAAATTCCAATCTCTGCAGTGTGTTGCATAACAACCCCCAATGCTTGAACGGGTCTGAGTCGAGGGATAAAAACGCCCCCATTCACCCGGAATGGATTTGATGGCACATGGCTTACGCATGGCTGCGACAATGCTTTGCGTACCGCCTGATTAAAGATGCGTTTTAGGGGTTTCGGGCTCGTTTACGTGGCTTGTTGACGATACCGGGCGAGAGGTGTTGTTGGCAGCAGGCATGGTCGGTTGGGCGCCCGTGTTTGAAGGTAGCGTAAGCCTGGCCGCGCTGAGTGTTGGATCCGCTTAACATATGCATACTCCTTCATTCGTTGAGTACAAACGGCAGCCATAAAGGCTGCCGTGATTGTCGTGTGATGAATGAAACCCGAAATGCATTCGACACTTCATTACACACGCGACAATTGCAGATTACGCTGATTGACCTGCGTATTGAATAAGCAATATTCCTATGATGGTGTAGGAAATACTTAATGGCTTATTGCAAATAAACAATACTTGTTTTAGACGCAAAACAGGCGAACAAAGTTCCACAGCGTCTGCGGTGTGCCCGTGGTTTAACGGGCTTGTTGCGCATTGAATGCCGTCATCAAATTGCGGTAGTCAGGAATATGGTTGGCGCATAAGGCACCCAGGCCTTCGATATCGTTACGCCAGTCGCGGTGCAGCTCGCAGGCGACGCCAAACCAGGTCATCATTTGCGCACCGGCCGCTTCCATGCGGCGCCAGGCGGCATCGCGGGTCAGTTCGTTAAAGGTGCCTGAGGCATCAGCCACCACAAACACTTCAAACCCTTCGGCAATGGCAGATAGCGCAGGAAAGGCGACGCAAACCTCGGTGACGACGCCAGCGATAATCAGCTGCTTTTTGCCGGTGGCTTTAATGGCTTTGACGAAGTCTTCGTTGTCCCAGGCGTTGATCTGGCCAGGTCGGGCAATATAAGGCGCCTCTTGAAACAGGGCTTTGAGCTCAGGCATTAACGGGCCATTGGGGCCGGTTTCAAAGCTGGTGGTTAAAATGGTCGGCAGATTAAAAAATTTGGCGGCATCGGCCAAGGCCAATACATTATTCTTAAAACGGTCTGGCTCAATATCGCGTACCAGCGATAGCAGGCCCGCCTGGTGGTCTACCAGCAAAACGACGGCGTTGTCACGGTCCAGGCGTACATAAGGGGTGTTGTGCATGATGAATATCCTCTCAAGATAGTTAGATGGTTTGGAAATCACGGCCATCAGCGTCAAGCGTGAATGCTGACGACCGTGTATCCTTTTTTTTTAAATGTTGGACTACTTTACAAGCCGTTATGCGCTGACAAAACGGCCCTGGTTAAAGTCATTAATGGCCTGGTCAATTTCTTCCCAGGTATTCATGACAAACGGGCCATGACCCACCACTGGCTCATTCAGCGGCTCACCGTTGAGTAACAGCAACACTGTGTCTTGCTGTGCCTGCAATACCAGCTCATTGCCTTCACGCTGCATCACAGCCAACTCGGCAGGGCGAATGGTATGCACTTCGCCGGTTTTTACCGCGCCATGCAGCACAAAAATGGCGGTGGTATGGCCTTCTGGCAGCGTGAAGGTGGTGCGTGTCCCGGCATTGAGGCGCACATCCCACACATTCATCGGACTAAATGTATTGGCTGGGCCTTTGTGGCCAGCGTATTCACCGGCAATCACGCGCACTTTGCCTGCCTCTTCTGGCAACGCCACTTCTGGGATCTGCGCACGGGTAATGCCCTGATAGCCTGGCGCGGTCATTTTGTCCTTGGCCGGCAAGTTGACCCATAACTGGATCATTTCAAATGGGCCGCCACTGCGTGCATAGTCATCGCCGTGGTATTCCTCGTGAATAATGCCTTTGCCTGCGGTCATCCACTGTACTTCGCCGGGGCCGATGGTGCCACCGGCGTTAGTCGAGTCGTGGTGTGAGACCTGGCCATCGTAAACAATGGTCACGGTTTCAAAGCCACGGTGCGGGTGTTGGCCGACGCCGCGTCTGTGTGTGGTGGGCTCAAAGCTGGCAGGCCCAGCGTAATCCATCAGCAAAAATGGAGAAATATCATTGGCAATATCACGGTAAGAAAAGATGCTCTGTACCGGAAAGCCGTCACCCACCCAGTGGTTGCCATTGCTACGTTTGATAAAAGCCAGTTTTTTCATGATGATGCCCTTTCAAAATGGTTTGCGTGTTTGCATGGTTGACACTATAAACAGATGACTTTTAGGTGACTAGATGGTTAAATATAAAATCACTTTTCATTTAAATGAATAATAGGCGATGGCGTATGGACTTTAATGAAACAGCGGTCTTTGTGAAGGTGGTGCAGGCGGGCAGTTTTAGTGCGGCTGCGCGTCAGCTGGGCTTACCCACGTCGACCATTAGCACACGTGTGGCGCGGCTGGAGCAGCGGCTGGGGGTGACTTTGCTGCAGCGCACGACGCGCCGCTTGAGCCTGACAGAAGCCGGGGCCATGTACTTTGAGCATGCGGCTACCGGCCTGGGCTATTTGCTGGAGGCCGAAGCGGCGCTGGATGAAGCGCGTCAGCAACCGCAAGGCGTGCTCAAGGTGACGGCCCCGGCCGACCTCGGCGATGCTTTGCTCGGCGGGCTGGTGGCGCAGGTGCAACAAATTTATCCGGCGTTGTCGCTAGAGCTGATGCTGACTGAGCGTTATGTTGACCTGGTGGCAGAAGGCGTCGATGTCGCGCTGCGGACGGGTGAATTGCGTGATTCGAGTTTGGTTGCCAAATCGTTGGGCACCATACAGTGGGCCTTGTTTGCCAGCCCGCACTATTTGCAGTCTGCCGGGCAGATTGCCACGCCTGCGGATCTTAGCCAGCATCAAACGGTGCAATTTACGCCCATGGGCCGTCACCACTGGGAGTTACAGCAAGGGGCGACCGCTATTCGGGTGCCGCTCAATGGGCGCATGCTGGTGAACAGTATAGGCGTGGTGCAGGCGATGGCTGAAAGCGGGCAAGGTGTGGCATTGTTGCCGACTTTTATCTGCCAACCCACGGTAGCGGCTGGCGGTTTGCAACGGGTATTGCCTGCATGGCGCGGGCAAGCGGATGCGCTGCATCTGGTCTACCCCAAGCAGCGCTTTATGCCGCCCAAATTGCGCGGATTTATTGATTTAGCCGTGGCCGCACTCAAACCTCTGTTTGTGTCTTAAGTGGTGGCTTTGCAAGCAACGCTGGCGGTCATTGGGTCAGTGTGATATTGGCAACATGGGTTGCCGCACTTTAACCGGCTGGGATGACATTGCTGCTATCGCTGACATTTTTTTGCTTATTTTCGATTGAAAACCACATTGAATATAGTGTTTTTTCTTGGGTTTAAGCGCATCATGGTTTCTGTAAACTAAAGTATCAACCTGACATAACCGTTGTTAAGACACTAACAATAAAATAGATAGGGGATACGTGCGTTGAACACGACGGCGGAATCATCGGCATTGCACGCTGAAATTGTCGGCATGCTGTATGCAAACAATCGTAGATCATTGATGGCAGCCATCGTGGTCATGATTGCGCTTTTGCTCGTGCAGCAGCAACTGATAGACCACGTCATTCTGGCGGTGTGGTCCAGTATTTTTCTGGTGGCCTATGGCATCCGCGCTTATCTCACTTATCAATATCTAAAAGACCAGCACCGCGAGCTGCATAGTCGCCAATGGCTGCAATGGTTTCGTGCCAGCACGGCCTTTTGCGGGCTGGCCTGGGGCCTGGGTGGCATTTTACTTTTTCCGGAGACGGACACGGCACACCAGGCGTTTTTGATTTTTGCGTTGGTCGGCGTATCCGGCGCTGGCATTATTATTTATTCCGTAGACACTTTAAGTACCAACTTGTTTAGCGGCGGTATTTTGTTTTTGATGATTCCGCGCTTTGTGATACAAGGCAGTTCAGTCTCACTGGCGCTTGCCGTTTTGTTTATAGTCTATGTGATTTACGTGACGGTGGCTGGCCGCAGCCTCGCCAACAGTTTGCGCGAAAATATTTCGTTGCGCATTGCCTCTAATCTGGATAATAAAAAAGTACACCAGTTGGCCTATTATGATTTTTTAACCGGTCTCCCAAATCGCCGTTTGCTCACCGACCGCCTCAATCAGGCTTTTGCCCGTTGCGTGCGTCACCAGCATTATGGCGCGGTCTTGTGCCTGGATTTAAACAACTTTAAAGGCTTGAACGACAGCAAAGGCCATCAGGCCGGGGATGAGTTATTACAGCAAGTGGCATTGCGGTTGCAGCAGTGTTTACGCAAAAAAGACACCATCGCGCGTATGGGTGGCGACGAATTTATTGCCGTGCTGGATGAGTTATCGACCGACAAGGCAGAAGCAGTTGCTGCCGCGCAGGCCACGGCCGAAAAAATGATGGCAGTGTTTTCGCAGCCATTTGAGTTGCAAAACAGTAAATACCGTACCGCCCCCAGCATCGGTATTTGCATGTTTTTGGGTGATTTGTATAAAGAAGAGGAAGTATTGCGCCGCGCCGATATCGCCATGTATCAGGCAAAAAAATCGGATAACCTCAACAGTATTCAAATGTACGACGAAGCCGTGCACCCGGCGGTTGAAATGCGCGCCATGCTCGAGAATGAGTTGGCTTTCGCGCTGCAGGCCAAGCAATTGCTGCTGTATTACCAGGTGCAAGTGGATGAATTGCAGCAGCCCACTGGTGCCGAGGTATTGTTGCGCTGGCAACATCCGACATTGGGCATGATCCCGCCGGACCAGTTTATTCCGATTGCCGAAGAAACCGGTGAAATTGTGTCGATTGGGCAATGGGTGCTGGCGCAGGCGTGTGCGCAACTTAAACATTGGTCGCAGTCTGTGCACACGGCCAAGTTGAAATTGTCCGTCAATGTCAGTGCGATTCAATTTGGCCAGCCAGATTTTGTGCAGATGGTGAAAGAGACGGTGTTGGCCAGTGGTTGCGACGCCAAATGCTTGCGTTTGGAGCTGACCGAAAGCCTGATCGTGAAAAATATTGATGAGGTGATTGAAAAGATTAATGCCCTGAAAGCGCTGGGCATCACTTTTTCGCTGGATGACTTTGGCATCGGCCAGTCTTCGTTATCGGTATTAAAGCGATTGCCACTCGACGAGTTAAAAATTGACCGCAGCTTTATAAAAGATATTGTGCATAACAACTACGACTCGTTTATTGTGCAGACGATCATCAATATGGGCAAAAACCTGAGCCACAGCGTGATTGCTGAAGGGGTAGAGATGCAGCAGCAAATGGCCATGTTGCAGAACATGGGCTGCCATTCTTTTCAGGGTTTCCTGTTTAGCCGCCCTTTGCCTTTGCATGAGTTTGAGGCCAGTTTGCAGGCAGCCATCTCAGGCGATGACAAGCCATCTTCAACCAGCAGCGCGCGCAAGGTGTTGCATCGTCGGCTCAACTAAACTTTGATCCATTCTTCGCCCTGACTTAACCAGCGTTGTAAATGGGCCGTTACCGCGGCAGGGTCACGCTGCAATAATTGGTCTGCGGTGGTTTTGGCGGTGTCCAGTAGCGCCATATCCCGCTCCAGATCGGCAATCTTAAGCATGGGGACACCGCTTTGGCGTGTGCCCAGCAACTCGCCGGGGCCGCGAATATGCAAATCGGCTTGGGCGATTTGAAAGCCATCGTTGCTCTCAAAAATTACCTTTAAACGCTGGCGGCCGATTTGCGAACATTGTTGCTTGCTATAGAGCAGAATGCAGGTGCTTTTGGCTGCGCCACGGCCAACACGGCCGCGTAGCTGATGCAACTGGCTTAACCCCATGCGTTCGGCATGTTCAATCACCATTAAACTCGCATTCGGCACATCAACGCCGACCTCAATCACCGTGGTGGCCACCAGCAGGTGAATCTCGTTGGCAGAAAAGGCCTGCATCACGGCCTGCTTTTCGGCAGGCTTCATACGGCCATGCACCAGACCCACTTTAAGTTGAGGAAAAGTCTGCTGCATGTAGGCAAAGGTGTCATTGGCGGTTTGTAATTGCAGCACCTCTGATTCTTCAATCAACGGGCACACCCAATACGCCTGATGCCCTTGGGCGCAGGCGTCGTGTACGCGCTGCAAAATTTCTTCACGTCTGTCATCAGCCACCAGTTTGGTGATAATTGGCGTGCGGCCTGGTGGCAGCGCATCAATCACCGACACATCGAGGTCGGCGTAATAGCTCATGGACAAAGTACGCGGAATTGGTGTCGCAGACATCATGAGCTGGTGCGGCTCCAGTTGGCTGTGCTGGCCTTTTTTGCGTAAAGCCAGCCGTTGGCCAACGCCAAAGCGGTGCTGTTCATCCACAATGGCTAAGCCCAATTGTTTGAACTGCACATCCTCCTGAAACAGCGCATGTGTGCCGACGGCTAACATGGCCTCGCCGCTGGCGATCAACGTAAGTGATTGCTCACGCTGTTTTTTGTGTTGGCTGCCAGTGAGCCAGGCCACGGTGATGCCCAGTGGCTGCAGCCAGTCACAGAGTTTTTTGTAATGCTGTTCGGCCAGAATCTCGGTCGGGGCCATCATGGCGACTTGCCAGCCAGCCTCGATCAATTGCAAAGCTGCCAGGCAGGCAACAATGGTTTTGCCGCTGCCGACATCGCCTTGCAGCAGGCGCTGCATCGGGTGTGGCTGCGCCAGGTCATGCCCAATTTCAGCCACCACTTTTTGCTGGGCGGCGGTGAGGGTAAAGGGTAGATTGGCCAGCAGACGAGCCACCAGGGTGGTTGAGGCAGAGATCGCGGGCGCGCGCGATTGTTTGCGCCGCGCATAGTGCTGCCGCATCGATAATTGCTGCGCCAGCAGTTCGTCATAAGCCAGGCGTTGCCAGGCCGGATGCGTGCGGTCTTCCAGTGAGGCCAGCGCAACCTCGGGAGGAGGTTGGTGCAGCAACTGCAAGCTGCTGGCAAAACTCGGCAACTGCATGGATTGATATACCCAGTCGGGCAGGGTTTCGTCTAAATACTCAGCTTTCAACACCTGGTGCATGGCTTTGCGAATCGCCGATTGCCCCAGCCCCGCGGTGGTCGGGTAGACGGGGGTTAGGGCGCTATTGACCGGCGTATCTTCGCCAACTTTGCGCTGCGTCGGGTGCACCATTTCGTAGCCAAAAAAGCCGGGCCGCACTTCGCCAAACACACGTAAACGCTGGCCGGTTTGCATGGCAGCCACCTGGCTGGGATAAAAATGTAAAAAGCGCAGATTAATGAGGCCGGTGTCGTCTTGCAGCCTGACATTGAGCATTTTGCGCGGTTTGTAGGCGACCTCGTTGTGCACTACCACGCCTTCAATCTGTGTCTGTTCGCCGAGGCGTAAGTCACGGATGGCGGTAATGCGGGTTTCATCGAGGTAGCGTAATGGCAAATGCAGCAACAATGCCTGTACCGACTGAATGCCCAGTTTTGCTAGCTGGCTGCACAAGGCAGGCGAAAAACCTTTGATTTCGCTCAAGAGACGCATGCAGGCTCAGACGCAATTACTGGATACGTTGTTCCAGCTGGTTACCTTTAACCCGGTTAATACGCACAATTTGCTGAATTTTGCGCAGGTTGCGGATCAGGGTCGCCAGGTGCACGCGGTTATGCACCTGCACAGTAAAGTTGACGTTGGAATACTGACTGCCATCGCTGACTTCGACACTGACATTATCAATGTTGGCGTCCGCATTGGAGATGGTCGCTGCCACTTTTGCGAGCATGCCGCGCTCGTCAACCACCGTGATGCGTAAATTAACGCTGAACAGTTTTTTCGGATCGGCATCCCACTCCACATCCAGCCATTTTTCCGGGTCCAGCCTGAATTTGCGAATCGCCGGACAATCGTGGGTATGGATGACCAGGCCTTTGTCTTTATTGATAAAGCCCAGAATCGGATCGCCAGGAATCGGGCGGCAGCAAGGGGCAAACTGCACTGCCATGCCTTCTGAGCCGCGAATGGTAATGGTATCCAGTACTTTGCCAGACTTATCCTCAGCATCTGACGGATGCGCCAGTAACTGATGGGCGACCATCAGGCTATTACGTTTGCCGAGGCCGATATCGGTGAGAATGGTCTGGCGGGTTTTGCTGCCATAGTCGTTCATCACCTTTTGCCATTGCTTATCGCTAATCTCGGCCGGTTCTATATGCATGGCGCGCAAGGCCACATTGAGCATACGCTCGCCCAGTTGTGCCGACTCTTCTACCTTCACGGTTTTAAGGTAGTGGCGGATATGCGAGCGGGCTTTGCCAGTGACCACATAATTGAGCCAAGCCGGATTCGGTTTCGCCAACGGCGCCGTGATGATCTCGACATGGTCGCCATTACGCATTTCTGTGCGCAGCGGTGCCAGTTCGTTATTGATTTTCACCGCGACGCAACTGTTGCCGACGTCAGAGTGCACGGCATAGGCAAAGTCGACGGCAGTCGAGCCACGCGGCAAGGCCATGATGTTACCTTTGGGCGTAAACACATAGACTTCATCCGGGAACAAGTCGACTTTAAAGTTTTCCAGAAACTCGTGGCTATCGTCACTTTCGGTCTGTATTTCAACCAGGCGCTGCAGCCACTGGTGGGTTTGCTGTTGCAGTTTGGTCAGGTGCGCATCGGTGGTTTTATACAGCCAGTGCGCAGCGACGCCCGCATCGGCAATGTTGTGCATCTCCTGGCTACGGATTTGCACTTCAATTGGCGTGCCAAACGGACCAAACAGCGTGGTATGCAAAGACTGATAACCATTGGCTTTGGGGATGGCAATATAGTCTTTAAACCGGCCAGGAATCGGCTTATACAAGGCATGCAACGCGCCAAGTGCCAGATAGCAGGCAGCGGTGTCTTTAACGATGACGCGAAAACCGTAAATGTCGCCAATTTGCGACAATTTCATCGATTTTTCGGCCATTTTCTTATAAATGCTGTAAAGGTGTTTTTCGCGACCTTCGACATCATATTCAATATGATATTGCTTCAGCTGGTTTTGGATGGCTTCCAGAATCTTGCTGATGACCTCTTTGCGGTTGCCACGTGCCAGGCGAATCGCCTTATCAATCACGTGGTGGCGGTTAGGGTAGAGGTATTTGAGGCTTAAGTCTTCCAACTCATGGTAAATCGGGTTGAGGCCCAGCCGGTTGGCAATCGGCGCGTAAATATCCAGCGTTTCACGCGCGATGCGTTTTTGTTTTTCTGGTCGCATGGCCTCCAGCGTTTGCATGTTGTGCAGACGGTCGGCCAGTTTGACCAGAATCACTCGCACATCCTGGCTCATGGCTAGCAGCATTTTGCGGAAGTTTTCCGCTTGTGCCTGAGTGGCCGTTTGCAGCTCTACTTTATCGAGCTTGGTCAGGCCATCGACCAGGTCCGCCACCTGTTTGCCAAAGCGCTCGGCAATCGCCGCACTGTCTACTTCGGTATCTTCCACCACATCATGCAGCAACGCCGCCAGCAGGGTGGGTAAATCGAGATGTAGTTTGGCCAGGATGCAGGCGACAGAAATCGGGTGGGTGATATAGGGTTCGCCGGTCTTGCGGGTTTGACCGGCATGCGCCTGCTCGGCATAGCGATACGCTTGCCAGACCAGTTGCACTTCTTCTTCGTTGAGATACTTGCGGATCAGCTGGGTAAGGGGGGAGTCCTCACGGTCAGCGGGGAGCAAGTCCACTTCTTCCAGAGGAGATCTGGACTTGCGATGGGCAGAATCGCCTTGGCTGTGGGGCATAGCTGTTTATGCTTGGCCCTTTTTCTCTAACAGTTCTACGCCGATTTTGCCGGCGGCGATTTCACGCAAGGCAATCACGGTAGGTTTGTCTTTTTGTGAGTAACCACTGACTAACGGGTCTGAGCCATTAGCGATTTGTCTGGCGCGATAAGCCGCCACCAATGTTAACTGAAAACGGTTTGAGATGTTGTCCAAGCAATCATCGACAGTAATACGTGCCATAAAAACCTCTTAATATGTGAGCCTACATGCAGCGTGCATGCGCGCTGGGTCAGGTAAGTGATTGAATCAATGACGCGTGGCAGGCAACCTGGCGGTTTAACTGCAAGCGCTGGGCGCGAACAATCGCCATCAGATCCTGCAAGGCCACGTCAAAATTATCATTAATTGTAACATAATCAAACTCATGCACGTGACGCATCTCCTCACGCGCCGCCGCCAGTCGCTGCGTAATCACGGCTTCACTGTCCTGGCCGCGGTTGTTCAGGCGGTGCGCCAGCGCATCAATCGACGGCGGTAAAATAAAAATGGAGGTGACTTGCGGAAACAGGGTGCGGATTTGTTGCGCCCCTTGCCAGTCGATCTCGAGGATCACATCACGGCCGGAGGCCAATGCATTTTCGACCTCACTTTGCGCGGTGCCATAACGCGCACTGTGTACATGCGCGCTTTCGAGAAAGCCGCCCTTATCCAAAATGTCCATAAACACCGATTCAGGCACAAAATGGTAATGAATCCCATCTTCTTCGCCTGGGCGTGGCTGGCGCGTGGTATGCGACACCGATAGTTTTAAAATCGGGTCTTGCGCCAGCATGGCGCGCACTAGGCTGGTTTTACCCGCCCCAGAGGCGGCAGAAATCACAAATAAATGACCTTGGCTCATGAGGCACACCATTCAGGGTTAGGCAGTGAAGAAAAAACGGATTTGAGTCCTTCGCCCCAGCCCTTGCGGATGCTGGCGTAGTAAGGATCGTTTTCCGTCAGTCGTTGCCGACAATCGGCGCTAAAGGTGTCAGTGCGGTATATCATCAAATCAATCGGTAAAGCCACAGAAATATTGCTGCGGATAGTGGAGTCAAACGAAATCAGTACGCATTTTACCGCATCTGTCACATTGGTTTGATGTTTGATGACGCGATCAATAATCGGTTTGCCGTATTTGGTTTCGCCGATTTGCAGGTAAGGTGTATCGGCGGTGGCTTCAATAAAGTTACCGGCGGCATAGACATTAAACAGGCGTGGTTTTTCGCCCTTGATTTGTCCAGCGACCAGGATACTGGCGCTAAAATCAATGCTGTGCTCTTTAAGCGCTTTGCCATCGCGCTGGTGTACCGCACGCATGGCAGCCCCCACCACGGTGGCCGCTTCAAACAGCGATTGCACATTGTGCAGGTGCGCATGCGGCTCAGGCGATTTGAGTTGTTCGCGACACAGATTAATCACCGATTGGGTAATGGCCAGGTTGCCTGCCGTGAGCAACACAATCATGCGCTCGCCAGGCACCTCGAACACGTGCATCTTGGGCGCAATCGCCACCTGATCGACGCCTGCATTGGTGCGCGTATCCGACGCCAGCACCAGGCCTTGTTCTAGCAAAATACCAACACAGTAAGTCATAAGCGTAAAGAGCGAAAAAGAGGAGTTAAAAAATCATCATAGCATGCGCAGCGACTACTGCTGCGCCGCCTGGGCTTGTTGTCGAAGTTGCTGTTGATATTGCGCACGCTGTTTGTCGGTTAGGCTGCCGTGCTGGTTGACATGCACCATGCTTGCCATGCCTTCACGACCACCGCCCATGCGCGAGCCCGTGACCGGGCTGGCGCTGCGGTAGTCTAAGCCGGTTGCCAGCCTGACATGCGTTTCGTCGGTCAATATACCATTAGACACGTCCAGCCCCAGCCACTGGTCGTGTTGCCAGACATCGACCCAGGCATGGGTTTGCATCAGGTGGCCATCGGCGGTGAACAGGTAGCCACTCACGTAGCGCGCCGGTAGGCCCAACTGGTGGCAGCAGCCAATAAAGGTGTGCGCATGGTCCTGGCACACGCCTTTGCCTAGCCGAAACGCTTCGGCGGCGGGGGTGTCGACCAGGGTGGCGCCCGGGATGTATTGCATGTGTTCACGCAAGGCCTGCATCATGTCCGTCAATGGCGCAGCGGCAAATTGGTGTGCAAACGCCGCCATGGCGGCATCTGCCTGCGTTAGTGGTGTCTCTCGCAGATAGACGTCCAGCGCTAAGGTCTGTGAAGGCGTGGTGGGTTCAACGCCGGTTTCCACTTCACCGCAGACGGTGATGACCAGTTCCTCATGTGGCTGATCTATGACCAGGGTGTGAGCCAGATTGCCAAAAGCATCTTCAAATGCGGTGAGTTGACCATTAACCTTGATCTGCCAATGCTTGACCTGTTGGCCCTCGCCATTGCGCGGCGTCAGGCGCAATTGTTGGATGGTGTATGGCACCACCTCGCTAAACACATAATGTGTCTGGTGTTCAATATTGAGTAACATAATTGGTGAGCACCAACGTCAACAGCGCAGCACTGTTGATCGCAGGCTGCGCGTGAAGAGGTTTATGGCCATCTATAATCTGCTTGTCAGACCGTCGCACTTAAAAAATTGCGTTGTATTTCTTCACCTAATTTACGGTTGGCCAAAATAAACTCATCTAAAAAGTGGTGTACGCCATCTTTTAAAATATCCAGCATGCGGCCGTAGTGCAGTTTGGCATGCATTTGCCCGGCTAAACGCTCCGCCTCGGTTTGGCGGCTACCGGCCACCTGGCGCAAAATCGGCATGATTTCGGCGTAACAGGCATGCAGTGAGCGTGGCATATCTTCACGTAAAATCAGCAGTTCAGACACTTTCATCGGCTCAATCGCATCGCGGTAAACCTTCTGATAGGCCTGAAACGCAGACACTGAGCGCAGCACCGCGCTCCATTCGTAGTAATCCACCGCGCCGTCATTGGCCTCTTGCATGGGGATTAAAAATTCATATTTCACGTCCAGCAGGCGTGCGGTATTGTCCGCGCGCTCCATAAACGTGCCCAGGCGCACAAAGCTAAACGCTTCATCGCGCAACATGGTGCCAAAGCACACACCGCGGAATAAATGCGAGCGGCTTTTGACCCATTCGCAAAACTCGCTCAAGCCGCTGACTGTCAGGTCTTGCTTGATATATTGGCCGAACTCCAGCCATAGCGTGTTCATGTTTTCCCAGGTTTCGGTGGTCATGGCCACACGCACGGCCCGCGCGTTTTCACGGGCGCTACGCAAAGAGCTATAAATGCTCGAGGGGTTATTGCTATCCATCACCAGGTGTTTAATCACATTGGCAGCATTGAGTTCTTTATAGGTTTTGTCATAGATATCGCGGATACCGGCAATTTCCAGCACTGTATCCCACAGCGCGGCTTCATCACTGCTGTCGGTAGGCAGCAGCGACATGTTATAGGTCACATCCAGCACGCGTGCCACGTTTTCGGTGCGCTCAATATAACGTGCCATCCAATATAAATGGTCTGCAGTACGGCTTAACATATCACGGCCTCTTGATTCACTTGTTGGGCAGCCATTTGCGACTGCGAAGTTTCTACACTGATGTCATCTCGCTCCAGCACCCAGGTATCTTTGGTGCCGCCGCCTTGCGACGAGTTCACCACCAATGAGCCTTCTTTGAGCGCCACGCGCGACAAACCGCCGGGCACCAAGCTGACTGTTTTGCCTGACAGCACAAACGGGCGCAAATCGACATGGCGCGGGGCGATGCCTTGCTCGACCAGCGTTGGGCAGGTAGACAGTGCCAAAGTCGGCTGAGCAATATAATTGGCCGGTTTAGACACAATGCGTAACCTGAATTCTTCGATTTCTTGCTTGCTGGCCGCCGGACCGACCAGCATGCCATAGCCACCAGAGCCTTGTACTTCTTTCACGACCAGCTCGGGCAGATGATCCAGCACGTAGGCCAGATCATCTTCCTTGCTGAGTTGATACGTAGGCACGTTCTGCAGGATGGGAGACTCACCCAGATAGAACTTAATCATCTCCGGCACGTAGACATACGTCGCCTTGTCGTCAGCTACGCCGGTGCCCACGGCGTTGGCTAACGTGACGCCACCATTGCGGTAGACGGAGAGCAGACCTGGCACGCCCAACAGGGAGTCGGGCTTGAACACCAGAGGGTCAAGGAAGTCGTCGTCGATGCGGCGGTAAATCACATCCACCCTTTGCGGGCCTTGTGTGGTGCGCATATAGACGGCGTTATTACGGACAAACAAATCTTGGCCTTCTACCAGTTCGATACCCATTTGCTGGGCGAGGAAGGCATGTTCAAAGTAGGCGCTGTTGTAAGCACCTGGAGAAAGCAGGACCACGGTCGGGTCAGTGACGCCAGTTTGCGCTACTGAGCGCAAATTGTTCAACAACACATGCGGGTAATGCTCGACTGGCGCAATCGGATATTTTTTAAATAAATCCGGAAACAAGCGCATCATCATTTTGCGGTCTTCCAGCATATACGAGACGCCAGACGGCGTGCGCAAATTGTCTTCCAGCACATAAAACTGCGATTCGCTGGTGCGCACCAAATCAATGCCCGCTACATGCGCGTAGACTTGGTTGGGCACAGTCACGCCCACCATTTCTGGTCGATATTGTGCGTTAGTTAAGATGCTATGCGGGACAATGCCAGCCTTAATGATTTCTTGGTCATGATAAATATCATGCAAAAACATATTGAGTGCGCGCACGCGTTGCACGGCGCCTTTGGACAAATGTGCCCATTCACTGGCGGAAATCATGCGTGGAATCACATCAAACGGAATCAGGCGTTCGGCACCATCTTCTTCGCCATAGACGTTAAATGTAATGCCTACACGGCGGAACAATACTTCCGCTTCGGCGCGCTTCGCGGCTAGCTGTTGTGTCGGGACATCGCTTAACCAGCGGTTATACGCCTGGTAAATCGCGCGGACATTGCCCCCATAGCCCTGCATTTCATCAAAAAACTGTTTGGCCGATTGCGTCATGATGCTGGACCTTTGCCTTGCTTGTAAAATTCAATTAAATAAGAGCAAGCCGTGTGCCAGCAAATAATAGTGTTTTAAATCATATTGTTATGGTTTTTAAGCGCTTACTATCAAAACAAAACGCACCATTTCGGTGCGTTTTGGAATCACGATTTTGGTGCAGCGTATGTGGTTTACTCAATATTCTGAATCTGCTCGCGCATTTGCTCAATGAGCACTTTGAGCTGCATAGAGACTTGGGTTGTTTCAATCGCAACCGATTTTGAGCCCAAGGTATTGGCTTCGCGGTTCATTTCCTGCATCAAAAAGTCCAGCTTTTTACCCATGGCGCCACCGGCCTGCAGAATACGGTCCATCTCAGTAATGTGCGATTGCAAGCGTGCCAGTTCTTCATCCACATCAATGCGCTGTGCATAGAGCACGATTTCCTGACGTACGCGGTCGTCATCTGCCTGCATGGCTTCGCGTAGTTTGGCCGTCAGTTTTTCCTGATACTGGCTCACCAGCGTGGGCAGCAGTGGTTTGACGATGCTGATTTGTTCGCGCACGCCTTGCAGGCGGTCGAGCAATACCTGTTTGAGTTTTTCGCCCTCACGCGCACGGGCGGCAATCAGTTCATCAATGCCCTGCGACAACCCGCTTTGCACGCTTTGTGCCATGGCCTCGGCATCTGCGGCTTCCGTTTGCAAGACGCCGGGCAGTTTGAACACGTCGACCAGGTTGATCGGTTGGGCTTGCGGAAAATGCTGTTGCAGCTCGCTGAGCGTTTGTGCAATCTGCGTCACCATGGCCGGGTTGAGTGAGAGCGTGGTCGCAGCGGCATCACTCTTGAGGCTCATGCGGCATTCCACTTTGCCACGGCCGAGGCGGGTTTGCAGTTGTTCGCGAATCAGCGCTTCAAACTGGCGCAAGCTGTCTTCAATTTTGACATTGAGTTCAAGGTAGCGATGATTCACTGCCCGCAGTTCAATCAGCAGCAGGCCACCCGGAAATCGGGCTTCGCTCGCGGCAAAGCCGGTCATGCTTAAAATAGGTTGGTTGTTGGTTTTTTTTGTGGTCATTTTCGTGGCTACCTTGCGTCTCCGGGCAAACTGGACGATTGTATCAAATGCGCTATCGATATGCGAAAATAGCATTCAGATAAAAGAAACCTGTGCTGGTGGTGGTATCGCAAGGCATTGCATGCAGGTTTCCCTTAATAAAAGCCATGATTGTGTCGTTAAAGCGTTAGTGAAGCTCTCTAATAAATATGATTTTGCCTTGCCAGTCGGCACTGCGCTGCATGACTACACCATTACACGGGTGTTGAGTCTGGGCGGGTTTAGTTTCGTCTATTTGGCGCAAGACCTGCAAAAAAACACGGTGGCGATTAAAGAATACATGCCGGTAACGCTGGCTGAGCGTGACGAACACACGCATATCCGCTCCAACGGTAAAAACGAAGCTGCCTACAAACATGGCATGAAGTGCTTTTTTGAAGAGGGCCTGGCGCTGGCCAATATCGAGCACAAAAACATCGTGCGCGTGAAAAACTTCTTCCGTGCCAACAATACCGTTTACATGGTCATGAAGTATGAGCGCGGCAAGTCGCTGCAAGATTACATCATGGCCTTGTCGCAACCGGTGCCGGAGAGCTTTTTGATCCGCATGTTTGTCGAATTGCTCAATGGTTTGCGCGAGGTGCATACGCGCAAATTGCTGCATCTGGATATCAAACCGGCCAATATTTATATCCGTCTCGATGGCTCACCGATGCTGCTGGACTTCGGATCGGCGCGCCAGGCCTTGTCTGAAGTAACATTGGCGCCAACCTACACGCCGGGCTTTGCGCCGCCAGAGCAATATATAGACCGTAAACACCTGGGGCCATGGAGCGATATTTACAGCATCGGTGCCAGCATGTACGCCTGTTTGCAACGCGCATCGCCCGTCTCGGCCAATCTCAGGCTGAAAAATGATACGCTGGTGCCTGCGATGGAGCTGGGTAAACAGATATACTCTGAAAAATTGCTGGCGATTATTGATGAATGCATGCAGCTGGATTATTTATCACGGCCGCAAAGCGTGTTCTCATTACAGAAAAAAATGATCGGCATTCGCGTGGCAGAAGATCCGCGCGGGTCGCTGGTGGATAAAATCATCAAGGTGCTGAACAAACCGCTATGAAGTTCACCATTGCACAAGGCAGCCGCCAGGGGCCGCGGCCATATAATCAGGACAGGCTGGCGTATTCTTATCACAGGCATGCCATTTTTATGGTGTTGGCCGATGGCATGGGCGGCCACCAGCATGGCGATGTCGCCGCTGAAATCGCGGTCAAAACCATGATAGAGGCGTTTCAGCGCGAGTCGCAGCCCATGATTACCCAGCCAGCACAATTTCTGCGTGAGCAAATTGCCCGCGCGCATGATGTGATTGAAAATGTGCGCTTGCAAAAGCGCTTGCTGGAGTCGCCCCGCACCACCATTGTCGTGGCGTTGATCCAGCACAACAAATTGTTTTGTGCGCATGTGGGCGATTCGCGCGCGTATCTCTACCGCAATGGGCTGGTCGAATTTCAGACCGAAGATCACTCGGTGGTGCAGTCGTTGTTACGTGAGGGAAAAATCACCGCTGATGAAGTAGACCATCACCCGCACCGTAATAAAATTTATAATTGCATTGGTGGCGATCGCGCACCGCAGGCTGAGTTGGCGGCGCCGATTCCGTTGCGTGAAGGCGATGTGATTATGCTGTGCTCGGATGGCGTGTGGAATGCGGTGCCAGAAATCAGCATGGCGCAGCATATGCTGGCGGCAGATATCAATGATGGTGTGGGCAGGCTGTTGGATGATGCGGATCACGCCAGCATCACGGTGGGCGATAATATGAGCGCGATTGCCTTGCAATGGGGGCAGCGCGTGACCAGTCCGCTGACGATCTCAACGCTGGATTTACCGGTAGACGTCACTACCACCATGATGAATGAAACCACGGCCCCGCCCAGCCAATACGCGCTGGACCTGACCGATGACGAAATTGAAAAGGCCATTGCCGAAATACAGGAAGCGCTGGGTAGAACCCGGCAACATATTAAATAACCGAAAGTTGTCCACCATGATCAGACCTAGCCAGCGCGCCAACGACCAGTTGCGTGCCATCGACATTATCCGCCACTATACCAAGCACGCCGAGGGCTCTGTGCTGGTGAAGTTTGGGGATACGCACGTGATTTGCACCGCCAGCGTAGAAGAAAAAGTACCTGGTTTTTTAAAGGGCAAAGGCCAGGGTTGGGTGACGGCTGAATACGGCATGCTGCCACGTTCGACAGGTTCTCGCATGGACCGAGAAGCCGCTCGCGGCAAGCAAAGTGGCCGTACACAAGAAATCCAGCGCCTGATTGGCCGCAGCCTGCGCGCCGTGATTGACCTGCAAAAACTGGGCGAACGCACTATCCATTTCGACTGTGACGTCATTCAGGCCGATGGCGGCACGCGCACCGCCAGCATCACTGGCGCCTATGTGGCGATGGTCGATGCCGTGTCTACGCTGTTGCAAAAAGGCCTGCTGACAGAAACCCCGATCAAGGATTCTGTGGGCGCGATTTCGGTGGGCGTTTATCAAGGCACGCCGGTCTTAGATTTGGACTATATCGAAGACTCCGACTGCGACACGGATATGAACGTGGTCATGACCGGCAATGGCGGCTTTGTCGAGATTCAGGGGACGGCCGAAGGTGAGCCATTTAGCCGCGACACCATGAACCAGATGCTGGATTTAGCCGCCAAAGGCATTGCTGAAATAGCCAACATTCAACAACAGGCGTTGCAGGCATAAACATGGCCTTGCCATTCAACAAACTGGTTATCGCCTCCGGCAATAAAGGCAAAATCCGTGAAATCGCGCATGTGCTGGCGCCGCTCAATATCGAGATCGTATCGCAAGCCGAATTTAATGTGCCGGAGTGCCCCGAGCCTTTTGGCACGTTTGTAGAAAACGCCCTGGCCAAAGCCCGCCATGCCAGTGCCCACACTGGGCTGCCTGCGCTGGCAGATGACTCCGGCTTGTGTGTGAATGCCTTGCAAGGGGCGCCGGGCGTGATTTCGGCGCGCTATGCTGGCCCGCAACCGGCCAATAGCCTACTCACGCAAGATGAACGAAACAACGACAAGTTACTCACAGTGATGGCGCGCGAGAGTGATCGCCGTGCTTATTTTTACAGCGTGTTAGTCCTGGTGCGCTCACCGCAAGACCCGCAGCCTATCATTGCCGATGGCCTGTGGCAGGGTGAAATTCTGCGCGAGTTTCGCGGTAGTGAAGGCTTTGGTTATGACCCGTTGTTTATGGACCTGACCACGCGCAAAACGGTGGCTGAGTTACCCCTAGAAATAAAAAGCAAGATGAGCCATCGCGGCCAGGCGCTGGTAAAATTGCTGCAAGCGTTAGAACAGAGCAATTGAGAGCAAGTGCATGACAAATGAGTGGCCAAAATGGGTACGTGACGATGGTTCGGTGGTTTCCTGCACCGAAAAGGTCAAAGTCATGACTGAAAATTTTGATGAACTCAAACAAATTGCTCAGGATGCGCTCGAAGATGGGTTGCTGATGGAAGTCAGTGAAGAGCAGATGCGTAAAGCACTGCATGAGCTTGTCGACACTTTAGTTAATCCCTATAACAAGATATAGGTTTGCCAGCATGGCAAACCAATCGCCACAACACATCCTCCAAGCCGTTTTCGGTTATAACCAGTTCCGTCACCAGCAACAAGCCATCGTCGAACATGTCATCGCTGGTGACGATGCACTGGTGCTCATGCCCACTGGTGTAGGGTTTTATTATCTTTCGAAATCGGTTTCGCGCACAAAGGTTTTTTAATCATGAATATATGGCAATTTAAGTAAACCGATAAAATTAGGCCGTAAAAAAGGATTTCAGTTGACACTGGTGGTGCCTAGAATGCCTTCATATTTGATTTTTGCAATGTGAAACGGTTGAGAGCATATTAATTCCTGACTCATGAAGGCAAAAGCTAGAGTGCGAAGCTTTTCTGCCTTGCTAGTCGCGAAAACGAGATC
>NZ_SSGF01000010.1 GCF_008015755.1 Methylophilus sp. | reverse complement strand
ATCTATGCATCAAGAGAGGAAGCTAAATCAGAGATATTTGAATATATCGAAGTGTTTTACAATCGAAAACGGCGTCACAGCCATCTCAATCAGCTGAGTCCAATGGAGTTTGAAAAGTTACAGATTGGAACCTGATAATCGTCTAGTAAAGCGGGTGAAGTCCACTTGGCATTTGCAATAAAGATGCTTCGAGAGACTTGCCCTGCAACAGTAGCCATATGTTGATAACAAAGGGAATTAGCGAAACAATGATAAGGCCATAGATTGCCCTATTAAAGCTCTTATCTAATTTGGATGTCTCTGCAAGTTCATCATTTTTCTTCTCTGAATAAGCGTGACTTAGTCCGGCAGTTAATGCATTCGGAAGTAAGGCCTTAATTTTTTTAGATATGTCATCAAAATCCTCTTCCCAGTTTCCAACTAAAGAAGTCACCTCTTCTTTTTTATTTTTCTCGAATTCAACGAAATTTGTTTTTAAGTCAGAGAATGCATTCTCAAGTTCTGTTTTAAGACCAATAATCTCTTCTTGATTGTTTTCTTCCGAGGCCGGAATTCCAATTATTTCGTAGTAAAGCTCATCCAGCTCCGCTTTCCTGGCAGTTATTTGAGTAAATAAGGCTTTCGTTTTCGCAACTACGTCTAACGATTCGGAATGCCAAGATTCAAAAAGCCTTAATTTCTCGGAATAAGATTCGGGGCTCTCAAAAATTGACTCTAAATTCGAAATTGACTCCTCTAATTCCTCTTTGCGGACTGTAAGCTCAGATAACACGCTGTTAATCGTATCTGTCGAGTTGCGCACGGATGCTTTCGACTCACGAATAATTTGCGCAATACCAATAATTTCGTCCTTGATAGAGTTAACTTCATTTAGCGAATTCTGGGTAAATTCTACGGCGGTTAGGGCTTCATTTTTAGCATCCTCGCATCGATTCCTAAACTCCGAACATTTTCTTGATGCTTGTCTAGCCTCAGCTTCATATTCTGGTGTTCTTTTGTCAATTTGCTCTCGAAGTTCGAGGATACTTTTCCAAAGTTTTTTTCGTTCTTCATCCAAATAGTCAATGCGATCTTCTTTACTCAATTGAGCTCTCCCTTTTTATTGATGTTCTTTGCTATGATGAAGATTAAAGCTAATAATACGACTCGATAGATGCTTAATAAAACATGGGCCTTATAAAAATTAATTGCATTCCCATGACTGATTTTAGCCGAAATATTTAGCACTTGCTTTATCTTAATTTGGCTAGGTTCTGCGACCTATAGGATTATGTTGATGAGTCCAGTAAGAGCTTAAAAGCTGTAACGAAGCAAGAAATATAATAATCGTTCAACTCACAGAGAGGCCACTATGGCAGGCTACAGAGATATTGATTTGCGAGCGGCAATCAATGCAATTTCCGATGTGATTCAAAATAGACCTAGACCAATCCGAACCTTTGATCAGATTTACATGAAAGCTGGCGACATGGTTTTGCAGAGTGAGTTGGTTGCGAAGTGGACCGATGGAAAGCGACTTGCTTTCATTGGGGATGGAGACGCAATAAGTGTCTGCGTTGCCTATTTGAAAAATAGCAAGATATTCGATTATGGACCCTCTAATAATTGGGGTCAGAGTAAATTAATCCGAGATGAAAATAAAAATTGAAAGTCTTGGATTGATATATACGTATTGGTCTTCGTTAATAAATACTTCATGATCCAACAGTAGTATGATTTTCTAAATTTCTAACAAAATCATTATCATTGGGGGCATCATGAAAATAACAACAATATTTCTATTACTCTGTATTTCAGGGGCGGCATTTGCTAACTCTGCTTGTGATAAACCAAGAGATGATTTCGACGGTTTGTATTGCCTAAATAAGGTTTACCAAGAAGCAGACAAAGAGTTGAATGAAAACTTCAAAAAGCTAAATTCAAAATTAGACTCTGATGGTAAAAAGGCTTTAAAGTCAGGCCAGCTTTCATGGATGTCGGAGAGAAATAGTAGTTGTTCCAAACGCGATGGCGAAGGTTTCTTCGTAAATCTAAATTGTGCCTCCAGTACCACCATAAAACGCTCCCAGTTTTTGCAAGACAGAATTCGAGAGTGCTTAAGCTCTGGTTGTCAAAATAGTAAGCTTCTCTAATAAATCAGTTAATCCATACACAGGGCTTATAGATGCATATTCCATCATCTTATCGACCTACTTATCTTCGAGATGGTGTTATCCCCGATGACATGAGATTTTTCTGGCTTTATATCGCCTTGAGTATTGTATGTTTGGTAATTGCTGCGCTACTAGCAAGAGTCAAACTAACGACTTTCCCGCTGAATCCAATTTACTGGCACTACTGGGTAATGGCTAACGCCAAAATTCCACCAGTGATTGGAGATATATTTGAACGATCAAGAAACTACAGGTTTTATGTAATCTTTTGGGCCTTATCAGTTGTGTTCACCATTATGAGCTGAGCATCAATTCCAGTATCTACTGAGCACTAAATCCGATATGAGTGAAGCAGTGATTCCAGTTGAGTGGAGCAGTAACAAGGATGACGATTAAATTTCATATCACAAATGCCTACTCTATATCATTGAAGGCTATTAAAACCTATACATTGCTGATATTCACTTGTAATCAAACTTGAAGTAAGCTAATTTAGCTCTAGAAATTGCTTTACTAAACTAACAATAAATTTGAATAAAAACATCGAATTTCCGGCATGAGGGTTCAATGCTGGACTGACTACTTCAGGGGGTAGCTTATGTTTCACAATCTGACTATCAACAGAATCATTATCCATGAAGTGCATCGAAGAGATGTCAATCGCAACATAGTAGAACCCAATTATGGTCAGCAGCTTATTCATCTTGAGAACGATGCGAAAAGCGCACTTCAGATCCGAATTACTGAAGCTTTAGGTGAGTCGTCCCATGGCATTGAGATGCAAATCCAAAATACCCTAAATAACAGCCTTTGGGATTTAGCAAATCAAATTATTCAAACTACAGGCAACGATAATGCGTTTATTAACCTTTCACAAACTGTGACTGCCAATTTGGCAGAAGCGCAGAAGAGCAAAGGGATTCCTGGTGGTATCGTAGTAGTGATCGAGGGAACATGCGGTCATCCAGCACGCAATTTAATGTGCGTGATTAAAGCTGAGCCACATGCGGGATTTATTAAACGGCAAGAAGAAGGACAGCTATTACTTCAATATTTAAAGGATTTAATTCTTACTCCGCAGGCCAAGCTCTACAAAATTGGTGCATTCATCCAAGCGAATATTGATGCAGTGCCGAGTCCTGAAAACCCGTCAGCCCAATGGAAAGGATTTCTATTTGATGATCTTGCCACAAAGGGAAATCGTCAAGGTGCGGCACAGTACTTTTACGAAACCTTCTTAGGATTGGCTTTTCCAACGGATAGTGCATTCCAAACAAAACAGTTTCATACGTTGACTAAGGACTTCATTAAGAGAGCGAATATTGATGAGGAAACTAGAAGTGATTTACTGACTGCACTAACAACATATCTCAAAGTGGATAATACAGCGACAGTGCAAGTTTCAGCTTTCTCGGAGGCTTATATTCCCACCGCAGAATTGCAAGACGCATATCGACAGCACATGGTGCAAAACAGCTTCACATTAAATGCGATCCACAAAGATCTAACTGAAGTGGCGTCAGCACTAAAACAACGCAAAATCGTGTTTGGCCACAATATCAAATTGACTGCTCCACCAGAGACATTTGAGGACTTTGTGAACATGAGCGTAATTGATGGCGAACCCACCGCAGATGGCCAAACACCTAAGTGGACCCAGATAATTATCCGGGGTCGAATTATGGATCAAGAATGACGGAACAGGAGTTCCTTAAGCGCTGGGAACAGGAGAAACCGGTTTACCAGGCTTGGGCTGATTTCATTAAATACACGATTGAGCAGACTTTAAAAACGTCCATTGCTCCGACCCAACTCGATTACTTTCTGAAGGTTCCCGTAAAACCGAGACTTAAGCTTGACTCTACTTTGGTGGATAAGGCTTTCTATCGCAAGCAATACGCAAATCCTTACGATGATGTTACCGATAAGGTCGGTATGCGGTTTGTCGTTCTACTGACTAGCGACATCAAAAAGGTCTGCCAAATTATTGAGGCGCCAGAAAACAAACTGTTCTGGGATGCTTCCAAGGACAGAGATTATGAAGCTGAGCGCTTAGAGAAACCGTTAGAATTCTCATACCAATCGGTGCACTTCGTACTTCGCGCGACAAAAGGTAATAAATTTTCGGGTATTGAAATATTAGAAAATACTTCCTGTGAGGTCCAAATAAGGACATTGCTGCAACATGCCCATAGTGAACTGACTCACGACACGCTATACAAGCCTAAAACGGTTGCGCAGCCAGGCGTTAAAAGAACTGTTGCAAAAAGTATGGCTTTGATCGAAGCAACAGACGAGTTCTTCGAACAGGCAATGCAAGACATTGCGAAGGCAATCAAGCCACAAAACGATATCCTTGATTTATTAAAGGATAGATATCAAGCAAATATTCACCAAAATGTGGGTGAGGAACCATCAAATCAACTTTTAGTAGATACTTATTTTGAATTACTGCCTGAAAATCCGATTGCAGATATTTCAGCGTTCTTGGATAAGGTTGGCTATATCTACCCGAAAATAAAACAATACCGTGAAATCCGACACATATTTTCACAACCAGCCATATTGCTTATTTATTACTTAGCATCTCATAGTCCTGCCAGGACTGTGGAGATGTGGCCTTTAGATAGGGATGACCTTAATCTGGTGTTTAGTGATCTCGGCATCAAGTTACCAGATTAAGAAATCGATTTCATTAGTCTTAGGAACCAAACTGCCGCTTCTACTTTATCAAGCAGCAGTTTGGATTAAACAAAGTATTATTGACCAGTAAGCTTTTTCTTTGCGCGCAATTTACGCATAGATTCCCCCTTCAAATGAAGTACATGTGACTGATGCACTACCCGATCCAGGATAGCGTCTGCCAGTGTTGGATCCGGAAATAGGTCATGCCATTGCTCAAAGGGATATTGAGTTGTAAACAATAGAGAGCCTGAGCGCATCCGTTGATCGATAATATCCAGAAGGACATGGCCAACGGATATATTGATTTGTCCATGTCCAAAATCGTCAATAACTAATAATGCCGGTTTAATGAGTTTAGTTTTTAGACTGGCTAGTGACCCGTCAGCTAGTGCTGTCGCAATATCTGAAAGCAGCTGATTACTACGTATGTATATCACCGATATGCCGAGCCTGCATGCTTGAGTTCCAATAGCAGTTCCAAGCCAGGTTTTACCAGTACCAGTCGCGCCGCGGATGGTTAAATTTTGCTTTCGATGTATCCACTCGCATGTTGCCAATGTTGAAATCAATTGTTTATCCAAGTCTCTACTAGGTCTGTCATCCAGATCTTCTAAAGAACACCGTTCCGGAAAGCCAGCTGACTTAATAAAACGTTGAATACGTCGAGTTTCCCGATTGGTTATTTCGTAATCAACCAGCATGGCAAATCTTTCATCGAACGATTTTACATTCAAATTTGGTTGATCAAGTTGCAAGCTGTAAGTGTCAGCCATTCCAGATAGTTTAAGTAATCGAAGGTTCGATAAAGTTTGTTCAACGATTGACATCTTATTCTCCAAAATAATTTGGTCCTCGAACATCAGAGTGCACCGTTCGATTTATAGTCTGTGAAAGTGCTCCAATATGGCGAGCCCTCAAATCAGCATCATTTTTAATAATGGATTCAATGCTACGAAGTGCAGTTATATTCAAGCTTAGGGCATAAGTACATACAGCTTCAAAGCGCTCCTCTCCATAAAGCTTCGAGATCTCCCGCATTTTTCTTGCCGCCCTGATGCCGTTGGTTGGATCGTGTCGTTCGGTTAAATGATAGGTAATCATTCTTTCTGCATTTTCGCCTACGCTCTTCGCCCACCTGAGTAAAGCTAAAGGCTCACCTTCAAGAACGTTACGATGCGCGGCTGGCATATGATCTTCTATTCTGGAAAGGCCTCCAATTTCATTGATGATTGCATGAATTGCGATACGTACATTTTTACGGAATACTTCAATCATCCGATCATTGAATCTGACATCTACTGTTTCACCACGATACCTCCATGGAACTGAATAAAAAGATTTCTGGTGTTCGATAAGATAATCGTCTCCAACCCGAACTGCATATCGCCAATTGGCATATACATATCGTGTTTCGGAGAGCGGGCGTAAGGCTGGCAAATCGAGTGCTTCGAATCTACTTTTCCTGCACCCTTCCATTTTCTTAAAAGGGCGTTCATTCAGAGCAATATTTAATCGACGAATTTCTTGATTTGCTTCTTCTAGGCTAAAAAATATCCGATCTCTTAAGGCAAACAAAACCCATCGCTGTGCGATCTGAACGCCAGCTTCGGCTTTAGCATTTTGCTTAGGTGATTTAGGCTTAGTTGGTAGTGATGCTGCTCCATAGTGTCGGAGAAATTCCGAGTAAGCAGGATTGATAGTTATACGATCACGCTCCCGTCGACTTACAGCAGCCTTAAGATTGTCACTGACAATCCAATTCGGAATTCCTCCAAAAAACTCCAAAGCATTAGTTTGAGCACTCACCCAACACTCTGATGTTTGTTGCCAAACGGCTTCAAGATAGGTGTAGTTAGAACATCCCATTACAGCAACAAAGAGTTGTGCGTAACGGGAAGCCTCTCCAGACATGCTACGAATTTCAATGGTTTGGCCAGCGAAATCAGTGAACATTTTGTCCCCAGGGCGGTGAATTTGGCGCATGACCAGTCTTTGAGCACCAATCCATTTTCTATACCCGGCAGTAAATTGAGAGTATCCAATACCGTTAGGATTGTTTTCTTTCCATTCCCGCCATAATTGTTCTCTGGTTGCTTCGGGTCGAAGCATTTCCTGATGTATGTGTGCCCAATCAGGATTTTCTTTTGTTGTCCTAGTTCTCTGTGTAAGACTCAGAGCTACTTGCCACGCATCATCATCTAATTCGTTCAACTCTTCAGAACTTTTATTGCTTTTTTTAATGGCATCAACAAGCCTGGATACTGTATTGGCTGCAACACCAATAGAGCGGCTAATCGCACGAGATGATTGTTCGGGGGTATGAAAATACAGCCGTGAGATTTCACGCTGTAAATGTATTGGAATCCGCATCAGGGATTTTCTCCTTTATTTAGAATGCGAGAACAGCTGCTTAACGCAATCTTTTCAATCACAGGGATGAAAAAGCCCATCACGCGTGACTTGACATCTTCACGCGTGGCGCAGATACTACAGTTTCAAGTCGATTACTTGATAGCAGTTCGCAACCCGAGGCCGGAATCCTCGGGTTTTGCGTTTTATGGGCCCACAATGGATCAATCAATTTCATCAGGGCATTTCACGTCTCCTTCCAATAATACGCATGCATTCATAGCGTCCTTCTGAGTTGTACTTTTTCTTGGCTTAAACACGTAGCGCTTCGGCCATAAATCTTCTATTTCACACTCCAACAATCGCGCAATATGGCTTGCTACCGCATAAGCAGTAATTCGATCATGAATTACATTGCTCACCACACCACTGGCTACACCAAGGGTGCGTGCAATTTTCGCTTGGGTTATTCCAAGACGTCGAAGCCGATAATTGATTTCAATTCCATCCATATTGGAGATGACAAAGTCCGTATTAAAGAGTAACCTATCTCTATTAAGTATTTTATATCTCTTTAGAGATAAATTAATATATCTTATACTGATATGAATAATCAAGCCATACGTTCAACTTCCTTATCTAATCTTGATAGCATTGGAACAAGATTATCTTCGCTATTAGCTATGTTTGGATTGAGCCAATCTGAATTTGCTGCAAGGGTTAAAGTGTCGCAAGGTTTTGTCAGTGATGTTCTGAGAGGCATCAAAAAACCTGGTGCTGAATTTCTCTATGCCTTAAAAATTGAATTTGGCATCTCAATAGATTGGCTTTTGACTGGCGAGGGCACCATGAAAGGTGAAACTCAAATTGATATTTCTTTCTTACGAATGATTCAGCTTCAAATATCAATTGCCAGAGGGGCTATTCTAAAGAAAGATATTGCAGCAAAAGCTATCATGCTCCTAATCCAGAATAACAAGTTAAATGAGGCTGGCACGGATCCTGAAATCAAAAAGTTCTTGGATGGGATAAAACCTGATATTGAAGATTTTGATTTAGCGATTGAGCTTTATAACGGTCATTTGTGGACTGATGAGACATTACGTCAACGTAATATCATGGCCGCTGTAGCAGCGCATTTTGAATCCAAAAACACTGTAGATCCTTTGAGTTTACTAACCCAACAGCCAACGTCGATTAGCATCAACATTAATTCTATTCAGCGTAATGCTGGACGAGACTACTACGAAGGATGATTATTTAATCTCTGATACTGCATACACTCATCATGACTAATCAAGCTCAAAATATAGAATTGAACATTGCTGAACAACAAAGAAATGCCAACCGGGACTACTATGAATTAAATCTACCCGTATCAATGAAGGTGTATATGGCGACTCGTTCAGATGAGGAGCTGGACCGAGTGGCATTGGGTAATCAAAGAATGTTTAAGTATCGCTTCGGATTGAATGCTAATTCGGTAGTACGTACTAAAATCATTGCAATCAAAAATCGATACAACTTAACCGACATAGAGGTAAAAACATTGATCAAGTCTGGTCAAATTAGAGTGAATCAGAATAAAGTTCTTGTCACACCAGACAAAGTGTCGCCTATTATTGGTTTCGTTATATTGGTAATCATCAGTTTCGTTTGTGGGATTAATTTGTTTGCCATTACTGGTTCATCCAGCGTATCCGTATGGGGAATACTTTTGGCACTAGGCACGATCCTAAGTGTATGGGGTATTTGTATTTATCATATTAAGAAATTCATGGTTGCACCTTGGCAAACTCTAAAACATTCCGGGGTTCTGAAGGACTTACCAAAAATAAAAATCTTGGATAGCCTACGCGTACGTTCGTTTACGATTGAGTAAGCTAACGATTTAAACTGATTTTATTTTTTCCAACTCACTTGAGATTTTATTTTGCAACTCAGCAATATTTAATTCTTTATCCAAGATTAAATACGATAGTGTAAGTATTGTCAGAGGGTGTATTCCCATGGCTGTCGCCAAGCTATCAATCTTCTCTATGGAAGGTCTCTTTTTTCCATTCTCCAGGACTGACACATAAGTTCTGCTTGATATGTCACTAAAAAACTCTTGCGTTAATCCTTTACTTATTCGAATCTCTTTGATGGCTAAACCCAGCGCTTTTTGAATTTCCATACGAAGCCCCTATAAAGGAGCTTATATAGCCAAAATGTGTCCTAAAGGACTATAATCTAAAGGACACATTCATCGAATATTCCGAAATAATGTTAGTAACAATTGATGAGGATAATATTCCGCATACTAATATAGGCGATCTTAATCCCAATTATTGGCGCTACGTCTATCTTGTTGATTGTGATTATTGGTTTCACGCAAACTGCACTTCCATTAAAGGAAGCTCTGAATCAATTGAAATAATTATTGGTGCAGATGATGATTTACTGAGTTTGATCAAAAACACAGAATTAAAAATCAACCATATTTATCTGATGAACTCTTTCACATTAGATGGCGCCAGGACATGGCAAAAAGAAATAATTAAATCAGTGTATCAAAACAAAACCGATGATACAGAAAAGGTCACGATCGAACTAAACGACGGGCGCCTCTTCAGTCTGTCAAAGAAAGAAAGCCTCGTGCAAATTAATAAAGTGTACTCATCAATTAGTTAGCATAGGACACATTATTAGGATGCAAATTATCACACTAACCGTAGCAGTCGGAGGACGAATAACCCTTAACCAGGATTTCATGAATCACCTCCGCATTAAACCAGTAGGTTAATATGATTGTAGAGTCTAACAGTGCTGCAAACCTTGTACAGATTCGTGCTTTGGCTCTTCATGCCTTCGGTTCCGAACCGGTTGCTGAGTCTTGGCTCAATCAATATCACGCCTTGTTAGGGGGTGCTCCTATCGTTATGGCCAAATCATCCTCTGGATTTGCTGAGGTTCAGAAAATATTAAGTGCCATAAATTATGGCGGAGCGGTTTAAGCTCAAGCGATTCAAGAATTCAGCTGAAATGTTGTTCGATGATACTGTTAACACATAAAAGAAATGAGTCAAAGATGGCTAAAGAATTCTCGGATATTCGGTTAAATATGAGATCTGAATCGCAGCTGCGTTCTCAAGCTATGACAGAACAACTTTTAAGAGAGTTGCCACTTCATCAATTAAAGCAAGCATATGGCCTCTCTCAACTAATGCTGGCTCAAGTATTGAATGTTCAGCAACAATCAATTGCAAAATTAGAAAAACGCGCAGATATGTATTTATCTAGTTTGAGGACCCATATCGAGGCAATGGGTGGCGAGTTGGAAATTGTCGCTTGTTTTCCTTGTGGCGCAGTAAGTATAAGCAATTTTTCAGACTTGAAAATTGAAGTTGCGCCTGACAAGAGCGCGCCACTTTAATGCATAAGGTCTAGTTGTCAGATGATCTCTTGATCATCAGGTTTCTAGGTCAAAGTGGTATGCGTCTGATTTATGTACGTTGATGTATACGGACAATAAAGTTTAGGCATAAACAATAGAGTTTAGTGGTAGTTTCAGGCTGGAGTTGATATTGCAAAAAGCCTGTAATATCCTGCAAAGTCAGGTATTTTCAATTAATTCACAGAGGGCTTGAATATGAGAAGTGACTCAGAGAATGAAGAATTTAATGACTCTTTGACTCCCTCAACCCGCAAACTGCATCAATTGTTAGCAAAGAGAGATCTAAATAGCTCTCGGATGCTGACTGCAGAAGAAATCGATTTATTGAGAAAAAGCCAGCGCGAAATGTCTGAGACTTACGCAAAATTGTCTGAATCACATTTCTTCGGAATGTTGGCCGAAAAGACTAACAATGTAGCTTCTCTTGATGAAATCAAAAAGGCGATCTCAGATGGTTGGGCTGGGATAAATAAAGAAAAGTGATAAGTGAGCCATGCTTAATGTAGCGATTTACCTAAGTATTATTGGTACCATCTTTGCCATTGGATTGTCCATTTTTGCCTACAAAATGCACAACTATAAGAAAAAATTAGAAAACAAAAAACAAATTCAATAAGCTCACTTAATCCGGAAGCCAATGAAGTGCAGCTACAGATTAATAATGAATGAACTATGTTGATGAGTTTACCCCCTTAGGTCAGATTGAGAGCTTCTAATTATCTGCGTGGATTCACCGACTTTAGTAATTCCTGTGATCAATATTTCCGTCAGCCCTCAACCATAGGATTATCAGGATTGGCTTGACCTTACCCATATGGGAAGGTTTAAAGTGTGACTCACGACTATGCAAGGAGTCCGTGATGACTACAGAACGCATCGAAAACAAGAGTTCAAATCCTGACATTATCAATTTGCCCATTGACGGTATGACCTGCGCCAGTTGTGTAGGTAGAGTGGAAACTGCATTATCAAAAGTGGATGGTGTAGGCAGTGTATCAGTCAACTTAGCCACTGAACGTGCAGATATTCACTTGGTAAAACCAGTGGATCGCAAAGAATTAATCACCGCAGTTGAAAATGTGGGATATAGCGTGCCAAGCAATACGATAGAGCTCTCTGTAGAAGGAATGACATGCGCCAGTTGTGTAGGTCGCGTGGAAAGTGCCATCAAAGGAGTGCCAGGTGTTTCTGAAGCCACAGTAAACTTAGCGACCGAACGAGCAACCATTAAAGGAAATGTTTCAGCGAATGAACTGATTTCCGCGATCACTAATATCGGATATGAGGCAAAAGAGATTTCTTCAGGATTTGAGCCTGATAACGATGCCAATAGTCTCAAAAAAGATGCTGAAAGAGCAGCGCTAAAACGCGACCTGTACTTAGCCACCGCCTTCGCTTTACCCGTGTTTCTACTTGAAATGGGCTCTCACTTCATTCCGGGCGCGCATGAGTTGATTCTTTCTACAATTGGCATGGATTGGAGCTGGTACCTGCAGTTCGCATTAACAGCAATTGTATTGACCATACCTGGACGGCGTTTCTACCAGAAAGGCTTTCCCGCCCTTTATCGCCTAGCCCCAGACATGAACTCTCTTGTTGCTGTAGGAACTACGGCTGCATTTGGATATTCTGTTGTCGCGACATTCATCCCTCACCTTTTACCTGATGGCACAGTCAATGTTTACTACGAGGCTGCAGCGATCATTGTTGTATTGGTTTTGCTTGGTCGTTATCTCGAATCGAAAGCTAAAGGTCGTACATCAGAAGCGATTAAGCGATTGGCAAAAATGCAAGTCAAAGAAGCGCATGTGATGCGTAATGGAAGTTTTGTAAGTATTGCAATCAATGACGTAGTAATAGATGACATGATTGAAGTAAAACCAGGCGAAAGAATACCCGTGGACGGCA
Organism: Methylophilus sp.; assembly: GCF_008015755.1. Classification (GTDB taxonomy): domain Bacteria; phylum Pseudomonadota; class Gammaproteobacteria; order Burkholderiales; family Methylophilaceae; genus Methylophilus. Next base: position 65,963 of record NZ_SSGF01000010.1, on the reverse strand, counting down.
CAGTCACTGATGGTCAAAGCTTTGTAGATGAATCAATGATCACGGGTGAACCAATACCAGTTGAAAAAACACAAGGTTCACGCGTTGTAGGCGGAACCATCAACCAAACAGGCGCTTTTAGAGTGCGTGCTGAAGCCATTGGTGGACAGACCATGCTTGCACAAATCATCCGTATGGTTGAACAGGCACAAGGTTCCAAATTGCCTATTCAAGCGGTCGTCGATAAGGTCACTATGTGGTTTGTGCCTGCGGTTATGCTTGCAGCCGTTATCACCTTTATAGCTTGGATGATATTTGGGCCATCTCCAGCTTTGACATATGGACTGGTCAATGCCGTGGCTGTATTGATCATTGCTTGCCCGTGTGCGATGGGCTTGGCCACACCAACCTCTATTATGGTCGGTACTGGCCGAGGTGCTGAATTGGGTGTGCTTTTCAAAAAAGGCGAAGCCTTGCAAATGCTGAAAGACGCTCAAGTAGTGGCCGTAGATAAAACCGGCACGTTAACGGAAGGTCGTCCAGTGCTGACCGATTTAGAAGTCGCAATAGGCTTTGACCGCAGTGATGTTCTAGCAAAAGTGGCAACCGTGGAATCTCAATCTGAACATCCAATTGCCCGTGCCATTGTGGCCGCAGCTAATGAAGAGAGCATTATATTGCCGGAATTGGACGATTTCGAATCCATTACCGGTATGGGAGTTCGAGCAACGGTAGGAGGGGCGAAGATTGAGATAGGTGCCGACCGATTTATACGTGCACTCGGTCTAGGGGTAGAAAACTTTGCAAACACAGCTGAACGACTAGGCAAAGAAGGCAAGTCACCTTTATATGCGGCGATTGATGGAAAACTGGCAGCGATTATTGCAGTCGCTGATCCCATCAAAGCTAGCACACCACTAGCGATAGCCGCATTGCATCAACTAGGCCTGAAAGTGGCTATGATTACCGGTGACAATGCCCGCACAGCCCGTGCAATCGCAAATCAGTTGGGTATAGACGAAGTCATCGCTGAAGTAATGCCTGAAGGTAAAGTCGAAGCAATTCGTCGCTTGAAATCGAGTTACGGGTATACCGCTTTTGTGGGAGATGGTATCAATGATGCGCCGGCACTGGCTGAGGCTGATGTCGGCCTCGCCATCGGTACCGGAACCGATGTGGCTGTGGAGTCAGCCGATGTGGTTTTGATTTCTGGCAATCTTCAAGGCGTTCCAAACGCTATTGCCTTATCAAAGGCAACCATAGGCAACATTCGGCAAAACCTGTTCTGGGCCTTCAGCTATAACACGGCATTGATACCGGTTGCTGCTGGGGCATTGTACCCAGCCTTTGGATTATTGCTGTCGCCAATCATTGCAGCTGGCGCCATGGCCTTATCGAGTGTATTTGTACTTGCAAATGCTTTGCGGTTACGTCGTTTCCAGCCGCTAGTTGCTTAAGAAATATGTACATAAAAAAGCCTGTTGATAAATTCAACAGGCTGATGAATTACTACTGGCGAGGTGGGAAGCCGGCTTTTTCCAAAGCAGAAACTATCAGACCTGGAGCAGCAGAGCTTTCAACTGTCACCGACCTATTTGGCGGGTCAGTCACGATATTGGCTTCTGGGTCTACATCTTTAATGGCCTTGGTGACACCCCGGGCACAACCGCCACACGTCATATTTTCAATATGTAATTGCATAATGAACTCCTTGGTTGAAGTTGATAGTATCTTAAGCATAGACCTTCCAATGATTGGAAGGTCAAGCGTTTTAGTTGATAATAAAATGAAGCAGTACAAAAGAATGTTCGCGTTACATTAAGGAGCCATCATCATGAGTCGGTTTTTCAACATCGGTCAGGCTGCCAAACAATCCGGAATATCTGCGAAAATGATCCGGCATTATGAAAGTGTTGGCTTGCTACAAGCGGCTTCACGTACTTTGTCTGGATATAGACAATATTCTGAGAAAGATGTGCATACGCTAACTTTCATCCGTCATGCACGCGATCTTGGGTTTTCAATTAAACAAATAGAGGATTTACTTGGTTTATGGGGAGACCCAGACCGGTCGAGCAGTGATGTAAAAGCACTGGCCCAAAAGCATGTACAGGATTTGGAGCAAAAGATTACACAATTAGCGAAAATTAAATCTGAGCTAAAAAAGCTGGTGGACTGCTGTCATGGAGATGATCGGCCAGAGTGTCCTATTATTGACGGTTTATCGGATCACGTTGCCTGATGTGGTTAGCCTTGAAGAATGCTTGTTATTAAAAATGTTTAATCGAGCTGTGAGGGTGATGACTTCAGAATTGAAGAGTGTTTAGGGCCATCACACTGGCATGCTCCGGCCCTATTTTTATCAGTTTGTTTTTCTTATGAGCAACATATAGGCTGCAGGTAGTACAAAAAGTGACAGTAATGGGGCAGTTAACATTCCTCCAACCATAGGAGCTGCTATCCGACTCATTGCCTCAGAGCCAGTTCCGTCCCCAATCAATATCGGAATCAAGCCAGCCAAGATCACGGCCACTGTCATGGCCTTAGGGCGTACTCGCAAAGCAGCACCTTCAATCAAGGCATCATGCCAATCTTGCTTGCTGTTTAGTTTTCCGGCTTGCCTGTAACGGTCTACAGCCTCATCCAGATAAACCAACATGATAATGCCGAATTCAGCAGCCAGACCGGATAAGGCAATCATGCCAACACCACTGGCAATAGAAAAATGGTAACCAAGCAGGTACAGAAACCAGATGGCACCCACCAAAGCAAATGGCAGGCTGGTTAAGATTAACAAAGCAGGCCCTATCCGTTTAAATGCCATAAACAGCAGTATGAAAATGATCCCTATGGTCATGGGCACCACATAACTTAGTCGTTTAGATGCGCGTTCAAAATATTCAAACTGTCCAGACCAGTTGAGTGAGTAGCCAGCTGGAAGTTGTAATTGTTTATCCAATGTGGCCTTGGCTTCGTTAACAAAACTACCCAAGTCTCTATCCTGTATATCAACATACACCCAGACATTGGGGCGTGCATTTTCACTTTTGATCATCGGCGGACCGTTGGTGTAGCTAACCTCTGCTATGGCTCCCAAGGGTACGCTGGCACCTGACTCTGTAATGATAGGCAGCGTTTTGAGCTTATCGGCGGAGTCCCGGACCTCCCTCGGAAAGCGCAGATTGATCGGAAAACGTGCCAGCCCATCAATCTTCTCGCCGATATTGTCACCGCCAATTGCGCTAGAAACCAGTTCGTTGACATCGGTAATATTCAAACCGTAGCGTGCTGCCTTCAATCTGTCGATGCGCACATCCAGATAACGTCCACCAGTAGCTCGTTCAGCAATAACCGAACCCACGCCGGGGACCGTTTTCATGATGCGTTCTACTTCCTGACCGAGTTTCTCCAAAGTGGCCAGATCCGCTCCTCCGATTTTAATACCTACCGGACTTTTGATCCCAGTAGATAGCATGTCAATGCGATTGCGTATGGGTTGCACCCAGACATTGGCCATGCCAGGTATTTTCAATCTGGTATCTAGTTCATGGATCAGTTTCTCGGTGGTCATGCCCGCACGCCACTCCGAACGTGGCTTGAATTGAATGGTTGTCTCCAGCATTTCGAGGGGCGCAGGGTCAGTAGCTGTTTCTGCACGACCTGACTTACCGAATACCGATTTCACTTCAGGCACCGTCTTAATCAGGCGGTCACTTAACTGCAAAATTTCGGAAGCTTTGGACGCAGATAGGCCTGGTAAAGCAGTGGGCATGTAGAGCAAATCTCCTTCATCAAGCGGAGGCATGAATTCACTACCCAGTTTACCGAGTGGGATCAATGTCATGACGACCAGGAGTACTGCCACCCCCAAGGTCAGTACCGGATGCTTGAGTACTTGCGAAAGCATGGGCTTGTAAATGGCGATCAACCAGCGATTTAATGGATTATCAGCTTCGGGGCGTATCTTGCCACGAATGAAAAAGGTCATTAATACGGGAATCAATGTGACTGACAGACCAGCTGCTGCGGCCATGGCATAGGTTTTGGTATAAGCCAGCGGTGCAAACAATTTTCCTTCTTGGGCTTCCAGCGTAAATACCGGAATGAATGACAAGGTAATAATCAGCAATGAGAAAAATAAAGCCGGGCCAACTTCGCAGGCCGCCTCAATAATCACCGCTGCTCTTTGTCGCTGATCAGGCTCCCCATTTGCTATGCGAAACTCTTCGAGTTTGCGGTGCGCATTCTCTATCATCACAATGGCAGCATCGACCATGGCGCCAATGGCAATCGCAATACCACCCAGTGACATGATGTTGGCATTGATGCCCTGATAGTCCATAACTATAAAACTGATCAATATACCCAGTGGCAATGCGACAATCGCCACCATGGCTGACCTGAGATGCCATAAGAACACCAGGCATACTAGCGCTACGACGAGAAACTCTTCAATCAGCTTATGAGTGAGATTATCAACTGCACGCTTGATTAGTTGGGACCTGTCGTAAGTCGTGACTACCTCGACGCCTGCAGGCAGGCTCTTTTTTAGTGTTTCAAGTTTTAATTTGACGGCATCAATCACCTGTAATGCATTTTGACCAGCACGGACGACAATCACGCCACCTGTAACTTCCCCCTCACCATTCAACTCAGCTATGCCACGGCGCAATTCTGGGCCTAGCTGCACGCGGGCAATATCCGCTAGCAGAATCGGCGTCCCCGCTTCCGAGACACTGATTGGAATGGCTTTGAAGTCTTCTAGCGTGTCTAGATAACCGTGCGCCCGTATCATGTATTCCGCCTCGCCCAGCTCAATCACTGCACCACCTGTGTCCTGATTGGCATTTTGAATGGCCGCAGTCACTTTCGATAATGGGATTCTGTAGTTACGCAATTTATCTGGATCCACCTGTATTTGATATTGGCGAACCAGACCACCTAACGTCGCTACCTCGGCCACGCCAGGGATGGTTTTCAACTCAAATTTGAGAAACCAGTCCTGCATGGCCCGTAATTCACCAAGATCATGCTGACCGGATTTATCCACCAATGCATATTCGTAAACCCAGCCCACACCAGTTGCGTCCGGACCCAAGCTAGGTGAAGCACCTTTGGGTAGGCGCGAAGATATCTGGCTTAAGTATTCCAGTACCCTCGATCTGGCCCAGTATTGATCTGTGCCATCATTAAACAAGATATAAACAAATGAATCGCCAAAGAAAGAATAGCCGCGTACTGTTTTCACCCCAGGTACGGAAAGCATCGTCGTCGTCAACGGATAGGTAATTTGGTTTTCGACAATCTGTGGTGCTTGGCCGGCCCAGGGCGTACGGATGATAACTTGCGTGTCAGACAAGTCAGGGATGGCATCCAGAGGGGCTCGTAGCATGGCAAAAAAACCCCAGGCCGTGATTATTAAGCTAACCAGAATGACCAGAAGTGGGTTGGCAGCCGACACCTGGATCAATCTAGTGATGACGCCAAGTGTGTGAGATGGTTGTTTAGGTGTATGCATGGTTACTTCTGCCCCTTCATCACACGCGCTTGGTCAGACTGTTTGTGGATATGCTCGATGTCGTACTGTTCCGTTACCGGGTCAGACTTTAGGTCGAAGCTCACTTGGTCGCCTGGTTTAAGCGTATCCAGCTGCATGACATCCTTTACCTGAAAGGCCATGGTCATAGCTGGCCAACCCAAGTCAGGAATCGGATCGTGCGCGAGGGTAACCTGACTATTTTTGCGATCTATGGCCGTCACTTTGCCGCTACCCTGTGGCATTTTCTGAGCAGACTGGGGAGTGTTGTGTCCATCCATCTTCATCGATATTTCGGTTGCTTCTGAGGGTGTTGTCTGTGAGAGCTTTGCAAGTACTCCTGAGAGCGAAGCTTCCGAGTCAATCAGGAACTGACCGGATGCCACAACCTGGTCACCGTCTGACAAACCAGAAAGTATTTCGGTATTGCCAGCATATTCTTCTCCGGTAGTCACCTCGACCGGTTTAAACCCGGTTGGCAGTTTGACGATCACCACTTTACGGGTGCCCGTCACGATGACCGACTCACTCGGAACAGCAATTGATTCATGCTTAGCACCTGCCAGCATAATATTGGCAAACATGCCGGTGCGCAGCTTGCCCTGTTTATTTGGCAACTCAATGCGTACCTGCATAGTGCGTGATGTGTTATCCAGCGTGGGATAAACATAGCTGACTTTACCTTTTAATGTTTCACCTGGCATGCCTTGTAGCTGGATGTCTGCTTCGCTGCCTAGGTGTACGCGGCCTACATCCCGCTCCGGGACTTCTGCTATTAGCCATACATTCGAAAAGTCAGTGATTTGCATCAAGCTGCTGCCGGGCATCAGTTGTGCCCCTTCGCGCAAGCCCAATTCCGTCACGATGCCGGATGCCGGGGCATAAACACTGAAGCGTGCATTGGCACGGCCAGCATGGGTGATGGCTACAATTTCGCTCTCGCTCATCCCGAGTAACTTCAGACGGTTACGTGCAGCCTGTGCAAGGTCGCGGGTATTGAACGACATTTCACCGGCGTTAGCATTCTCTGAACCAGGCTGATATGCCAATAGAGCTAAATACTCCTGTTGTGCGGTCAATAATTCAGGCGCATATACCTCTGCGACTTTTTGTCCTTTGACAACATTATCTCCGATGGCGCGTACGCTTAAGCGCTCTACAAAGCCTGGCACACGGGTTTGTACTACGTAGTACCCGCGCTGGTTTGGTTCAATGCGGCCGACTGCCGACAAGGTTTCCCCAAATTGGGACATACTGGCGGTTGCTAAGCGTATTCCCAGATTTTGCTGAATTTGCGCTGGGATAGAGACCCCAGCATTTTCAGTATTCGCTTCCATGTATTTGGGTTCCAGTTGCATGTCCATAAACGGTGACTTGCCTGGCTTGTTAAATTTCTGCGTAGGGACCATAGGGTCATACCAATATGCAACGGTTTTGCCACTACCGTCCTGTACTACACCATTGATCATTGGTGCAGATGTCTCAGCTTTGGGTGTTGTTTCCGATGAGGGAGCAGAGCCATGCGACTGCAACCACCACAACCAAATTCCCATATTGACCAGCGCAAACAGTATGACAAGTGATATCTGGTTCAAGCGTTTCATGGGTGACTCCCTGCAGGTGATTGTGCGGTGAAAAAATGTTCGTCATTCAAGAGGAATGCAATATTGATTGCTGCACGTTGTAGTTCAGTCTGGATATTCAAATGCTCAATCTGTATTTCCAACACATCTCGTTTTGCTTCCCAGACCTCTGCCAAGTTAGGCTTGCCTGCACGATAGGCAGCTTCTAGCAATTTGAGCCTGGCATCCGCAGCAGGAATGAGACGCTGCTGATGTTCGAGTTCGCGAGCCTCAGTGATTTCCCAGTCTGCACGTGCAGCCTCCAGTGCTGCTGACAGTTCTAAGCGGCGATCCTCTGTTAGCTTGCGCGCCCGTTCTAGCAACAACTGTTTTTCGGCCGTACGCTGATCCTGGCGGTGCGCTCTATCTGTTTGCAAATCAAAGGCAACCTGGAAAGTCACCATGTCACTTGCGCCTGCAAAACGCTTGCCGTAACCGACCTCCCAACTCCAGTTCGATAGCTTGCCTAGTTGAGCGCGATCAAGGTCAGAGACTGCCACAGCCTCTTGTTGTCTTGCATTGAGTAATTGAGGGTTATCTTCCAGTTCTGAACGCTGGTCTAGGATGGTTAGCTGCGGGCGTTTGGGCGTATAAAGACGCATCTCATCGCTGAGCTGTCTTTTGGCATCATTTCCCAGCCAACGTGCGAGTCCTGCACGTGCTTTTCTTTCTTCCAACTGAGCCATCAGGGATTTGTCCCTGGCAGACGCTAATTGAGCATCCAGTTTAAGGATGTCACTCAATGGCTTGCCACCGGTACTGGCTGCACCAAGTGCGGCCTTGCGCTCGGCATGCATGGTTTCTATGATTTCCCGATACAGTGCAAACTTGTGTTGGGCAGCGTAGGTGTCTAGCCAAGCGATGGCAACCTCTCTCTGTATGTTGCGCTGGCTGACTAATTGCTCCGTTTCATATTGTCTAGCCTCAGCATTCAAATACTGCGCTGTGGCCTCACGTTTGGCCTGCGGAACCATTTCCTGCTCTAGGCCAATACTGGTCATGGTCATTTCTTCACGGTCAAATCGAAATGCATCCCGATTTGTTGCCGGAAGATTGATAATGCCAAGTTTTACTTTTGGATCCGGCAGTTGTGCTTCTGCGATAGCAGAGGTTCTGGACGCCTTGGCAGCATCTACTAGTGACTGCAGTAATGGTTGCCTTTGAATTGATAATTCAATAGCCTCGCCTAAAGAAAGACTATTCGCTGAGGCGAAGCCTCCATGCATGGCATGTTCTGCATAGACTGAATAGGTGAAAAAGAGCGACCAGCCGCAAAGTAGGCGCATACCTAGAGATAGGATTTTCATAAAACACTCCTGAAATACTCAAAATGACAAACAAGGGGCACGTATGGGCCCCTGAATATCAAATCAAGCCGGAGGTTTTATCGGGGGAGGGAGTTCTGCGGAACGTCTAAAGTCATTGAAGTGCAATAGCTGATGCTCAGGAACATTCAGCATGAAATCCTGTTTGTCTAACTCCAGGGTGGCCGCGATTGAAAAGTGGCAGCCAGCCATAGAACAATGGTTATGTTGCTGTGACGAGTCTTGAGTGTCGGAAGGCTGGACGGGTGGCGATTGCTGCATATGCTCACAATGACCGACATCCATAGATGGCATGGCAATTTCAAACTTATCCTGTTGCATGTGTCTAGCTTGATCCAATGCGCAGGAGACAGAGCACACTGACGCCAGTACTGGACTAGAGGCCAGTATCAGTATCAACAGCATGGTCGTTATGCGCATCAGCTTCATATAGTTGCCGAATATAGCAGTCAAGTTACATTCCAACAAGTGTTTGGGTCGTTATTGTTTCAGGCTGGTGATAACGTAATCTTGACCAGATGGAGCAAGTGTAAATGTCACGTTGTCACCTATCTTTACTTTGTCGAGTAACGCTTTCTCTTTGACCTTAAATTCCATATTCATCGCCGGCCAATTCAAAGCTGGGATTGGCTCATGTTTGAGTCTAATTTGATTGGTGGATTTGTTGATAGACATCACCTTACCCTTGCCAGTGATTACCTTTTCTGAAACCTTTTCAGACGACATAGGCATATCATCCATGGTAAAGCCGGGAATTGCTATTGCGCTTGCAATCAGAACAAACACACTTGTAATGATTTTTTTCATATTTAATCCTTGTGATCTCTAATTAATGGGGGTCTTTCAATACAATGTTACACATCATTGATATTCCTTGGCATCTGAGGAACACGGTCATCCTAAAGCTTTCCATAATGGTAAGGTCAAGAGGCATTTTCGACGATTGTTAGATTAGCCTTTGGTTAAAGTGATTTCGAACCTAGTCGAATGTTGATCAGAAACGACACGAATTTTGCCTTGATGAGCTTCGATGATTGATTTTGTAATTGCCAGCCCTAAGCCTGCGCCATCGCTGGTTTTCTGTCGGGATGGATCTACGCGATAGAAACGGTTGAACAACAAAGGTATATGTTCCGACGGGATCTGCTCTCCTGAATTCTCAACCGTCAATGTCACCAAATTTGGTTGGGTTTCAATCCGAACTATGACTTCACTATTTTTTAAAGTGTGTCGAATCGCATTAGAAAGAAGATTGCTTAGAGCTCTTCTCAACATCAACTTATTGCCTTTAGTGGTTGCCTCTCCCAATACAGTCAGCACCACATTTTTCTCTTCTGCCACCGCTTCATAAAACGCAAAAAGTTCATTTACCTCATGCGCCAAATCAATTAATTCTGTATCTGGAACAAGTTGACCATTATCAGCTTTGGCCAATAACAACATGTCTGAGATCATGCGAGCCAGGCGTTTATACTCCTCCAGGCTTGAATATAGTATTTCCCTATACTCGTCAGCAGAACGCTCACGTGACAGCATGACCTGAGTTTGGGTCATCAAGTTACTAATCGGAGTCCGTAATTCGTGAGCAAGATTAGATGAGAATTCCGAAAGACGCTTAAAGGAGCTTTCTAGCCGTGCCAACATATCATTAAAATCGAGCGCTAACCCATTCAACTCAAGTGGAACAGATTCAAGGGGAATACGCTCTCCTAAATGACTTGCAGAAACACCTCTGGTCACTTCCGCCATTTCACGAACAGGGGCAAGACCACGCCTAGCAGCGAACCAGCCTAATAGAATGGTTAAGACAATACAGGCACAAATCGCTAACCACAGGTTGCGATGGAATGCTGCCATGAACTCTTGGTGATGTTCTATATTAGTGGCCAAACCAATTAACATTTTTGGCTGCCCTGGTATGTCAGTGGCGGCATATGCAGATAGGCCTCTATACATTTGAACATCATGATTCAATATCACCATTTTTGAATGTTGAGATGATATTTTTGATGTCAACCTGCTCATCAGGTGATCGGTCAATGCTTTATCTGTCGTTGAAAAAACAAGGTGTTGTTTTGCGTCCAGAATGGCAGCAAATAGACCTGCATGACCAACAAGCGCGTCATTTAACTTACCGGGTAATTCAGTCATATCCATGTCAGAGTGGACATTTGCTAAAGCATGCCTTATGAGCTGAAGCTTTCCTTCAAGCTCAGTTTGGTCCATATGTTCAAAGTGTGACTCTACTAGTGAGTCAACTAATAGCCCGATCAAAAGCAAAACTATAGTTGATGCTGTCGAGAAAAACAGAGTTAGCCGAAAGGTAATCGATTGCGGGCGCATCATTTTTCAGGGGTTTCTAAAACATACCCCATCCCTCTTATGGTCTGGATGAGCTTGGGTTCAAAGTCATCGTCCACCTTCATACGCAGGCGTCGCATGGCGACTTCAATGACATTGGTATCGCTATCGAAATTCATATCCCAAACTTGGGAAGCAATGAGCGAACGTGGCAGTACCTCACCTTGGCGGCGAAGCAATAATTCCAGTAATGAAAACTCTTTGGATGTAAGTTCGATTCGTTTACCTGCTCGGCTGACTCGTCGGCGTAATAGGTCCAACTTTAAATCGGCAGCTTCCAATACTTCTGCCTCTTTGATTTTACCGCGCCTTAATAGCGTTCTGACACGTGCAAGCAATTCAGAAAAATCAAATGGTTTAACCAGGTAGTCATCGGCACCTAATTCCAACCCTTTAACACGGTCTTCAATCTGATCACGTGCGGTAAGAAAGAGGACAGGCATTTCTTTGCCGATTTGCCGCACAGTCTTCACAACTTGCCAGCCATCCATGCCAGGCAACATGACGTCAAGAATAATTAAATCGTAATCTTCTGTCATCGCCATATGCAAGCCATCGATGCCATCGCGCATGATATCAGTCACAAATCCTGCTTCGGACAAGCCTTGTTTCAGGTAGTCTCCGGTTTTGGTTTCATCTTCAATAATCAGGATTTTCATATGCAATTTGCACCGAGCTTAATGCTATCAATTGTGCATGAGATTTAACGGCTCTGGCAAAGATTACAAAGATGTAATGCGCTAGTCATCAATCAGTTATGGAACATCTATCAATATAGGCATTTTTATGATGTCAGCTTTTGTTCGCACTAGACAGCATGACAAGTTTGTAATATTGCCGTCAGGTTGTGGTCAACAAGCCCAGCGCAAAATGGTAACTGTCATTTCAATGCCAAATGATAAGAAGTAAAGCTCAAGGCATAAATACTTAAATTATTTAAGAAAGGCTTCAAGATGAATAAGCAAACTTTGAATCGTATGATGATCGTGATTGCACTTTGTGCTGCAGGCTTCTTTTCACTCGCAAATGCTGGCATGGATGAAGCTCAACGCCAGCTTATCCAACGTGTCACCCAGGCAAAGCAAGTCCAACAACAAGCACAGGCAGCCAAAGGGGCCGAACGGCAAAAACTTTTAGACAACCATATGAAATTAATGCATGAGAATATGGATACCTGCCGGTCTATGAAACCAAAAGCAGGCATGACCGAAAAAGAGCGGGATGACTGGTTTGCCGAGCACCAAAATATCATGAACCAAATGATGGATCAGATGATGACTGATTATCATATGGTAACCGAATTAAATGGCAGCTCTGCAGAATCCGGTACTCATAAACACTAAATCTCACCAGGCCAGCCTACAACAGGCTGGCTATTAGTTCACGAAAGTTGTTATGGCATTCATTGAAAGACCACACGGGGCAAGAGTCAATATCACTTACTCTTGGTTTAAATATATCTTATCGGCCGCAAGTGTCATTCTGTTATTGTCCGGTCAGACGAGCGCCGCCGGGGATAGTCAATCCGAACAGTCATATCAGTCTGCGTTTGATGATTACAAAGGTGACACTGAACAAAAACGTACAGATTGGATGGATGCCAATACACCAACTTCAAGTGGTCACGCAGGACATGACATGCGCAATATGCCATCTAATGACTTGTTAGGCATGGATCACTCGCAGATGAACCATATGGACCATTCGCAACATGGCACAGAAAAGTCCTCTCAGAAAAATCAATTAGCCAAAAGTAATGTAGGCCAACCAATGAATATGGATCATGCCACTATGCATGATCATAGCCAGCATGAGCACGTGAATTCACAAGCTCACGCTAAAGAGTCACCAACATCCATGAATGAGTCTATGCCGCAAGAACATCAACATGATGACATGCCAGCAATGGAAACGCATTCAGCAGAGCAAACGGAGCCTAATAGTGAACATAACAACCATGATCATGGGAGTCATAACCATGAGGATCAAACAAATTCGGCAGATAACCAGCCTGATTCAAAGCCCTCCACCCAAACTACAGGGTTTGAAATAATCCCCAATGTACATCCGGCAATTGTGCATTTTCCGATTGCATTGACACTCGTTGCATTTTTGCTGGGTTTGATCGCCTACCTTACTCGCCGGTACGCCATTACAGAACATTTTTCGGTGGCCTCTCATATGAGTTTATGGCTCGCTGCATTGGGTGCAATAGGTGCAGTTATTTTTGGCTGGTTGGCTTTCAATTCTGTTAACCATGATGAAGGAGGCCATCTGGCCATGCTGACTCATCGGGTGTGGGCGATCCCAACTGCTCTAGGTCTGGTTGGAGTCGCAGTGTGGGATATCGCTAAGAACGGCTTCAAAAAACCAGTATCTCTGTTTATGGTAATTCAATTATTGGTACTGTCGATTGGTATTAGTGTCACTGCTTGGTTAGGTGGTGAAGTGGTTTATCGTCACGGTATTGGCGTGTTATCTATACCCGCTACTTCAGGTACTGGCCATAGTCATCAGCATGGTACAGAAGGAGCTCAGCATGAACATTAATGATACTGCATTGAAGCATAAAGGAATATTGCTAGCGCTTGCTTCGGTGTTCGTATTAACCGGATGTGCGACGTTCACTAAAGACGGTGGTTTTGACAATGTACAGCAGATCGCCAAGAAACAACTTAAACAGGAAATTGCTTGGCCTAAATCTGAAAAGGAACATGAAAAGATCAATGAGCGTGTCCAGTCATTACTATCCCAGAAAATCAACGCGGATGCCGCTGTCCAGATTGCACTACTGAACAATCGAGGCTTACAGGCTGCCTTTTATGATTTAGGTATATCGGAGGCTGATTTGGTACAGGCCGGCAGATTGCCTAATCCACGCTTTTCAATGTTGTATGCCAAAAATGATGGCGAGTACAAAATCGAACAGGCCTTCACGTTTAACATTTTTTCTTTGATTACCATGCCAAAAGCTGTGGAAATTGAAAAGCGGAGATTTGAGCAAACTCAGAAGTCTACTGCCATGGAAGTGCTTAAGTTGGCAAACCACACCCGAGCTGCATATTTCAATGCAGTAGCTGCTGCTGAGCTCACCCGATACAGCGAACAGGTGAAAGAGTCAGCTGAAGCTAGTGCCGAGCTGGCTAAACGAATGTTTCAAGTGGGTAACTGGAATCAGATACAACAAATGCGTGAGCAAAGTTTTTACGCAGATGCTGCATTAGATTATGCCAATGCCAGAAACAAACAGGTCAAAGCCTATGAGGCTTTGGCCCGGCTATTGGGTGTATCAGTTACAGAACTTCACTTGGAAGAGAGGCTGCCAGATTTACCGAAGACCATTAATGATTTACAGCCTTTTGAGCAGAGTGCATTTGATCAAAGACTGGATTTGCAGGAGGTTCGTTTGGAAACGGAGGCCGTCGCTAAACAACTCGGACTTACCAAAACCACACGTTTTATCAATGTACTCGAAATCGGCCCGGCTAGAGTGCTAGAAGGTAAGCGTAGTGATCCTTATAAAAAAGGCATCGATCTTTCTTTTGAAATTCCACTTTTTGATTGGGGAACCGCCCGTGTAGGGAGAGCAGAAGCCATTTATATGCAGGCAGTGAATCGGACGGCACAAACTGTCATCAATGCGCAATCAGAGATCCGTGAATCCTATAACACGTATCGAACTTACTATGACACAACCAAACACATCCGCGATGAAATCGTGCCTTTGCGCAAGAAAACCCTGCAGCAGAGTTTACTCAGATATAACGGCATGCTTACCAGTCCGTTTGAGTTGTTTGGTGACGCCCGTGCGCAAGTTCAAAGCGTCAAAGGATACATTGAATCATTACGCGACTTTTGGGTGGCTGACGCTGCGCTACAAGCTACTTTAGTGGCAAGTCCTCAAATGATGGAAGGTCAATAAGCATGAGTAATCCAGGTTTAAACAGAAGAAGTTTTTTTAAATATGCAGGTCTCGGGATGGCGGGTGTTGCGATCTCTAGCGTCAGCAAAGTTGCAATGGCTGCGCTGCCCGAAATAGTAACTAGTGATGCGGCCACTACTCAACCCCCACTACATCCTACGACCGGTAGACCTTATAATCCCGTGGTCACATTAAATGGCTGGACACTGCCATGGCGTATGAACAATGGAGTTAAAGAATTTCATTTGGTAGCTGAACCTGTTGTGCGTGAAATTGCACCTGGTATGAAAGCACACCTATGGGGCTATAACGGCCAAAGTCCTGGGCCAACTATTGAGGTGGTGGAAGGCGACCGAGTACGAATATATGTTACCAACAGGCTTCCTGAGCGAACCAGTATACACTGGCATGGTCAACGTTTACCGAATGGCATGGATGGAGTAACTGGCTTGACGCAACCTGCGATTGAACCCGGTAAGACATTTGTCTACGAATTTGAAGCAAAACGTCCTGGTACATTCATGTACCACCCACATGCTGATGAAATGCTGCAAATGGCAATGGGCATGATGGGAAGTTGGGTGACACACCCTAAAGACCCGAATTTTATGCCGGTTGACCGTGACTTTATCTTCTTGCTCAATGCATATGATATTGAACCAGGCAGTTACACGCCAAAAACCAATACCATGCTGGATTTTAATCTTTGGACGTGGAACAGCAGAGCATTCCCAGGTATCGATTCTATTGTTGTTGGCAAAAATGATCGCGTGCGAATCCGGATGGGCAATCTAACCATGACCAATCATCCCATTCATATCCATGGACATGAGTTTGAAGTGACAGGCACTGATGGTGGATGGATACCAAAAACGGCTCGTTGGCCTGAGGTTACGACCGATGTGGCGGTTGGTCAAATGCGGGCGATTGAATTTATTGCAGATGCGCCGGGCGACTGGGCATTCCACTGCCATAAGAGTCACCACACAATGAATGCGATGGGTCATGATGTCCCCACCCTGATTGGAGTGAAACAAGGAGACCTCATCAAGAAAATAGGGAAATTGGTACCTGACTACATGCCAATGGGCGAAACAGGCATGTCAGAGATGACTGATATGGCTGAGATGATGGATATGCCTATTCCCGAAAATACCTTGCCTATGATGATGGGCACAGGCCCATTTGGTGCCATAGATATGGGTGGGATGTTCACTACTGTTAAAGTCAGAGATGGACTGAAGCGAGATGATTACAAAAATCCAGGAAATTATAAACATCCGGCGGGCACTGTGGCTCATGCGGTGGATAGAGAAGCGCCACCGATTGAGCGTAAGAATACAGTTAGTACAAATGATGCAGACGTTAAGGTTAGAAAGCCAACAGGCCACTCAGGGCATTAACTGATTTGGGTAGTATATGGTTGGTTTTAGTCGGTAGAAAGACGCTACACAGGCCAATCATATGCTCTAGAATCGTTACTGATTCCGCTTCAGGTCTGTTATATAACCTTTCATTTCATCTATCTCCTTGCGCTGCGCTTCAATAACTTCGTCCGCCAATTTCCTTACTCTAGGATCAGTTATTCTTGCCCGTTCACTAGTTAATATAGCAATCGAGTGATGAGGAATCATCGCACGCATGTATGCAACATCATCGACTGTAGTCTGACTTCGTACTAACCACAGTGACACCCCAAAAACGAGGACGCTAGTCCCTAGAATGAGTATATTGATTTGTTTGTTGGGGTACATATTCCACATGAAAGCTAGCATAACAAATGCCATGGTCGCCCCCATGATCAGTGCCATGTATGCTCTAGTTTCACTAAAGAAAACATGATCAACCGAATAAACATTCAGATACATTAGCCCAAACATGACAATTGTGCCTACCACAATCATTAGAACAAATTTTGAGTATTTCATTGAACCCATCGGGTGGTTGTGATGAGATGCAGTAGAGTTTTGCATTGGCTTCTCCTGGTCAGTTGTCTGATTTAAGAGATGACATGGTTTTAAGTGATGAGTTCAAGATCTTTGCCGTCATAAAATGGCATGGAGATTTTAAGCTGAGAGTCTTTTAAAAAAAATTTTTAGAAAGATGAGGTCAATTAGTTGCTCGGCAGTGGAATGCGTGGTCACATGAATGAAATACGCCCCATCGTAGTGATGCGAACTTCTCTTCGGCTACTCCCATGCGGGAGGCGATAACACAAATTCCAAAACCAACAAACTTGCCAGTGATCATCAACGGCATACCATTTAACAAAGCATCGCGACCTGCGGTTAACTCATGACCTAAAACGCTATAGAGTCCCTAGCAGCAGCACTGCTAACAAACGATATAGTGTTTTAGACTTTAATTAGTGGCCCATGAAGCACCATAGGAACGTTCAAATATTACCAATGAGCTGTAACTCTTGCTTAAGTCTCTCTTTATCATTCAAGATGTCTGGACTTAAGTTAAGAAATGCCTCAATCCTCTTGCGAAGTATTGAATAAGCCTGAACGAATGAAGCTTCTATCTCAGCATCTGTGCCTGTTGCTTTGGCAGGATCATCCACTCCCCAATGCGCTCTTAAGACATTTCCCAGATAGGCCGGACAGGTTTCCCCTGCTGCATTACTGCAAACTGTAATAACGATGTCTGGGGTCACCGGCAGGCTATCCCATGACTTGCTATAATAGCCTTCTGTAGATATGCCTTCACGCTTTAACAATACAATAGAACGTGGATGCACCTCGCCTGTAGGCTGGCTTCCGGCGCTCATTGCTTTCATGCCTGTTGGTGCCAGAGCATTGAAT
Organism: Methylophilus sp.; assembly: GCF_008015755.1. GTDB lineage: Bacteria > Pseudomonadota > Gammaproteobacteria > Burkholderiales > Methylophilaceae > Methylophilus. Next base: position 48,411 of record NZ_SSGF01000010.1, on the reverse strand, counting down.
GTTGCCTCAGCCAAAATTGAACGGCATGAGTTACCTGTACATAAAAATAGAATATTCATTGATAGCTTTCGATTATTAGGCACTCTCGTACCAATGACGGCTACGATTCACAATTGCGATGACTGACAACATGACAGGCACTTCAATCAGCACACCTACAACGGTAGCTAGAGCGGCGCCTGAATTAAATCCAAAGAGTGCAATAGCCGTTGCGACAGCCAACTCAAAAAAGTTTGAAGCACCAATCAGCGCGGATGGAGCAGCTACGCAGTGCGCTACCTTAAGTTTTTTATTCAGCCAGTAAGCCAGCATAGAGTTGAAATACACCTGGATAATAATAGGCACTGCTATCAGGACAATAACGATGGGCTGGGCAAGTATTTGCTGGCCTTGAAAACCAAAAAGCAAAATTAAGGTTGCCAGCAAAGCGGACAAAGAAATAGGCTGAATACGCTTAAGTAATGCATCAAGTGATTTTGGGCGGCCAGACAATATTACCTCTCGCACAAATTGGCTGATTACCACAGGTACAATAATGAAGAGTACTAGAGACAGGAAAAGCGTGTCCCATGGCACAACGATATTCGAGAGGCCTAATAACAACCCTACAAGTGGTGCAAAAGCGAACAGCATAATGGCGTCATTGAGTGCAACCTGAGATAACGTAAACTTGGGTTCACCGCCACACAAGCCGCTCCAAACAAAAACCATAGCCGTGCATGGGGCAGCAGCTAAGAGAATCAGTCCGGCTATGTAACTATCAATCTGGTCTGCGGGCAACAAGTCACCGAAAACATGACGAATGAATACCCAAGCGAGTAAAGCCATAGAGAAAGGCTTTACTATCCAGTTGATGAACAAAGTAACACCTATCCCTTTGCTGTGGGCCAAGACGTCTCCCATGGTCTTGAAGTCGATTTTTAGCAGCATCGGGATAATCATTAACCATATTAGGGCAGCTACAGGCAGGTTGACTTCTGCAATCTTGAGACTTCCAACAGCCTGAAAGAACTTAGGAAAGGCTTCACCTAATCCAATCCCGACCAGAATGCATCCAAGAACCCACCATGTCAGGTTGCGCTCAAAGCTGCTTATTGAGTTTGGTTGAGTGATGGCATTCATTTAGCAACACTGCTTTCTAGTAGCAAACTCTACTTTCTGGGCAGCGGGCACACAACATGCAGCGCTAGGCTCAGTTGTCTCTTGGCCGCTAAATGTCGGAGCACTGTCTAAGGTCCGATAGGTTTCCCAGGCAATCCCCGAAGGGTCTTGTACCCAATGCTTATCTGACTTAGCGTAGCAGCAAGTCGTGCCTTCTTCAGTAAGCAAGCTCAGCTCAGCCTTATCTAAGCGGTCTTTGATTTCTTCAAGCTCTGACTCACTCTCAACCTGAATACCAATATGGTCTAGGCCAGCTTTAGCGCCACGTTTGCTAATCGCAAAATTGACTAGAGGATCATCTAACATCCACTTGGCATAATCCGGTTTCGATACTGTGGGCGAAGCACCAAACAGATTGCTATAGAAACCTACACTTTGATTGATGTCATCAACGGAGATGTGCAAATGCATACGTTTCATGGTTCATTTCCTTTCTCTTGATTGCAGATTGTTATATCAGGACAGCACTCGTTCACACCTGCACAGCAATTTTCAGTGAGGTAGGCAAGTAAGCCATTCATTGCGGCATAGTTGGCGGTGTAGTAAATGAATCTACTAACCTGGCGTGAGTCAATCAGTCCGGCATGGCTTAGCTCTTTAAGGTGAAATGAGAGAGTGCTGGGCGGAATATTAAGCTTCTCTCCAATGCTTCCCGCTGGCAGCCCTTCAACCCCCGCTTGAACAAGCAAGCGAAATATCTCTAAGCGAGCCTCTTGGGCAATTGAAGAAAGTTGCGTCACTGCTGATTTGATGTCCATGTATTCTATATTTCCATAATTATGGAAATAATGCAACCATTAGATGGTTTGAATGAAGCAGAGGATTAATCAAAATCAGTAGTAATGTAAAAACAAAATACAACAACGGTGAAGTCGATTTTTATGTGATTATCGCTAAATCGACATTTCAACTGACATCCCCAAAGTCACACTCAAAATTAATTTCCAAGCTACCAGGTTACGCTGCAAGTGGGGTACAAGTGTGTTGGTACGTTCTATGGGTGCCTTTACTATATTACGTCACCTACCTTCTAGAGGTAGGTAATTTAGATTACATACATCAAATAATGGATGGTTGATGAGGAATCATTGCACGCATTTATAGGTATTAAAAAGACTAATAGATGACAACGATTAGACTCGGACAATACCTATAGGTAAAACTTAGCTGGTAGAGCCTTGATCTTCAACTGCAATTACATCGTGATCTAATGAGTTGTATAGGTGTTTAGCTGACTCCACATAAGGCATACAAACATTCGAGCGGAAGTCATATGCTACTAGTAAAGAGCAAAAAACATCATCATGGCTAAGCGCAACATTTTTGTGTTGTCTTAAATGACTTTGGGGAAAGGATGAGGTATTACCTGTCCAAACGATGAGCGGAACTCTAGTCTGTTCTTTGGGAGCAATCATCACCGGCGCTGCATGAAGATACATTCCGTATTCCCCAAGCGATTCACCATGATCTGCTATATACATCATTCCAACATCATAGTTTTCTTCATAGGGTTTCAAAAACTTAATGACCTCTGACAAAAAGTAATCGGTGTACAAGATTGCGTTGTCGTAAGCATTGTCGATTTCCTGTTTAGTGCAATCCTTTAGCTCTTTGGATTTACAAACAGGACTAAATTTCTCAAAGGCAGCCGGATACCTTCTGAAGTATTCTGGGCCATGATTTCCCATTTGATGTAACACAATCAAAATGTCTTTATCACTTTTAGACTGAATATGCTTATCAAGACCATCAAGCATTCCAACATCTCTGCACTCAGGGTCGCAGATGGGATTTAAGGTCGTAGATTGAAAATCTTGGTATTTGACTCTCAATGCAACCCCTTTTGAGTCAGAGTTGTTATCTCTCCATAGTACGTCGATACCATTTCTGGCAAGCACATCAATGACATTTTCCTGATTCACTGCAGCTTTCTTATCGTAATGTCTTTTACCCAAGGATGAAAACATACAAGGAACCGAAACACCTGTTGAAGTGCCGCAAGATGAAACATCATCAAAACTAATTACATTGGCTTTAGCCAGATTGGGATTCGTTAGCCGTTGATAGCCATTGAGGGAGAATCTGTCAAATCTGGCAGTTTCACCAACTACCATAATCACTAACTTATGTTTATTGCTGGTTGTAGAGGTTTTTACAGCGTCTTCTGCAATCTTTTTGAGAGGTGTATTGCGTGCTTCATAAACATTAGCTTCTTGATTCAAGTACTTGTATGAAGAATAAATAGAGTAAGTTGGATTTGCATAAAATCTCACAATTTTATGTTCTCGAATGAACGACGCATAACCCGCGGTAAATGGCATCACGACTATTAGGGTGGTTAAGCTTAAAGTTGCTACAGTTTTGAGTCGCCCTTTGATTTCTTGATTAAATGCTCCTGCCTTTGGAAAGGACTTAATAACGAAATACGCTGGTAGCAATCCAAATAAAATCAATCTCATTAATAGTTCGATACTAATTAACCCTTGCAGCTCTTTAAGATCAGTTTGAGCTACGTTATCCATCATAGTGTGATCAATGACCACTCCAAAGCTATCCATAAAATAAGCATTAATGGAGGAAACAATTATTAACAAGGCTAAAATCCATTTGGCAGATTTTCCAATGCAAAGAATTTGGAAAACAATTGCGATCGTAGCAAAAAAGAAAATAACTAAGGAAATTAGAAAAGGTAAGTTATGGAAATTGAATGGGTAAGTCTTTAGGAGGTTTTGGAAAAGAGAAAGGTTATCAGTCACCATGATAAATAACGAACCTGCCAAAATCCACGTTGTTTGTGTATTTGGTAGAAAACAGTATTTTGCAATCCGAGTTTTGAAAGTACTTAAGAGCATTTGGCTCATTTTCTATTGATATCATTATCCACAAGCAAGCCGGATGCCAATTCATAACATACTGATAATTAATAATTTATTTAAATATTCTGTTCTGAATGCTGCAATTTTTGCAGGACTTTTATTTTTCTTCTGCAATTTTTGCAGAACTGTCAAATTTCATTAATGCCTTACAATCGTTACATACGACTAATTGACTAATTGACTAATTATTGTTAGATTTGAAAGGGCATGTATCAAATTCTGAAAAAATTTATGGTTTTTCTTGCACTGGTCTCAGTAATGAGTTCATCAGGGTGGGCTTTTTCGCCAGAAGTTTTGTTTGATGATGCCACGACGTCTCAAGCCATAATGCAAGATGTACACTTGATTAATAAGTCGCATGTCAATTCCATTTCGGATAATGGGAATGTGCCAATGCCGGAGCAGTTCTGTAATCATGCTTGCCATATCTCTGCGCACATGACGGCCATTGAAACCAGTGAAATTATTAATTCACTACCAGAATTAGATTCAACGATTTTCAAAATCGAATCTAAAGATCAATTCACTAATCCTGTCCTAAAAAGTCTCTACCGACCTCCTGAACTCGCTTAATCAATTTTTCTAAGATGCTGCTTTATTCGGCATCTTGATCATTGATCTAACGAGAAAGGTCTTCCCGTGTTTGAATCATCTTTTAAAAGATGGCTATTGCTTTCAATAGCTTTCTTGTCAGCCCCATCTATACAGGCGGAACCGTTAACATTGGACGCAGCTTGGAATATCGCTGCCCAGAACAATCCCGATCTGAAGCGCATGATCGCCAACCAGAGTATTCCTGCCGGCGAGTTTCAGGATGCATCCGGTCCACTTTATTACAACCCAACGATGAGTTTGGAAGCCAGAACACGCCGAATTGCGCAAACAGGCGGTTCAGACCCGTATCGCGGTGAGTATGGTATTGGTGTTTCCCAGACTTTTGAGATTGCAGGCCAACAAGGCTTCCGTAGACAAGCGGCCGAAGAAAGCAAAACGGCCATTAGTCAGGATATCGCTGAAGAGTACCGGCTCTTGCATGCACAATTAGAAGAGCAGTTCATCAACGTACTTGCGCTACAAAAGCGTATAGACGTTGAAAGGCGCATTCTCAAACTCATCGAACAGAACACCTCACTCTCACGTAAACGGGTTAGTGCCGGCGAGGATAGTTTGCTTGATGGCAATCTGGCCATCGTGGACGCAGAGCGCGCAAGAAATCAGCTGATCTCCCTCAATGAGCAATTATTGCGCGCAAGAACTCAACTGGCTGCAACACTGCAGCTTAATGCAAATGACTTTCCTGAAGTCATGGGCGAGTTAACGCCAAATCAAACGCAATATACGCTGCAGGATCTTTTCAGTAAGCTAGATACACGGCCAGGCATCCAGGCACTTACCAGTAAAGAAGCTTCGGCACGTTCTCGTTTAGAACTGCAAAAGAGCATGCGTTACCCAGACTTAACTGTGAGCCTGATCAATACGACCGAGGCTAGCCTGGCTGGTAGCGACAATATCTCTTCGATTGGTGTATCTATGCCTTTGCCTATTTTCCGCCGAAATGCAGCGGGTATTGGTCGGGCGTCAGCTGAACTCACTCAATCTGAAATCAATCGGGCCTCTGGTACTCGTAATGCAAAAGCGACTGTAGAGGCGGCATGGCTGCGTCGTGAAAACATCAAAGACCGCGTCAGACGCTTGAATAGCGAGGTATATCCAAAGCTTGAAGAGAACCTGAATTTATCTAAGTTAGCGTTTGAAAACGGTGAAATTGGTCTGCCTCAGTTGTTAATCGTTCAACGACAAGTCGTTGATGCTCAGCGGGATATTATTGACGCTCAGAAGGAGCTTCGCCTTGTGCAAATTGAGCTGGAATACATCTCAGGCTGGTTATCCCCTGTCGCTGCGGCCAATCAATACTAGGAAATCAAAATGCTAAAGTTCTTCAAAAATTTATACGTCGTAGCGCTGGCATGCTCAGTCATCATTTTCTTGCTACTTTTAAGCGGGTGCAGCTCAAAAAGCAACCAAGCTGCAGAAGCAAAAGCAGAACCTTCAACAGTTGCCACAGAGGCCAAGACTGACGAAGACTTAATCAAATTGAGTAGCACAGAAATTCAGCAAAGCAGTGTCACTATTGCTAAAGTCACCAAGCAACCCATACAGGATCAACTCAGTTTTACGGCTAATATTCTGGCCAATCAGAACAAGCTGGCGCACGTGACACCCCGTATTGAAGGCAAGCTGTCTAAAGTCATTGCCAATCTTGGGGACCATGTCAAAACAGGCCAGACCTTGGCTGAAATTGACAGTATCCAGATGGGTGAAGCTCGTGCCCAATTCAGAAGCTCTAAAACTGATCTAGCGCTCGCCCAAGCAAACTTCGACCGTATATCCAAGCTGTATGAGGATAAGGTTGTTCCACAAAAGCAATTCATCGAATCACAGTCAGCATTGGAGCGAGCTAAATCGGCACTTTATGCAGACTCCGAAAGGTTGAGAATGTATGGCGGGCTGGGGCAGCCGAGTGGTTCTACTTACGTCTTGAAAGCACCATTCAATGGCATTGTGATTGAGAAAAATGCGGTCATTGGTGAGTTGGCTAATCCAGCAGATACCATCTTCACGATTGCCGATATGTCCACAGTCTGGATTGATGCTGATGTCCCCGAGCGAGACTTGCGATATCTTGAGGTCGGCAAAACAGCGAGTGTAACCGTGACTGCTTATCCTGATGAGGTCTTTACCGGTAAAGTAAGTTATCTATCCAGTGTCGTAGACAAAACCACGCGTACGGTGAAGGCACGTATCGAGCTCCCAAATGCAGATCAAAAACTCCGCATTGATATGTTCGCCAAGGTTGTGCTGGACCATTCTGGTAGCAAAGAAGTCTTGGTTGTGCCTAATACCTCCGTCGTGATGGTACAAGGCATTCCAAATGTCTATGTCAGCGAAGGTGGCGGTTTCAAAGCAAGAGCGGTCGAACTAGGTGATCGATATAACGAGTACGTCGAAATTAAAACTGGGCTGAGTGAGGATGAAAGTATCGTTCAGACCGGTGTATACGCGCTTAAAGCTCGACAACTCAAATCACAAATCAGTGATGAGCACTAGGAGAACAGCATGTTGAATTGGATATTAGATGCTGCTCTTAAATACAAGCTACTTGTGATTCTGGCATTTATTGTCGTGGTTTTTTTCGGCGTAAAAGCATGGCAGGAAGTCCCTTTAGATGCTTTCCCCGATGTGACGCCTGTACAGGTGAACGTTTATACCGAATCTCCCGGACTTGCTTCAGAAGATGTCGAAAAGCTCATTACCTTTCCAGTAGAAAGTTCACTGGCTGGCCTTAAAGGTATAGAGGAAATTCGGTCTGTGTCATTGTTTGGTTTGTCCTATGTCAGTGTGTATTTTTCTGACACAACTGATATTCAACAAGCTCGATTTCTGGTGGGTGAAAAGCTAGCGGATGCTCGCTCTAGAATGCCAGCAGGCTATGGTGAACCAACGCTTGGCCCCAATACCTCGGGTTTAGGTCAGGTACTCTGGTACACCTTGAAGTCAGACAAGCGATCCACAATGGATCTGCGCACATTGCATGACTGGAATGTGAGGATGGTGATGCGTACTGTACCAGGAGTGGATGACATCACATCCTGGGGAGGTAACGAGAAACAATTCCAAGTGCAAATAGACCCACAAAAGCTATTCAAGTATGACCTGACCTTTTCCGAAGTCATTGACCGTTTGGTAACAAATAATCATCAGGTTGGTGGTCAGTACGTCAATATTGGCCAAGAGCAGTTTTTGGTGCGAGGTTTAGGGTTGGTTAAGAACAGCAGCGACATTAAGCGTGTAGTCGTCTCTGAGAATCAAGGTACACCAGTCTATATCGAAAACATTGCCAACGTCGTTGAAGGCGCAGGGCCTCGTTTTGGTGCTGTGACGCAAGATGGTAAAGAAGTGGTGATGGGAATGGTACTTGCCAGGATTGGTGAGAATGCTCAGCAAGTTGTTGACGCCGCTAAAGAGAAGCTGAATCTGGTTAAGGCCACTTTGCCTAAAGGCGTGACGCTGGAAACTGTTTATGATCGCACCGCGATTATCGACAAAGCGATTCGTATGGCAGACCGCGCCATGATTGAAGGCGCATTACTAGTGATTGCCGTATTATTCATGCTGCTTGGCGAAGTTCGCTCCGCTCTGGTCGTGGTTGTCGCCATTCCTATGGGTCGTCTGATTGCTTTTATCTTTATGGAGAAATATGGCATCTCAGCAAATTTGATGTCATTAGGCGGCCTCATCATTGGCTTGGGTATGACCATTGATGGGCCGTTAGTACTTGTTGAGAATTGCTTCAGACGCTTGGCGCATTTCGCTGGTCAGAAGGTGGATAGATCCAAAATCGTCCTGGATGCTTCACGTGAAGTGATCAATCCCATCACTTTTGGTGTACTGATCATCACTGTGGTTTTCCTGCCTATCTTTTCCTTGACTGGCTTAGAAGGGAAGCTGTTTAAGCCGCTCGCCATCAATATGACTTTCGCCATGATTGGCTCAATGATTCTGACGCTCACACTGATCCCTGTGTTGTGCTCTCTGGCATTGAAACCAAAAGAGGAGAGAGACCCTTGGCTGATACGCTTGATTAAGCCTAAGTATGTCTCACTGTTAAAGTGGTGTTTGTCACATAAAAAGTTAGTCGTCGGCTCAACTGGTATTGCCTTCATAGCCGCATTAGCGATGTTTCCATTCTTGGGTAAAGAGTTTATGCCTAATCTGCAAGAACAGGACATTCTATTCCGCGTAACAAGCATCCCCTCAACGTCTTTGGATCAATCCATTGCAGTCTCTGATCGAGTTGCAAAGAGTTTGAAAAAAATGCCGCAAGTACAAAGTAGCCTAGCGATGATTGGTCGTGCTGAAAAAGGCGAAACTGCTGACGTGAACTACATGGAAGTATTGGTGCATCTAAAGCCAGTTGGTGCATGGCCAAAAATGATGACCTATGGTGAACTTGCGCAAGAGCTTCAGGACCAATTAGAGAAGGATGTGCCAGAGGCTGTTGTAGGCGCAACGCAACCGATTCAAATGCGGGTAGAGGAGCTCATCTCTGGGGTGAGAGCTACACTTTCAGCCAAAGTTTATGGCGAGGATCTGGCAACCATAGATCGTATTGCTACTGAGGTACGGTCAGTCATCGCCAAGGTCAATGGTGTTGCTGATTTGGCATTGGAGGCGAATATTGGCAAACCTCAACTCATTATTAATGTAGATCGTGAGGCCATTGCCCGTTATGGCATCAATGCAGACGATGTGCTGCAGATTGTTCAATCAGGGATTGGTGGCAAGACAGTCTCTACCCTGATTGATGGGGTAAAGCGGTTTTCCATACAGGTATGGCTGCAGCCTGAATATCGCAGTGATATCCGAGCGATCAACGATATTCCTATCTCTACAACGCAAGGTGCATTGATTCCACTGTCGCAAGTAGCCAGTGTCGATGTGGAGGAAGGCTACTCATTCGTCAGGCGTGAGCAATTGCAACGTTACGCCGTCATCCAAATGGATGTTCAAGGGCGTGATATTGATGGTTTCGTTAAAGAGGCCCAGACCGCGATCGAACAGCAAGTAAAACTGCCAAGTGGATACTGGATTCAATGGGGCGGCGCATTTGAGAACCAGCAAAGAGCCATGTCTAAACTGGCAATTATTGTGCCGCTCACGATTGGCTTGATATTCGTGCTGCTCTATACAGCCTTCCATTCACTCCGCTATGCCGGGCTGATTATTGCCAACGTACCTTTTGCAGCTATTGGCGGGATTTTCTCGCTGGCGATTGCCGGGCAGTATCTGTCAGTGCCTGCGGCAATTGGTTTCATTGCCGTATTCGGGGTTGCCATGCTGAACGGTATTGTTTTGGTGGAGTTTATCAACGGGCTCCGGGAAGAAGGTAAAACCGTAGATGAAGCTGTACTAGAAGGTACAACGCTCCGATTAAGGCCTGTGATGATGACAGCCATGGTTGAGATTTTCGGTCTAATTCCATTCCTACTGGCAACCGGTGTGGGCTCAGAAATCCTCAGGCCGCTTGCTGTCGTGGTCATCGGAGGTCTGTTAACCGCCACTGCATTAACCCTGGTTTTCCTGCCAGTTGCATACGACTGGATGGAAACAAGAAGGGAGCTCAACGAAGCCAAAATCATCAATTGATTTGGAGTTTTGGTTAATCAATCGCTTGTACCAGGTTGCCGTTTGAACAGCCTGGTCATCTTAAACACATGTTTCATGATTCCATCTAGGAGAATATCGTGAATAGTTCTAAAAGTCATATAAATGAAAATGTGCCGTGCCCGGACTGCATGGATAAAGAATCAACAAAGGTAGCTGGAATCTCAGAGGACTCATCACTCCACTCAGTTTCTGCAGACGATAATGCCGCAAGATTTCGTATACCTTCCATGGACTGTGCCTCAGAGGAGTCTGAAATCAGGCGTGCACTCGCTAAGATTGATGGAATTAAAAGCTTAAGATTTAATCTGGGGGCGCGGGAGTTAATCATTAATGCCGACGTTGACAGCATCCAACTTGCCGTCGAGGCAATCAAAAAGGCAGGTTTCAATTCAGAGTTAATTTCTGATGCAGAGAGTTTTGAAAGTGGTTCAGAGCTATCAAAAGGATTCTGGAATACATGGGGCAGGCCAATCAGCGGTCTAATCTTGGCTGTGATTGCTGAAGTCCTTGAGTTTGCATATCCGGATATTCAAGAAATTAAATATCTTGGAATGGCTTTAGCCAGCATATCCATCATACTCGCTGGACTGGATGTCTACGTAAAAGGCCTCAAAGCCTTCGGTGATGGCCGCTTAAACATCAATGCATTAATGACAGTTGCTGTCACAGGCGCCTTCCTCATTGGTCAATGGCCAGAGGCCGCAATGGTCATGGCGCTATATGCCATTGCAGAAGCTATTGAAGCCAAGGCCGTGGATAGAGCCAGGAATGCGATTAAGAGTTTGATGGAATTAACGCCAGAAGATGCCGAAGTTTTGCAACCGGATGGGGCTTGGAAGCGTGAATTAGTCAAAGACATCCCTATCGATTCAAAGGTACGCATTCGACCGGGGGAGCGTATTCCACTGGATGGCATCGTTATCTCTGGTCAAAGTGCAATAGATCAGTCGCCTGTTACCGGTGAAAGCTTACCGGTTGATAAATCTCCCAATGACGAGGTATTTGCAGGGACAATCAACCAGGCCGCAGAACTAGAGATTCGAATCACTGCACTTTCTTCGAATAGCACAATCTCCAGAATCATCAATGCAGTCGAGGAGGCCCAAGGAGCCCGTGCACCTACACAAAGATTTGTAGATGCATTCGCGGCATTCTATACCCCGGCGGTCTTTGTGCTTGCACTCATCGTAGCCCTCTGGATGCCATTCTTGCTGGAATGGACATGGATGAAGTCAATCTACAAAGCCTTGGTCTTACTGGTGATCGCTTGCCCATGTGCATTAGTGATATCCACCCCAGTGACTGTAGTGAGTGGCCTTGCTGCGGCAGCGAGGAGAGGAATACTCATCAAAGGTGGCGTGTATCTTGAAGAGGCACGCAAGATCAAAGCAGTCGCACTGGACAAGACCGGCACGATTACCGAAGGTAAGCCTAAGTTATCTAATTTCGAAGTATTCGAATTGCAGGCTGACTCAGCCGAATTGAAGGGCATTGCAAAAAGCTTGGCAAGCAGGTCTGACCATCCCGTCTCCAAAGCCATTGTAGAGGGCTTATCTGCGCAGGCGAAGGAGGTTAAAAACTTCAAAGCTATTGCAGGACGAGGCGTCCAAGGCCGAATAGCAGATATTACTTATTTCCTGGGTAATCATCGATGGATTGAAGAGCTTGAACTTTGCACTCCAGAAATTGAAGCTCAATTATCGATATTGGAAAACACTGGTCGCACAGTCAGTTTGTTAGCTACTACCGAAAAGGTGCTGGCAGTTTGCGCGGTTGCCGATACGATCAAAGTCTCCTCCAAAACAGCTGTTTCAGAACTAATATCACTTGGTGTCACACCAATTATGTTGACCGGGGATAATGCGGCCACAGCAAGAACGGTCGGTGTCCAAGCGGGTATTTCAGAGGTAAAAGGCAATCTTTTACCAGAAGACAAATTGAAGGAAATTGAATCTCTTCAGAAACAATTCGGTGTGACCGCCATGACCGGTGATGGAATCAATGACGCCCCATCTTTAGCAAGGGCAGACATCGGTTTTGCAATGGGCGCCGCTGGCACGCACACCGCGATGGAAGCAGCGGATATTTTAGTTATGAATGATGATTTACGTAGGCTACCTGAAACTATTCGACTCTCAAAACAAACGCACGCCATTCTTTGGCAGAACATCGTACTCGCCTTAGGCATCAAGTTTGTATTTTTGTTTTTAGCATTATTCGACAACGCATCTATGTGGATGGCTGTGTTTGCGGATATGGGGGCTAGTTTGATAGTGGTGTTTAATGGCTTGCGACTGATTACTTTCAAACCTAAGTCAAAAAGCTGATTTCGGAAATAATTGCTAAAGATATTCACGGCTAATCATTTGTTGAAGCATTTTAGGGAGAGAAAAGATGTTGCTCAAAAAGTTGGATGAAGAATTGAATTTGCAGCAGGCCGCTTTACGGATACGTAGTCAGCGCCAAGAGTTGCTTGCTTCTAACATTGCAAATGCCGATACCCCACAATATAAAGCGAAAGACATAGATTTTAAAGCGGCAATGCAATCTGCGATGCAGCAAATGTCAGGTAAAAATCCAACAGACCAACATGCAGGCCTGTTGCAGCAGACTAATGAATCACATTTAAACGCGGTGAAAACCAATTCGGGAGATACCCTATACCGTTCTTTAGTACAAGGCTCTGTAGATGGTAATACGGTAGACATGGATGGTGAACGAAATGCCTATGTGGACAATGGAATTCGCTATGAAGCCGGGTTAACTTTTGTGACGGATAAACTTAAAGAAGTGATGGCTGCAATTAATGGCTCATAAGTAAGTACTGTAAATTAAGATTTTCGGGATGCTTCAACCTTTCATCTATTTTTAAATAGAAGGTTACGATTTCCCATCTTTTGCGTGTAACTAGGCCTACTCTCTTCTGCCTAGAATAATTAATCACTAGCCTACCAATGACTGGCTAACTGATTCATACCAATATGCCAATACGATATAAATTGTGTGCCACCTTAGAGATTGCTATTTATAGTTGCTCATTTGTGCTGGAATGGCTGCTCAACATGGTGGAATAACTGCTCAGTATTACTGGAATACACATCAGTCTGCTTTCTGATTTTTTCAGTAGTCATTCTTTTAGCAATTCTTTTCTAAAAAAAGGAATCAATGGGGTCTGGCACCATTGGCTATAATCATGCCGCCTATTATTCGCACAACCCCAACGCCAATCCCTGCAAAATCTCTCCCGTTGTTGAGTTCTGCACGAAAGCCACCACGCTAAGATCCCGCTGCTTCCAGGCTGGTTGAAGTTGTATTTCATGACTTGCACTTGTTTTTCCATCTGTCCCAAGCTTAAACGGACCTAACCACTGACGAACCACATAATCATGACGCAGCAGCTCGCCACGGTTTTCACCAGCATTGACGGTGGATTGCAGGTTGTTTTCTTGTAGCGCGAGGTAATAGACCAATGGCCCGGCCTCAACGGTTTTGATGTTGGTGGAGACTTGCACTGACTTAGCCGTTTGTGCGTTTACTGTCAGGCGAATCTCGGCTTTGGCAGGCATGTGATTAATGGTTGCGACTTCACTTTTAAAGCGCGCATCATTTAACCAGCTGCGCGTATCTTGCCCATTGATGGCGAGTTGCGGGGTATAGACGCCACGGGCACGCCCTAAGGTGGCCATGTCACGTTGCCGTTTGGCAAATTCTGGGTTGGCGAAGTTGTCTTTCCAGCCGATGTAATCCCAATAATCCACATGCAAGGCGATGGGCACGATGTTGCCAATCGGTTTGCTTTGATTTTTGAGGCGGCTTAGCCATTGGTCGGCGGGTGGGCAGCTGCTGCATCCTTCTGAGGTGTAGAGCTCAACCAGGGCATTGGTTTGCGGGCCGCTGACGGCGGTGCATTGTGGTTGTGCGAGGGCGTTTGACGCAAACACGATGGCGCATAAAGCGGTGAACATAGATTGTTTTTTCATGACTTCACACCCTTCAATTGGTTGGAGTTGATTGGTCGCGCCTGGCTGTTAAGCCTTACACATGACGATGCGGATTGTGTGGTGTGGTCTTTTAAAACCAATGCCACGATGCTGGTTTTGTTCACATTGATTCAACAGGATGAATGCGGTGAGGCAGATTGTTTTGATAAATCTGTAAGGGGTTGGATTTTCTGACGACGAAGGAGTGTTAGCTAACAACGACCTTTTTTAAATTCTTTTGGAGTAGTGAACATGAACATTCAATTAAATGTATGGGCGGCACTGTTATTAGGTGTGGTTTCTATCAATGTGGCGAATGCTGCTGATTTGGTGACGGGTGGTTATGCGCGTGAGTTTCAGCAGATGGGCATGATGAAAATGCTGGATGCCGATGGTAATCATATGGTGACCCAGGCGGAGTTTAATCAGTATCACACGGCGGTATTTAACGAGTTAGATAAGAATCATGATGGCAAGCTGGATAAGTCAGAGTGGACGGGTACCAAGTCTGAAAAGCTGGCGATGCTAGGCACAGGCGGGTATTTACGTGAGTTGGGTAATGTGGCGATGATGGATGCCGCGGATGCCAACCACGACCACGTGGTGACGCAAGACGAGTTTTTGACTTTTCAGGGCAAGGTGTTTGCCAAACTGGATACTTCAGGCGACAAACAGCTGGATTCGCAAGAGTTTGTGGCAAAACTGGTTGGGCGCTAGTTTAGAATTAAGTGCTGTAATAGCGCAGCCTTGGCCTGTTTTAAGATGACGAAAGCCGCTACGAGCGGCTTTTGTCATTGCAGAATAGACTGGGGTCTGGCTAAAGGGGTAATGACGATTTCTTATCAATACGAAAAGACGCCACGCTCAATTGCCTGGTGATGGTTTTGATCTCTAGCCGTTGTTTGCCTTTTTGGTAGACGAATGTGCAACCATCAATTTCCATCGAGATGCAGTCGGTGACTTCTGTCATGCCCATGGCGTAGATTTCTTGCGCGTAGAGGCTAGACCGATCAATCTTTGCGTTTTTAATGGGCGCCCAACCTTGATCAATGAGCGTCTGCTTGACCTCGCTGTATGGCTTCCCTTCGGTAATAAAGCTTAAATGATCCGCAGCAAAGGCAAGGCTGCTGCACATGAGAGTGATCGATACTAATAATCTTGTCAGCATGGTGTTGTTCATAGTCTGATGAGTCATCCATCTTAAGCAAACTGCGCCACAAACTGCTCGATTTCCTGGTGGATGGCATCGTGTGCGGTGAGGCCTGTGATCCAGCGTGGCGGGATGGCGCTCACCCCTAATGAAGCGCCCAAAATGGCACCGAGCACGGCGCCACGGTGGCAATTATCCCCGCCGACGTTGGTGTTGGCGATTAAGGCGCTTTCAAAGTCGTCGTGGTAGCGGGTGGCGAGGTAGAGCACCGATGGGAACGATTGGTCGATGTAGCAGGCGGGGCTTAGTAAGCCACCAATGATATCGAGGTCAGATTTTTGCGTGGCGCGCACTTGCTCAACCACTTTGGCGGCGGGAAAGCCGACTTGACTGGCGGCAGCGCTGGCGAGTTGTTCGTTGTCTGGTTGCTGGGAGTTAAAAATATCAAACAACAATTGGCTGAGTGCCAGCGTATGGCGTTGTAGCTCGGTTGAGCGGTGCGTGAGATTTTGTTGGGTGAGTGCGGCTTGCTGGCTGGCTGCCAGATCGTTTGCCTTCACCGTGGCCATCACCACCAGCGGAATATTGACCAGGCCGCCGATAGAAGCGGTGTCGTGGCCTTCGTCGCCCGCACACTTTTCTGGGGCGATGCCTTTGGCGTAGTTGGCAAAAAAATCACGGTGGTACGACTCGGCATAGGTGTCGTTGTGCTGATCGGGCTCGGTCATAAAGCGCACATAAGCCTGCAAAAAGTCTGCCGGGTCAGGCTGGCCGTTGGTGATGAGCGAGCGCAACAACACCCGGGTGCATAACAGGTTAAGGGTGTTATCCCCAGCTTGCATGCCTTGGTGATAATGGCCGTTGGGCAGCCCCCAAAACTGTTTTTTGCCTTTTAAAATCACACTGCCGACAATGTCCCCCGCTTGCGTGCCACGGCCCGCCTTGCCAGTGCTGGCGAGGGGCATGATGGAGCTAGGATGCTTGGCTTTGGGCGCCTGATAATCGCGGATTTGGCCAAAGTCTTGCCAGAGGGCGGCGATGTTGTAATACCAGTGCACGGGCATGGCGAGGGCGTCACCAATAAACATGCCCCAGAGGGCGCCGCGCATGCGGTCTGCGCGAGAAAGGGTAGTGATGGGCATCCGATAATCCTCGCTTAGCAGCCTTTGAGTTGCTGGCTGTTGCATTGTGCGGCCAGTTGTTTGGCTGCCGTTTTTTGTTCCTCGGTCATTTGTGCTGCCAGGTAACTCAGCATTTTGGTATGACGGTTGAGAAAGCGTTTGTCTTCGTTTTGGGTAGCGATCATCAGCCACATGGCGGCTTTGACGCTGTCTTGTTCTACCCCAGCGCCTTGCTGGTAGAGTTGGGCCATATAGCCTTGGGCTTCGCTATTATTGTTGCTTGCCGCCAGGCTGAGCCATTGCACGGCGGCGGGTAAGTCTTGCGCGATCACATCGCCCCTAAAATACAACATGCCTAAATTAAGCTGCGATTTGACGTGGCCTTGTTTGGCGGCTTGCTCGTAATAGGTGACGGCTTGCGGGTAGCTGATGGTTTGAATCTGCCGCTGAAACACCAATGCCCCCAGCGTGTATTGCGCCTCTTTGTAGCCGAGCTCTGCCGATTTGGTGTACCACTTGACCGCTTCGTCCAGGCTTTTGGTCACGCCGTCACCATCTTGGTACATCAGGCCTAAGTTGTAGCAGGCTTTGGCGTCGTTTTGATTGGCGAGTGATAAGTAAATGGCGTGGGCGGCGGCAAAGTCTTTTTCGGCCAGTTTTTGCCTGGCTTCTTCTAGCGTGTTGGCTTGCGCGATGCTGGTCGTGAAGAGTGCGCACAATATCACGCCGGTAAATATCATTTTTAAAGGGTGCATCATGCGAGGTCCTTACGGCTGAGGGCGGTTTTTAATTGCGCGAGTGCGGCCATGACGTTGGCTTTGGGCGTGGCGATGTTCATGCGCATAAAGCCTTCACCGCCGTGGCCGAACATGGCGCCGGGCGAGAGGCCGAGTTGCGCTTCTTGAATAAAAAAGTGTTTGAGGGCGTCGTCGTCGAGCTGGAGGGCACGGCAATCTAGCCACAGCAAATAGGTCGCTTGCGGAGCGACGGCTTTGATACTCGGCAGTTCTGATTGAATGTAGGCGATAGCGGCATCGCGTGTGTCCTGCAAATAATCTAACAACGCACGCTGCCAGGCGTGCCCACCGCGATAAGCCGCTTCAAACGCGGCCATATTGAGCGGATTGGTCACCGAGACGCCTAGCGTTGTTAGGTGGCGTTGAATGGCTTGCCGATGCTGCGCATTGGGCACAATTAAGGCCGACAGGCCCAGGCCTGGGATATTAAAGGTTTTGCTGGGCGACACGGCGGTGATGATGCGGTGCGACGAGGCCAGCTCGCTATCCGCCACTCCTTGCGCGCTCAAGCGGCTGAGCGGCTGATGTGGCGGTGCATCGGGGTAGACCAGATCGGCATGAATTTCATCGGAGAGGATGATTAAATCGTGCGCCTCGGCGATGCCTAATAGCGCCTCAAGTTCTGCCGTCTGCCACACCCGACCAACCGGGTTGTGCGGTGAGCACAACAATAACAGCCGTGCTTGTTGGGCACAGACGGTTAAGTGATCCATGTCCATCTGGTATTGCGGCTGGCCGGTGGCGTCATTGACCAGGCGCAGCGGGTTTTCAAGCAAGCGACGCTGTTGCCCGGTGGCCGCAGAAAAAAACGGAAAGTACACCGGCGGTTGCACAATCACGCCATCGCCCGGCTGCGTGAGTGCGGCGACGACCAGGTTGAGTGACGGCACCACGCCGGGCGTGAGTACGATCCACTCGCGCGGCACGTGCCAATCATGCTGCGTATGCAGCCAGTCCATCAAGGCTTGATAAAGACTCTCGGGCGCCAGGGCGTAGCCAAACACCGGATGCGCGACGCGGGCTTGTAGCGCCTGCGACACGGCCTCAGGCACGGCAAAATCCATATCCGCCACCCACATCGGCGTGACTTCGGTGGTGCCGAAGGTCTGCGCGCGACCATCGAACTTTAACGCGCCGCTGCCTTCACGGTCGATGGGCTGGTCAAAGCGGCTGGTCAACGGATGCGCTCCCACAGCGTCACTTCGGACAGCGTATGCTGGAATTTGTGGCGGGTTTCACGAATCACAAACGGAATCTCTACTGGCGATTGCATGAGGGTGAAGTGGTCGCCGAGCAAGGTTTTGAGGCCATCGAGCGTGGTGACATTTTCACCATCCTGCTTGTAGCCGCCTACCCATTCGTCGCGCGGGGTGTGCTCTTCTAGCCAGGTGTAGGGCGAGGTAATCATCAGCACGCCGCCGATATTCAGGCGTTCGTGAATGCTGCTCAAAAACTGGCGCGGGCTATAGAGCCGGTCAATCAAATTGGCCGCCAGAATAAAGTCGTAGCCGCTAAACTGGGGCTTGAGGTTACAGGCGTCGCCTTGCCAAAACTCAACCTTGTCGCCCAGCTGGTCTAAGCCCAAGCCACTAAGCGTGCGCTCTTGATAGCTGACCAGGTCGCCCTCGTTGACCATGGTGTAACGCAGCACGCCTTGTTCGGCGGCTTGCATCGCCAGGCCAATAAAGCGCGCAGAAAAATCAATGCCGGTGACATGGTCAAACGCGCGCGCCAGCTCAAAAGTGGCGCGCCCGGTGGCACAGCCTAAGTCGAGCGCGGTGCGCTTGGGCTTGCTCTGCAAATGCTGCAAGGCATAGTCGCTCAAGGCTTTAGGAAAATTGGGCACGCCAAAATAGCTGTCGCCATAATGAAACTCGGCATACTCGGACAATTGCTTGTCAGATTCGTAATAGGCGTCTTTTTGTTCTACGGCGGTATCAGTCACAATATAGCGGAATCCTGCATGTTGAAAAAAGTGGCGGCGGAAGGCGTAGCGCGAATGCTTAATCGCCTCGTTGCCGGTCGAAATCCAGGCGCCGCCTTTGATCAGGTTATGGCGGCCATCATAAGTTGGGGTGGTAAAGTCATCGTAGAGCGGATGCACTTTAAAGCCATCGAACGGAAAAATCGGCGTTTCTGTCCATTGCCAGACATTGCCGACCACGTCGAATAACTCACCGTGGGCAAACTGATTGACTGGGCAAGACGAAGCGCCATGGTCTAAAAACAGATTGGCGTGTTTGCCCTGCGCGATGTGGTCGTCTGACAGGCCCGCGTGTTCATACAGACTATACCACTCAGCCTCGGTGGGCAGGCGTACCGGTTTGCCGGTGTGGGCAGACAGCCAATGACAAAATGCTTTGGCCTCATGGTAATTGACCTCGACTGGCCAGCTCCAGGGCATGTCGACTTCTTCCGTCGTCAAGCGCAGTTTCCAGCCATCGGTTTGCTTGATCCAAAAGGTCGGGTGTTGGGCCTGCGTGTATTGGCGCCACGCCAGGCCTTCTTCTTGCCAGTAGGCATCCGTCTGGTAGCCACCGGCTTCGACAAACTGTAAAAACTCGGCATTCGAGGTGAGGTATTGCGCAGCTTCAAACGCGGTACAGTGGGTGTGAAAGTGGCCGTACTCGTTATCCCAGCCGTAATAGTTGGCTGACTTGTTGAGTACGATGTCACGGGCGGGGATGCTGACCAGGCGGTTTTCTGGCGCGGCGACGTTTTGTGCCGCAGAGGGTGCCCACGCAGGTAATGACTGCACGTATTGGAGGCTATGTTGGCGGATCAGCACTGAGCTGGTTTCGAGGTGGATGCGCTCATGCTCGATGCCCATCAAAATCGGCCACCACGGGCTCTCCCAGTCGATAGGCAGTTCAAGCGGCAGGCGCGTGATTAATTGATCGACCACTTCGCGCACCTGCGCCCGGTAGGCTTTGACCTCGGCGGGTGTCGGCCACTGATAGTGGGCTTCGTTCACGTCGTCCCAACCCATTTCATCGACGCCGACGGCAAACATGGATTCAAATCTGGGATTGACCCGCTCGGAGATCAGCCCGGCCAGAATCAGCTTGTTAATAAAAAACGTGTTGGTGTGGCCGTAGTAGAAAATCAGCGGATGTCTGAGCGGAATCGGTTTAACGTAATACGCCTCGTCGCTGGTGAGCACCTCAAACAAGGACTCATAAATATCGGCGGTTTCATGAAAATAAGCACGGATCTGCTCACGGCTTAGCAACGCGGGGTCCGCGCTTAAGACAATACTGCGATGAGGGGGTTTGTTCATATTTTTAATGGTTGATTTAGAGGCTTGCTTGGCAAGCGCATGTGTAGCATATCTCAAAACGGGATGAACACAGACGATTGGTTGAAAGCAGCCACTCGCCAGCGCTAGTCTATTGAATCAGAATGGAAATGATTGGTTCCATTGACATGCTATCTATTGATGCGCGCGCCATCGATTGTTGCATGTCGCTGAACCTATACACGCCGGACAACGGGGCTGTGATCATGCCTCTTTCAAGCCCATCCACTGCGCAGCGCCAAGCGCAGAGGCTTGCACCGCTTGCTGGTAGGTGGCACTTGCAGGCAGCTGGTCCGCCAGTTGCTGTAGCGCCTGATAGCCGGGGTCGAGGCGATGATCCTTTTCACGAAAGATGCTGTGCTCTTTGGTATAGGCTTCCGCCAGGGCTCTGAGCGATTCGGCCAGCGGCTTGCTGAGGTCGCTGGGCGTAAAGTCACCCAGCAGCCATAAATGCACATCTTCTTGCTCGGTATATCCGTGTTTCGGGTCAGCCAGCTGATAGGCATGGGCGATTTTTGCCTGATTGTCTACCTGCGCCGGGTCGCCATAGGCCACTTCATAATATTTCACGTGCTGGGTGAGTAAGGAGGTCGGCCCATCTAGCGGCACCTGACCCACCGCATAATACCCTGCAATCGCCCGCAGACTGTTTAAATGATGCTCTTTACCGACAAAGTGGATAGCTTCACCGTGAGCCTGCAGCGCTTGAATGCCAGCGGCCATGTCTTTAGTGGCCGCGTAAATCAGCGCGGCGCAGCCAGGGAAAGAGTGGTCGTCAGCATCTTTGCGAGCCAGGCTGTAATTAATCATGGCTGTGCCATTGTGATACAACTCCAGCGCGCTGGCAGCCGCCACGTCGCCTTGCGCATCCAGCACCACCGAGACCGCCATTTTGGTGCCGTTGTCATTGCCGCCCGCCAACGCTGCAAGCCAGTTTTGCAATTGCTCGGCGGGCCATTCGGGATATTGTTCCCTCGCCAGTGTAAATACCTGCGGCAGCATGCGGGTTTGTTCGGCGACGCTTAAGTCTTGCAGTCGCACTGTGATGTATGTTGGCGGCAGGGTGAAATCGTAAGTCATGATGCTGAACTCACATGGAGCGATTGATGATGTTTATGACAGCATTCGGAAGTATAAGCGCATTCCCAGCATTCAAATGATACCTCACAAATATGGTTGATTGACATGGTTTTGGTATTGCTTATAATATCAAAATGATTGACATCATTATTGATACGAATGTGCTGGTAGCTGCAATGAAGTCCAGAAATGGCAATTCATTCAAGCTGTTATCTATGATAGATGGTAGTCATTGGCGTATGAATATATCAACCCCTTTAGTGTTTGAGTATGAGTCGATATTAAAACGGGAAATTGAAGCGGAGCGAGCGCAAGACTGCGAAAGCTTAATTGATTACATTTGCCTGGTTGGCACGGCACACCAAATTTTTTATTTGTGGCGACCCATGTTGAAAGACCCTAAAGACGACCACATTCTTGAGTTGGCCGTGAAATCAAACGCCAGCATTATTACTTGGAATGTGAGAGATTTTGGCCTAGCCAGCCAGTTTGGCATTAAAGTGTTCACACCCGCCGAACTATTGCAGAAAGGATTTTAAAATGAGCGTATTAAGTATTCGATTGCCTGACTCACTGCACCAAGTCGTTAAAACAGTTGCGGCGGAAGACTCTATCTCGATTAATCAGTTTATCGCCTCGGCTGTGGCAGAAAAAGTGTCTGCCTTAACGACAGAAAAATACATTCAAGAACGCGCCAGTCGTGCCTCAAAAACCCAGTTTGAGACCGTACTCGCTAACGTGCCAGATGTAGAGCCTCAAGCATTTGATCGGAAGTAAATCACAGGCGCTGGGTCTTTTAAAAAAGACCTATCATGAGCAGATTGACGATGGATATGACTGATCAACATCAAGTAACGGGCGATGGCGATGAAGATGGCTTTGCTGAGCTGAGGTCAGTCTTGACTACTCGTGCAGCAGAGATAAGTCGCGGTGAGGTGTCTGATAAAGGTATTTCTGAGATTGCTGCTGAGGTGCTGCAATCCCATAACGCTTTGTGACAAAAACACGGAAACTGACTTCTTGCGCAGTCATTAATTATTAACTGTTTGTACCTCAACCTTTTCGCTGATTTTAATCTCCCCGCATTTATTCATCTTGGCCGTGGCACAGGCGTATTTGTCGGTTTTTGCCAAGTCTTTAGCTTTTGACATGTATAGATCACCCGCTAGATGATTCTGCATGCCGTATGCGGCTTGGGCCAGATAGTAATAGGAGAGGTCAAACATATAGTTGATGTTTACGACTTTATGCACCAGGCCGCGCCAGTCTTGTTTGCTATGCAGCGTTTTTAAATCGCTTTGATTCATGTAAAACTTAAGCCCACAGGTTTCACATTTCATTTCTAGCGTGCCTGCCTTAAACGCTTCAAAATCGCTGGAGTAAAAGGCGATGGCTTTGGCTGCGTCTATTGTCGGCGGATCCGCCAGGCTGGATTTGCCTTCTTCAATCACCCTCACGTTAGATGAATTTTCCAGCCAGTCATTTTTGGCGGTGCGCACATAGGTGTACTCGGGTGTGTAGTCGGCATACACCGGCAACCGTTGCTCATAAATTTTTAGCATGGGTTCTTGCAGCGCTTTTAATGCTTCGATGCGATTGGGCGGTGATGGGTGTGTGCTTAAAAAGTCGCCTTTACTTTTGTTGCCGGTGGCTTCCATCATTTTTTCCCACAGTGTGACTGAGGCCGCCGGGTTGTAGCCCGCTTGCGCTGCAATTTCGATACCCAGTTTATCTGCCTCGGTTTCTGCGCCACGGCTGTTGGGTAGCGTGACAAAAGCACCGCCAGCCAGAATGGCTAACTGATTGGCGGTTTGCACATTGTTGTTATTTTGTTGTTGTGTGCCGTTGCTTGATGCAGCAACAGCCACGGTGACGGTGGCGACGGCGATTTTGGTCAGAATGTCCACCGACATTTTTTCTGCGGTATGGTTAGCCAGTGCGTGCGCAATTTCGTGGCCCATGACCTGTGCTAGCTCGTCGTCTGTCGGTTTCACTTTTTCTAGCAAGCCGGTATACACCGCCATTTTGCCGCCAGCCATGCAAAACGCATTAATCTCCTCTGACACTACCACATTGACTTGCCACTTCCATTTTTGCGATTCTGGCTTATACAACACGGCACGTTCTACCAGTCGGTTAGTGATTTTTTGCACACGCTGATTGGTCTCCACGTCACCACTGAGTTTCTTTTCTTTATCGTAAGCGTCAATCATCGAGCTATACAACGACGAACTTTTATTGATGGCCGCATCTTCAGACACAATCATTAGTTGCGATCTACCAGTCATATTGTTGGTGACGCAGCCCGACAGTAGTAGGGATAAACCAAGCAGACACCCGATTAAAATTGCTTTCATTTTTTAAGCCTTATCAGCATTTTTTTACAACTATAACTAAATCTGATTGAAATTCAATCTATGCAGTCACTATCAGTGTTTGCGACCTGTTTGCAAAACCTATTTCAAAATAATTAAAAAATAATTGTAAGGCGCTTTTATATCGCCAGACTAAGCATTGCAGTACACATTTACTGATTCACTTTTTGATCGTTACTTTAAGGACATATGATGAAAACTACTAACAAATTAGCCGCCGCTGCACTTTTGGGCCTGTTCACTGCTTCTGTGATGACCGCTTCACCAGCTTTTGCCGGTGAGGATAGTAAGTCTAGCTGCAATGGCAAAGATAACGCCAAGATGGAAAAGGCCAATTGCAAAACTGCGGATGGCAAAGAGAAGCATGCGTGTAAAGGCCAAAACTCTTGCAAAGGCAATGGTGGCGATGGCAAAAATACATGTAAAGGCCATGGTTCTTGCGCCACTGACGGTAGCAAGTAATTTAGAAGCGATTTCAACCAGTATCAAAAAAGCAGGCATGGCCCTGCTTTTTTGAGAGGATTTTTAAATGTCTTTAGACACGCCATCTCTCGGTTTTGGGCTTGGGTTGCGACCCCAGCACTACCCAACTATTTTTGAACATCAACCTGAGGTTGACTGGTTTGAGATTATTTCTGAGAACTTTATGGATACCGATGGCAAGCCTAAACGCAATCTGGCGCGCATCAAAGAGTTGTATCCGCTCGTGATGCACGGGGTTTCCATGTCGATCGGCAGTGTGGACCCGTTAAATTCCGAATATCTTACAAAACTGAAAGCGCTGATTGACTGGGTGAATCCGGCCTGGATTTCTGACCATTTGTGTTGGACGGGTGTGGCGCACAAAAACACGCACGACTTGCTGCCGCTGCCTTACACCGAAGAATCACTGAAGCATCTGGTGCAGCGGATTAAGCAAGTACAAGACCGCCTGGGCCGCAGAATCGCTCTGGAAAATCCGTCGACCTACTTGGAGTTTAAGCACTCCACTATTGCCGAGGCGACGTTTATGGCCGCCATGGCCAACGAGGCCGACTGCCATTTGCTGCTGGATGTGAATAATGTCTATGTGACCTGTTATAACCACCGGCTGGACGCGCAAACCTATCTTGACGCGCTGCCTTTGGACCGCGTGATACAGGTGCATTTATCCGGGCACAGCAATAAAGGCAACCATATTGTCGATACCCATGATGACCATGTGATAGATGATGTGTGGAACCTCTACAAATATGTGGTGCACCGTGCCGGGCGTGTGCCCAATACCATGATTGAGTGGGATGACCGCATCCCCGATTTTCCGGTGTTGCTTGCCGAGCTGGATAAAGCCAAAACGGCAGCGCAGCACGCTAGCGAGTTTACCCTGCCGCAGCTAGCGCAGGCAGGCAGCGTGGTGTTGGACACGCCTGACATGCCACTACTCGCGGCGCAAACCCAGATGCAGCAGGCGGTGACGCTGGGCAGCCGGTTTGACAGCGCCCCCGAGCAATGGATACGCGCCAAACATGCGTTTGCGCCACACGAGCAGTTGTCGGTGTATGCCAATGCATACCGCTACCGTTTGTATGATGTGGTGGCGGAAGATTATCCGGTGCTCAAGCATTACCTGACAGAGCAAGCGTTTGCTGACCTGATGTGGGCGTTTGTGGCCGAGGTGTTGCCAGACCACTTTAATATTGGCCGCTTTGCGCTCAAGCTCCCTGCGTTTATTCAACAGGCATTGCCTGACGATGCCTTTGCGCATGCCTTGTGTCAGTTAGAAACCACCGTGGCGCAAATGACCGACCCGGCAGAAACCGAAGCGCTAAATGAATCCCATCTGCAAGGGCTGACCGTAGAGAGCATTCTTGATTTAACACTGTCTCCACGGCAAGCACTGCGACTACTGCAGTTTGACCATCAGGTGAATGCCTATTATCAGACGGTGATGGATGGCGAGGCCGATGTGCTGCCTAGTAAGGCGCCGGTTTACCTGGCGGTGTTCCGGCATGAGGATGTGGTGTGGCGCATGCCGCTGGAGGCAAACGAGTTTGCATTGTTATCGCGTATTTTTAGCGGCGCGACTATCGGTGAGGTGTTGGCGGACGTCGATGAATCCGAGCATCACAATATCACGGTTTATTTTTCAAAATGGATGCGCAATGGCTTATTGGCATCTCAACACGACACATAAAGGGGAGTACACATGCACACAGTTTTAAACTTATTGATCTGGTGGCCAAAACGCATCGCGGCACATTTTTCATGGGCGGGCCCGTTGATCGCGCGCATTGTGGTTGGCTACACGTTTATGCTCACTGGCTGGGGCAAGCTGATG
Organism: Methylophilus sp.; assembly: GCF_008015755.1. Classification (GTDB taxonomy): domain Bacteria; phylum Pseudomonadota; class Gammaproteobacteria; order Burkholderiales; family Methylophilaceae; genus Methylophilus. The sequence goes on along the minus strand of NZ_SSGF01000010.1, from coordinate 22,028 downwards.
AACTTGCCTGCCATGATAGAAAATTTTAGAGGCTGGGGCATCCCTTACCCGGAATTGCTGACGCCATTTGTGTCTGGCTGGGAGTTTTTAGGCGGGCTGGGTTTGATGCTGGGCTTGATGACCAGAATCTGTGGCGGCGGCCTGGCCGTGGTGATGGTGGTCGCCATTATTTCGGCCAAGCTGGCGGATATTGATTCTTTAGAAACCCTGCTCGGCTTTGAAGAGGCGACTTATTTTGCCGTGTTTACCTGGCTGGCGATTAGCGGCGCAGGTAAGGCCTCGCTGGATTATTTTCTCGAGCGCCTGGCTCCTAAACGCTAAGAGCCTAAACGATAGCGCCTAAAATAAGCACTGCATGCGCAGCAGCCTGCTCAGGCAGGCGCTGCGCTTATTTAGCATGCAAACGTGCATTGAGCTGGTCTATCACCTCCGCCCAATCTGCATCTTTTAATATTTCTTCGCGCAAAAAGGCGGCTTGGGCGGGCGTCCAATAAGGCGCGTCAGCCAGTGAAATCGTGCCCGCCAAGTGACTATGCGTTTGAATAAAACTTTCGATCTCGTCATTACTATTCGGCAAGCCAAGTTGGGCAAATAGGTTGTTGAGTGTGTGTAGTGAGGATTCCATCAGGCTGACTCCTAAAGGTGTACTTTCAAAGTAATTCTTCCACGTGCTTTTTAATATTGGCCGCCATTTTGGGCGTCGGCAAATCGTTGGTATCGGTGCCAAACGGGTCTTCAATTTCTTCGGCGATGAGTTCCAGACTGGCTAAGACGTAAAAAATAAAGACCACGACGGGGATCACGTAATAGCCCAGGCTGAACACAAAGCCAAACGGCAAGGTCATCACATAAAAGAAGATGAATTTTTTAATAAACGCACTGTATGAATAGGGGATGGGCGTATTTTTAATGCGTTCGCAGATTCCGCAGACGTCGGTAAACGATTTAAGCTCTTCGTGAATAATAAAAAATTGGTCGCCAGTAATTTTGCCGCTGGTGTAGAGCTCGTTGGCTTTGTGAAAGATGCGTTGGGCGATCTGGTTAGGATGGTGCTCGTGGTGGTCGATGTCTAAATCAAGGCCTTCAAACAGCATGTTGCTGACGTCTGCATTCATTAAATGCTGGGACAATACCGAGGCGTAAGTCGGGATGATTTTTTTAAAAAAGTCTCGATCGCTTTCGTCCGATAAGTAAGCCGATAGCTTCATCGACAGGTTGCGGCTGTTGTTCACCAGCGCGCCCCAGGCTTTGCGGCCCTCCCACCAGCGGTCGTAAGCGGTGTTGGTGCGATAGGCCAGCAATAACGACAGCACAAAACCAACCGTGGTGTGGATTAAAGACAGGTTCTTCACATGGCTGCTGTCGGCCAGTTTCCAATATTCAATTTCAAGATAGGCAATACCGCCGGCATAGGCGCCGATGAGCACCATCATGGGCATCAGCTGGCGGAAGGTGTCGGACTCGTGAAAACGAAAGATAAAGGTGAGCCAGTCTTTGGGATTGTATTGAATCATGAGGATTGCCTGTTGGATACTGAGGCTAAGTTTAACATGAGGTGTGTGGCCTGAAGGCGGCTGCCGATGACAGACGATACTGACAACATTGTCAGAATGCATCGTCTATGAGGCCGCCGATGCATTTTTATATAATCTCTCCATCATCCGGCCACTCGCCCATACTGTGCCGACCGTATTGATTGATTTTTGCAGAGGATATTTCATGGATTCTACCAATCGCGTATCACAAACAGCCGCTGAGATTGGCGCTCGGCCAGGCATGGGCGCGATTGCGCATGACAAGGGCGTGGCTTTCCGGGTGTGGGCGCCGCATGCTGAGCAGGTCTCGTTGATCGGCAGCTTTAATGATTGGCAGGCGGGCGTTGATCTGTGTGTGAACGAAGGCAACGGTTACTGGTATGCAGACCTCGCGCATGCCAAGCCCGGCGATGAATATCAATATCATTTGATCAATGGTGAGCAGCAACTGCAGCGCATAGACCCTTATGCCAGAATGGTGACCCATTCGGCAGGCAATGCGGTGGTATGTGCGCCCGATTTGTTTTCGCAGCCTGCACCAGACTTCAAGATGCCGCCCTGGCACCAGCTGGTGATTTACGAATTGCACATTGGCACGTTTAACGCGCACGCAGAGGCGCTGGGCACTTTTGATACGGCGATTGAACGCTTGCCGTACTTGAAAACGCTAGGCATCAACGCGGTGGAGGTGATGCCGGTTGCCGAGTTTGCCGGGGATTATTCGTGGGGCTATAACCCGGCGCATCCTTTTGCGGTTGAGGGCGCTTATGGCGGGCCTGAGGCGTTTAAGCGCTTTATTGCTGCTGCGCATGACTTGGGCATCGCCGTGATTGTGGATGTGGTGTACAACCATTTTGGGCCGTCTGACATCAGCTTGTGGCAGTTTGATGGCTGGCAGGAGAACGGTAAAGGCGGCATTTATTTTTATAACGACTGGCGCTCGACAACGCCGTGGGGCGATACGCGGCCCGACTATGGCCGCGGTGAGGTGCGCCAATATATTTTTGATAATGCCATGATGTGGTTAGAGGATTACCACGCTGATGGCTTGCGCTATGACATGACTTTGTATATCCGCAGCGTGGAGGCCAGCGCCCAAGACATGATTGTTGAGGGCTGGAGTTTGCTGCAGTGGATTAATAGCGAAGTGCAGCGGCGCTACCCAGGCAAAATCACCATTGCCGAAGATTTACAAAATAGCGCTGCACTGACCTTGAAACATGAAGATGGCGGCGCGCACTTTAGCAGCCAGTGGGATGCGGCGTTTGTGCACCCGGTGAGAGCTGCCCTGATTGAGGTCGACGATACCAATCGCGCCATGCCTGCGGTGCGTGATGCCTTGCTCCAGCGCTATAACGACGATGCCTTTCAGCGTGTGGTCTATACCGAGTCGCACGACGAAGTGGCCAACGGCAAACAACGACTGGTGTCAGAAATTGACCCCAGTGAACAACCGGGCCGTTATGCCATCAAGCGCTCTTGCCTGGGCGCTGCGCTGGTGATGACGGCGCCTGGTATCCCCATGCTGTTTCAGGGCCAGGAATTCTTGCGTGACCAATGGTTTCGTGACGATAGACCGATTGACTGGCAGCGCGCTGAAGGCTATGCCGATATCACCACGCTTTACCGCGATTTGATCGGCCTGCGCTTAAACCAAGGGGGCCACTCGGCTGGCCTCAGTGGGCAACACACGGCGGTGTATCACGTCAACGATACTGACAAACTGATTGCGATGCACCGCTGGCAAGAGGGTGGCGCTGGCGACGACGTGATTGTGGTGTTTAACTTTGCTGAGGGCCGCAAGGACAATTATGTGATTGGCTTGCCGCAGGCAGGGACGTGGACCTTACGTTTTAATAGCGATGCAACGCTGTATAACGACCAACTGGATGCCACCGTGTCCGGCGATATCACCGCCAATGCCGAAGCGCGTGACGGCTATACGTTCTCAGCGGCGGTGACCATTGGCGCTTATAGTTGCCTGATCTACACCCGGGAAAAGTAATGCCGGGGCCAGTGGCGACAAATTTAACGCTACGCTTAACGCCGCAGGCGATCTTTTAAATTAGCTGTTAAATGAGATGTGCCAGTTGAATATGCTATGCACGTTAAATAAGCTATGTAAGCGCAGCTTGTTTGAATGAGAGCCGCTCTTTAAAATGGTGGCATGTCTGCAACACTGATTCAACAATACCTTCCTGGTTATCCTGCCCATGTGCGCGCGCAAATAACGCACTTGCATGCGCAAGGGCAGCTGGGGGCTTATATTCAGCAACGTTATCCGCAGATGCACGTGATACAAAGTGATAAGGCTTTGTATGATTTTTGCACGGCGCTCAAGCAGCGCTATTTAAAAAACGCCCCCTTGCTCGATAAGGTGTATTTTGACAACAAACTGACCATTGAAAAGCAGACCTTGGGCCTGAACACCGCCATTTCACGCGTGCAAGGCGGCAAACTCAAGGCCAAAAAAGAAATCCGTATTTCGGCATTTTTTAAAGCAGCGCCACTGGAATTTTTGCAGATGATTGTGGTGCATGAGCTGGTACTCACAAGTAATTCATCTTGTACCAGAATGCTCAAGTTAACAAAAAATGGACATAATTAGTCTATTAAAATACTCGCTATAGCATGCCATGACCAAACTTCCTTACCTCAATGGTTATCCTGCCGAACTTATCGCACGCATCGAAGATTTGCTGGAGCAAGATCAACTTGGCGACTGGCTAAAGCACAAGTATTCATCTCGCCACGATATACAAACTGACAAGGCGCTTTATCAGTACGTAACAGATATCAAACAGCAGTACATCAAAAACTCGTCAGTTTTGGCCAAAGTAGCATATGACAGTCAGCAGCACCCCATGAAAGGTACACTTGGCACCAATACATTCGTATCGCGAGTGCAAGGCGGTAAGCTCAAAAGTAAAAATGAAATTCATATTGCCGCGCTTTTTCGTGAGACACCAGAGGCATTTTTAAGGGTGATCGTGATACACGAGCTCTCGCATTTGAAAGAAAAGGACCATAACAAAGCATTTTACAAACTGTGTTGTCATATGGAGCCGGACTATCACCAGTTGGAGTTTGATTTGCGGGTTTGGTTAACTTGGCGAGATCTCTCGTGAGCAGATAAAGCTAGAATCTTGATAAGGTCCAGAAGCCACCATTTTGTAGTTATGAAATTGCAGTTTGTAAAAAATTAAACTTCTAAAGTTAATTTTTAAGCAGCTTTAAATACCTATTGCTTAAGATGATGGTGGGGTATTTAGTAACTGAGCTTTAGCTTTTTTCAGAGCTTATTAAACTCATAAAGGCCCAGAAAAACTGGGCCATAACTACAAAATCACTTAATTCTTTATGCGCAAAAGTAATTATATTTCTTAATGTTGTGTTTAAATAAATCTAATTCTGTATAGTAATTTGAACCAAAGGATAGACTTTGAAATGGACATTTGCAATTTGAATTGTCCATATTTGAGTCGAGTCTGATGGACACCCACCGAAAGTCTAAAGCATTGATTTTTTTCAATGTTGATGTGTCCATTTGATGCCCACTTGTAAGTAAACAAGCGCACTTAAAAGAGCGCGATCACGACAAGGCGTTTTACCAGTTGTGTTTGCATATGGAGCCTAACTATATGCAGTATGAGTTTGATTGCCGCGTGTATTTGTTGTGGCAGGTCTTGAATCCCCCCGCGACGCCAGTCGTCTAGCCAAATAAGTCATCTAGCGGATTTTTACCGTTGGATGCTGGCTTGCTGGCAACGCGGCTGGCCGTGAATTCTTCTGCAATATTGTCGCGGTAATAGCTCCACGGGCTGCTGGCATTTTTGAGGGTACGCCAAATACTTTCGCCGACGTTGGCATATGCCAGTGCGCTGCCATCTTCAAGTTCTACGCTTAAAGTCCGTGTTTGTGCATCGTAACCAATCGCGCGCAGTTTGCCAGAGTGGATGCGGCGTTTGTCCATGACGCTAGCAGCAGCCACCCGTTTTACAACCGCAGGATTTACCGGCGGGCTTCAAGCCCTTGTGTTGCCAGGCTTTTAAAAACGCCTCTTTGCTCATGGGCTGTATGTTGAGCGATTGCTGCAGCGCGTCATCCACCACTTGTGTCTGGTAATGTTGAAAATGCGCCAGGTATTTAGCATAGGCGCGGTCGGCGCCCCGCAGTTGTTGCCATTGTGTCCAGATCCATTTTTTAATTGCAAACATACCAACTCCTGCCGTTGTGGCGATGACTAACCGCATATTAAACTAATTTTGCCATCCATTTAATGGGTGTGATGGTTTGAGTCAGTTTCTTTAGTCGAGTTCATAGCGCGTGGCTTCTATGCGCTGGACAATGGCAGGGATTTCACTGGCGGGCATGGGCGCCGAGAATAAAAAGCCCTGTGCGCCATAACAGCGCATGGCTTTAAGTTGCTCCAAGCTGACAACCGCCTGTATGCCCTCGGCGATGACTTCTATATTGAGGTTTTTTGCTAGCTCCAGCGTGGAGCGCACAATCGCCAGGCTGGAAGCATCCTGATGCATTTCGCGGATAAATTGCTGGTCGATTTTCAGGTAGTGCAAAGACAGTTGTTGCAGGTAAAGCAGGGAGCTGTAGCCGGTGCCATAATCATCGATACTGATTTTGATGCCTAGCGCAATCAGGCCTGACAGCAACTGCTTAACGCGTCTGGGATCCGCGAGTGCGCTGGACTCGGTAATTTCGACCTCTATTCTGTGCGCAGGCATGCCATGTTTTTCCAGTGCCTGTTGCATCTCTTTGACCAGGTCAAAGTTCATCAGGTCACGTGCCGTGACGTTCACCGCGATGGTCAAATCCAGCTGCTGTTGATGCCAGCGTTGCCACTGCCGGGTCGATTCATTGAGCACCCATTTGAACAGCGTGTGGATGAGGTCGGTGTTTTCAATCTGCGGCACAAACTCGCCTGGCATAATCAAGCCCCGTCGCGGATGTTGCCAGCGTACCAGCGCCTCTACCCCTATGACGGTTTGCGTCGCTAAATGTACTTTTGGCTGGTAGTAAACCACAATTTGCTGCTGCTGAATGGCTTGCCTGAATTCGTTGATGACCCAGCTTTTATCATCGGTTTTATCACGCATCGCCAGGTAGCATTCGACTTGCGACTGGCTCTCTTTCGCCCACAAGAGTGCACGCTCACTTTCGCGTTGCATGTTGGCAAACGTATGTTTGGAAAAAGAAGCTGCGATGGAGATGCCTATGCTACAGCTGACTTTGGTGGTGAGGCCATTGACCATAAACGGTTGTTCCAGCAGTTGGTGAATATGCCAGGCTTGTTGCTCTACCATGGCTTTTTCCGGCACATTGAGCATCAGTAAAATAAACTCATCACCGTCGACGCGGGCAAAGTGGTCGCCGTGCACCTGGCTATCATGATAAAGCCTTTTAGCGACAGCTTTTAAAATAAGATCACCCAGGCCAAAGCCAAAAATATTGTTAAAGGCTTTAAAGCCATCAATGTCCATCAGTAACATGGCATTGAAGCTATGCGGTAGCGGTTTGCGCGCGGTATAAATGCTGTTTTCGACCACTTGTTCAAGGTAATTGCGATTAGGAACGCCGGTGAGGTAGTCGGTGCGATTTTGTTTTTCCAGTTGCTGCTTGACCTCTATGATGTGCTGCATGGTGCCTCTGAGTTGAAACCAGCCAATGATAAACACAATAAAAAATCCCACTAAAATGCCGACAGTGGCCGGGTGCAAGGCTTGAAAATAGCGTAGCAGCAAGGCCACTGGAAACAGCAGTGCCAGCGGGAGCAATAGCGTCAGAATATGATTGGCATGACGGCCATGTTCACTGGCACGCGGTTGGCTGAGTTGCGCCAGGTCAGGGTGTAACGCGACGCTGGCAAAATTCACATAAGCCATGAGCCAGAACAGCAGATTGAGATCACTAGGGACGGCCAGGCTATTGCTGGTGCCGTGAAAAACACACTCCCCGATCGCAAAAGAGAGAATGCCCAGGCATAACTGGATAAAGACCCGTGAGGCATAAGCGGCACTACTGGTCCAAAGCCATAGCAGCATGCCTATTTCTATAAATGAGAGGCAGGGGTATAGCATGCGAAAGATCTGTGGTCGGTCTAACGAAAAGCCGTGATGCAGAATGGTGGGTAAAAACAGGAACTGCCAGCCAATCAGCATTAAGCTGGTGGCCAGTATCCAGCCTTGAAAAAAACCGTGACGCGGAAATTGTGGCTGCTGGTAGCAAGCTAACTGCCACAAGCTACTCATCATGGCCAGATGCCCGCTGAGCAAGCACATGTCGGCGAGCGACAAGTGCATGCCAAACGCACCGCTGACATCTGTATTGGCCTCGATGAGCCCACCCAGGCATTGCGCGCTGATGGCGATGGCAAACTGTCGCCATGGCTGGATTGGACGCGGGCCTTGTTGCCCAATGCCTAGCCAGATGACTCCGGCACTTGAGCAGGCAATTAAAAAATACCAGCTATCTCTAAGCCCCAGGGGGCTCAGCAGGGGCAGGCAACTAGCCGCGAGCAGGCCTAGCAGCCAGAACATCCTCCAGTCTAACTTCAGGGCTGCCAAAAACGGCGACATAATGACTCCGGCTGATGGGGGCGCAATTAAATAGAAAGCATAGGAGCCGCTATTAAACACTGCTTTTATAACATATGTAAATATGTGTTTTTTAATGTTGAAGTTGATGCAGGGTGTTGCGCTTGGTCTAAGGGATTAAACTGCTTTTACCAGTTTAAATAAAACGACTGCGGAGGTTTTCTATTACACTCGTTAAGCGTCTACAGAGGACGCCATTGCGTATCGTTTCTTGAGTCTTTGCATCAGAAAGTATGGCTGCTGTCAGCCCCCAATATATGTCCAACGCGTTCTATTTCAATCTGATTTTATTTTTTCTGGTGGCGATTATCGCGCTGGAGGTGCTGGCGAAAAAACTACGCTGGCCGCCTGCCGTGGCGCAACTGATTGGTGGGGTGCTGATTGCATTTATCCCTGGCTTGCCTGCGTTTGAAATCGACCCTGCGCTAGTGTTGGTGGTGTTTTTGCCGCCGCTGTTGATGGCGGGCGCTTATTTCACGGTCTGGCATGAATTCAGGCGTCACCTGGCGGGCATTTTGCTACTGGCGATAGGCGCCGTGCTGTTTACCACGCTGGTGGTGGGGCTGGCGCTGCATAGCTTAAACCCTGCATTGCCATGGGCCGCCTGTTTTGCCTTAGGGGCGATTGTGTCGCCACCGGATGCCATCGCCGCCAAGGCGGTGTTGCAACGGGTGGCATTGCCGCGCAAATTGCTGGTGTTGCTGGAGGGGGAAAGCCTGCTCAATGACGCCACTGGCCTGGTGTTGTACAAGTTCTCAATCGTCGCCATGCTGACTGGCGTGTTTTCGATGACAGGCGCGATTGAAGAGTTTGCCTGGCTCAGCATTGGCGGCATCCTGCTCGGGGGCGCGTTTGGTTATTTAGTCTATAAAACCTTGCGCTATTTGCACGACACCGAGCTCATGATTCTCGCCTCTGCCTTACCGGGCTGGATTTGCTATGTGGTGGGCGAACATATTGGCGTGTCGGGCGTGATTGCCACGGTGACTTACGGCATGATGCTGGGCTGGCACCAGCACGAAATCATGACCGCTACCGCCAGACGTCGTGGGGTCGCTTTTTGGGAAATCATGATTTTTGTGTTTGAGTCGCTGGTATTTATCCTGATCGGCCTGTCGTTGCGCGGGGTGTGGGATCGGATTGCCGAAGGCAGCAAGTCGATGGCGGATTACAGCTTGGAGGTGTTGCTGGTATTGGCGGTAGTGATTATGTCGCGCTTTGTCTGGGTGTTTGCCGTCGATGGACTGGCCGGATTATTCAGAAAGCGGGCAACCGCTGCCTCGAGTAGTTGGCGCGAGTCGTTTGTAACCAGTTGGGCCGGCATGCGCGGCGTGGTCACGCTGGCCGCTGCGCTGGCGGTGCCCGCCGAGGTGCCGGGACGTGACCTGATGCTGTTGTGTGCGTTTGCCGTGATCCTGGTCACCGTGTTGTTTCAGGGCACGACCATCGGCTGGGTGATCCGCGTGCTCAAATTAAAAGCGACTACGCATGAGCGGACTTATCTCAACGAGCCGCAAACCTGGGCGCGCATCGAGCAGGCGCAATATGCGGTGGTGAACAAGCTGGCGTATGACGCACAAGGCAGCTTGCAACACCCGCGTTTGCTGGAGCAATATGGCTACCGCCAAAGCCTATCAGACAAGCATAAAAATGATGCCATGCTGCCGGACGATATCCGTAAAGCGCATTTTAATGTGGTGCTGGCGGCAGTAGCTGCCGGGCGTGAGGAGTTGCTCAAGTTACATCGTTCGGGCCAGATTCATGATGAATTACTGCATATGATGGAGCGCGACCTGGATATCCAGGAAATAGCGGCTTTACATAGTCGAGGATAAGACCATCCTGTCCACATTTTTTGTGGATAACTTTTGGGATGTGCTGTGGGTGGATTGTTTAACACTATGATTTTAATGATGAAATTGAGGGTGATTAAAATCTGCACGTAAAAAATATTTTGCTAAATTTCTTGCTGAACGCTATTTTTTGTGTATTGCCAGCCCGCAGTCGGCGGCGTAGCATAAGCTGATCACTGTTGCCAATAAGGAGGCCATGATGAAGCGACTGTTTTATATCGATTATCCACAAGAGCATTTTGAGGGGCAGGCACACCGCTACCGTTGTGCGTTTTGCAAGCAGGAGACCACGCAGATCAATGGCCGCCTCGAGGGACATTTGCCCAGTTGTGAGTATCGCGTGACGCTGGAAAAAGCAGGCTTTGAGTGCAACCGCAACACGCCGACGCCGCATGAAGACATGGCCGATGAAGTGGACTAAGCGCTACACGCCATCGCCAGCGCATTTTTTCTTGGATAACAAGCTAACCTTATGACGACTTTTACCCCCTTGCCATCGCTGATCGGCGGCCTGCTGATCGGTTTTTCGACCCTGTTGATGATACTCTGGCTGGGTAAGATTGCTGGTGTCAGTGGCATAGTCGGCCAGCTCTGGTCCGCCGCCGCGGGTGACCGTGCCTGGCGCCTGGCCTTTATCAGCGGCCTGATGCTCGCCCCGCTATTGTATGTGTGTTGGGCGCCATTACCCGCTGTGCAAATAGCCACCAGCACACCGATGTTAGTGGTGGCCGGTCTACTGGTCGGGTTTGGCACGCGCTTGGGCAGCGGTTGCACCAGTGGCCACGGCGTTTGCGGTTTGTCGCGCTTATCCTTGCGCTCGCTGGTTGCCACGCTCACGTTTATGGCAACGGCGATACTGGTGGTGTGGCTCTTGCGTCATGCATAAGGAGAATCTCATGTCGAGCGTCATTGCATTATTGGCGGGCGTGATCTTTGGCCTGGGCCTCATCATCGGTGGCATGACCAATCCCGCCAAGGTGTTGGCCTTTCTGGACATCGCCGGTGATTGGGACCCTTCACTGGCATTTGTCATGATGGGGGCGATTGCCGTCGGTTTTTTTGCGTTTAGAGTTGCACGCAGGCAGGCCATCAGCAGGCTGGGACTCCCCATGCAACTGCCTGCCACCACCTTGATTGATCGCAAGCTGGTGCTTGGCGCCATCTTGTTTGGCGCCGGTTGGGGCATCGCTGGTTTTTGTCCTGGCCCGGCCGTGGCGTCAATCCTCATCGGCGGACGTGAGGTGTGGATATTTGTGGCCAGCATGCTGGCAGGCATGGGCTTGTATACCTGGGCAGCCAGGCGCGGCTGGCTGTAAGCCGCTATGTCTGGTCTTGCCAGAGCTTGCGGTAGCGCCACAAGGTGGTTCGCCCAACGCCCAATTGTTTGGCGGCCTGGGTCAGGTTGCCGTCGCTAGCTGCCAGCGCCTGTAAGATCTCTGTTTCTGACAGCGTTTTTCGGCCAGTGCTAACAGTCGCCATATTGGGAGTTGCCTGCTGCGTGGCTTGTAACTCCGTTGGTAAGTCAGTCACCTCTATCTGTTTGCCATCACACATCACCAGGGCGTAATGCATCACATTGCGTAATTCGCGCACATTACCTGGCCAGTCATAGGTCATCAATTGCTGCATGGCGGCCGAGCTCACCACAGGCAAACGATCATCACTGAATTGTTGTTTTAACAGGTGGCGGATAATCAGCGGGATATCCTGCTTGCGTGCATTTAACGGCGGAATGAACAGCGGAATGACCCGTAGGCGGTACAGCAAGTCCTGCCGGAACCGCCCGGCCTTGACCTCTTCACGTAGCGCTTTATGCGTGGCCGCCAGGATACGGACATTCGCCAATAAGGGTTTGTCCGCGCCCACAGGCAGGTATTCTCCGCTCTCTAACACACGTAACAAGCGTGCCTGCAATGCAATTGGCAGCTCTGCGATTTCATCCAGCAATAATGTGCCGCCTTCGGCACGGCCAAACAGGCCTTGGTGATCGCGCACCGCGCCAGTAAACGCGCCTTTCACATGACCAAACAGTTCACTTTCCAGAATGCCCGCATTCAGCGTGGCGCAGTTAATGGCTACAAACGGTGCCTTGTGGCGGGCACTTTCGCCATGAATCGCGCGCGCCACCAATTCCTTACCGGTGCCTGAGTCGCCACGAATCAGTACCGGCATGTCGGTGTTAGCCACGCGGCGTATCATCTCGAACACTTTGTACATCTCCGGCGCATGACTGATCAGGCCATATTTTTCTGCCATGTCGCTGGCTGCCGGGCGCGCGTCTGCTGCGCGCTGTGGTAACAGGATTTCAAGGCCACCGTCAAAGCTGCCGTCGACGGCCTGAAAAGCCATGGCGTATTTAATCACGCCTTGTAGCTGGCCATCGTCACGCTGCAACTGCAGTGGAAACGCGGTGACTTTCCCTGACTCGGTGAGCCCGCAACCGCGCATGCATTGTATGCAACGATTGGCGGTGAGGCAGCTTTCGCCCCGCAGGGCTTGTGCTGCGTAGCCTAGTAGTTTTTCAGCGCCTGGGCTCCAAAAGCTAATTTTCTTGGCGCGGTCCACCGTGAACACGGCGGCATCCGGCATGATTAGTGCAATCATGCGGGCCAGTGATTCGCCCTGTGACTGGCTGAGTTGCGGTGGATGCGCAAAAAAATCGATATTAGGTTGTTCCATTTTAGGTTTTGAAACGTTCCAGTGTTTAATTGTGATGTTTCATTGAAACATTTAATCTCGACACTGGCAAGTCAATGGGTATGCTAAGTCATTGATTTTGATAAATATATAAATTATTTGAAACAATGGCATTGCTTTTGCTATGACCTATTGGGTGACATGGAGGCGAGACCAGATGATTTTTGAGCAATTTTTTGAACCAGACAGTAGTACCTACACCTATTTGCTCGGCTGTGAAGATAGTCGGCAAGCCGTGCTGATCGACCCGGTGGCGGTGGATGTGGCGCGCTATATTGACGCTTTGGCGGGGCATGGCCTGACGCTGATTTATACGCTGGAAACCCATGTCCACGCCGACCATGTGACCGCCGCAGATGCCTTGCGTCAACGCCTGGGCAGCAAGAGTGTGGTGCATCGGGATGCCGGTGCGTTGTGCGGTGACTTGCTGGTGACGGAGGGCACGCGTCTGCAGGTCGGCGCGCTGGAGATCGATGTGCGCTACACCCCAGGCCATACCAATGGCTGTGTCAGTTATTTGGTGGGCGACCGTATCTTTACCGGAGATGCCTTGCTGATTAATGGCTGTGGGCGCACTGACTTTCAACAGGGCGATGCCGGGCAGCTGTATGACAGCATACACCACAAGATTTTCACGCTACCGGATGCCACGCTGGTATACCCTGGGCATGATTACCACGGACGGACGGTATCGACCGTGGGTCATGAAAAACAGAGTAATGCGCGTCTTGGTGGACACATCACCCGCGCAGCGTTTATAGAACTGATGGCGAATTTGAAACTGGCGTATCCCAAGCAGATCGATGTCGCGCTGCCCGCCAACCAGGCCTGTGGCAAGCAGGCGGACAGGATCAAGCAGTCATCATGAGCCCTCAGCGCTGGCAACGTGACTTACCATGCCTGCGCTGGGCTTCTGGCTATCAGCGCCCGCAAGCACTGCGCGATGCCACCGCCGCCGTGATTGTGGCGCTGATGCTGGTGCCACAGGCGCTGGCTTATGCCATGCTTGCAGGCTTGCCGCCGCAAGTCGGCTTATACGCCAGTATGTTACCTTTGGTCGCCTATGCGTTGCTCGGCACCAGCAGCACGCTAGCCGTCGGGCCGGTGGCCGTGGCGGCATTGATGACGGCGAGCGCGATTGCGCCTTATTCGGCCCAAGATGCCGCCGCTGGCATGCAAGCGGCGATGATTCTGGCCTGTCTCTCCGGCCTGATGCTGGTATTAGCAGGCTTCTTGCGACTCGGCTTTCTGGCAAACTTTCTGTCACATCCGGTCATGGCCGGGTTTCTTAATGCCACCAGTCTGCTGATTGCCAGCAGCCAGTTACCCATCTTGCTGGGGTTGTCAGCGGGTGGTGACCATTTGCTCACCTTATGGCAGAACCTCTTGGTACATCTGCCTGCAATCCACCCACCCACCGTCATGCTCTCCAGCCTCACCTTGCTGCTGCTTCTGGCGGGGCGGCGTTATGGGTCCGCGGTTGGCCAGTGGTTAGGCCTGAGTCATGATTGGGCACATACCCTGAGTCGTTTGCTGCCTGCGCTAGTCGTGATTGTCGCGACGCTGGCCGCGCAGGCCAAGTGGTCTTGGATGTCTGGCGTGCGACTCCTCGGCGAGATTCCGGCAGGGTTGCCTGCGCTGGCTTTGCCACCCTGGCAAGGCCCACTCTGGCAATCATTGCTGATGCCAGCGCTGCTGATTTCGGTGGTGGGGTATGTTGAATCCATCTCTGTGGCCCAGCATTTGGCCATGCAGCGTCGCGAGCGTATCGACCCCGATCAGGAACTAATCGCATTAGGTGCCGCCAATCTGCTGGCGAGTGTGAGTGCTGGCCAACCAGTAGCTGGCGGCGTCGCCCGTTCGGTGGTCAATATGGATGCCGGGGCACAAACACCGGCTGCCGGTTTTTTGACTGCGCTCGGCATGTTGCTGGCCACGCTGTGTTTAGCAAACTGGCTGAGTGATTTACCCAGATTTGTCCTGGCGGCGACGATTATGGTTGCCGTACTCAGTGTGTTTGATGCCCAGGTATTTATCGTAACCTGGCGCCGCAATCGCAGTGACCTGATGGCGCTGGTCATCACTTTTCTGATTACCTTGTTGGTGAACGTGGAGACAGGCCTCGGTGCTGGCGTCCTGCTGTCGATTGCCATGCATCTGTATCGCAGCAGTCGACCCCATATTGCGGTTGTTGGGCAAGTTCCCGGCACCGAGCATTTTCGCAATATTGCGCGGCATCAGGTGCAGGTGTGCCCCGATGTGGTGACCTTGCGTGTGGATGAAAGCTTGTATTTTGCGAACGCCAGATACCTGGAACAAAAGGTGCTCGAAGTAGTGGCTGACCAGCCACAACTGAAACATCTGGTGCTGATGTGTTCGGCTGTGAATGAGATAGACGGCAGTGCGCTGGAGGTGCTGGAAATGATCAACCACCACTTGTCGCGGCTGGGCATAGGCTTTCATTTGTCCGAGGTGAAGGGGCCGGTGATGGACCTGCTGCAACACAGTGCCTTGCCTCAACACCTCAATGGCCAGATTTATCTGACGCAATATCAGGCGTATGCCTCGCTGGCCTGCCTGCCCCAGATTTAACACACCAGACTTAACACAATTACCTTTTGGTATCGTCGCAAACCATGCGTGTCGCGATTGCGTCAGCCCGCCTGCACATCAGCCTAAATCTGCAGGCAGATTTTGCCAACGTGCTGGTTGGTTTCCTGGTATTGAAATGCTTGCACGATGTCTTCTACGGCAAACACCTGATCAATCACAGGGCGTAAACCATTGGCATCAATGGCCTGAATCATGGCTTGTTGCTGCGCCCGATTGCCGACCAGTACGCCTTGTAAGCGTAATTGTTTGATCAGCGCCGTCACCAGCGGAAAATCGCCCGCCAGGCCAGTCAAAATGCCAATCACCGAGATATGGCCGCCCACACGCGCGGCGAGCATCGATTGCTCCAGGGTGGCTGGACCACCGACTTCCACAATATGGTCGACGCCGCGACCACCCGATATTTCTCGCGCCAGCGGGCCCCATTGCGGCGTGCTTTTGTAGTTGATGAGGTGGTCTGCACCCAAGGCGCGCAGTTTTTCTAGTTTGGCGTCGCTGGACGAAGTGGCAATCACAGTAGCGCCTGCCAGTTTGGCAAATTGCAGCGCAAACATAGACACGCCGCCCGTGCCTTGCACCAGCACGGTATCGCCAGGTTTGAGATGGTCGTCTGCCATCAGCGATCGCCAGGCCGTGAGTGCGGCAGTGGTGAGGGTAGAGGACTCAATATGACTCCAGCCTGTGGGTGCGCGCGTGAATGACGCCACTGATGCGGTGACCAGTTCGCGTGCATAGCCATCGATGCCATCGCCGGGCACGGTGGCAAAACCTTCGACTTGCGGTTCGCCAGATTGCCAGGTGGGGAAAAACGTACTGACCACCGCATCGCCGACATTAAACTCAGTGACACCCTCGCCGACGGCAACCACTTCACCCGCGCCATCGGCCATCGGGATGCGTGGCTCACTCGGCCCCCACATGCCGCTGACCACGGCAAAGTCGTGGTAGTTAAGGGAATTGGCATACAGCCTGACCGTGATTTCTCCTGCGTTAGGCGCATTGGCTGCGCGTGTGCCGATGGTCACGTTGTGATAGCCGCCACCGGCTTGCAAAATAATGGTTTTACTCATTTCATTCTCCTCAAGCATCGTCATCAGACATAGATGGTGGACGCTATGTTTTTGATTGTGCCGTGCTGTCGACTGGATGTACATGATCCACATCAATCGTAGCTTTCATGCAGACATAGCGGACCGGTGCGCAGCCGTTAACAATATTAAATTTCCTGTTTATCGTGCATGAAACACACATACATACAGATGTGTATGTTAGTATATTTTTCACGATAACCAACTTGAGATTGGTTCTGCCGACTGGCATCAACAAATTTTCAAAAGGAACAACCCCCATGAAACTAACAATCAATGGCAAAGAGACCGAGTTAAATGTCAGCGATGATATGCCTATTTTGTGGGCGATTCGCGATGTGGCGGGCATGACGGGCACCAAGTTTGGCTGTGGCATGGCGCAATGTGGCGCTTGTACCGTGCATCTGGATGGCCAGGCCATCCGCTCATGTGTGACGCCGGTGAGCGCGGCGGTAGGTAAACAAATCACTACTATTGAGGCCATGCAGGACGACAAAGTCGGGCAAGCGGTGCAAGCCGCCTGGCAGCAGATTGATGTGGTGCAATGCGGCTATTGTCAGTCTGGTCAGATCATGTCTGCCACCTCATTACTTAAGCAAAATCCTAAGCCCAGCGATGCCGATATCGATGCCGCCATGAGCGGCAATATCTGTCGTTGCGGCACTTATCAACGTATCCGCACAGCGATTCACGAAGCTGCGGCTAAACTGGCTTAAGGGGAGAAAACCATGAACGATATGATTAATCTCTCGCGTCGCAGCTTTATTAAAAGTACTGCGCTGGTGGCCGGTGGCTTGGTGGTGGCTTTTAGCATTCCGCAGGCCAAGCGTTTTATGGGCGTGGCGAATGCGGCAGAGGCGATGCCCTTGCCTGCGCCAAATGCCTTTTTGCGCATAGGCGCTGATGACAGTATTACGGTGATGCTGGCGCATAGCGAAATGGGGCAGGGCGTATGGACGACTTTGCCGATGCTGATTGCGGATGAGCTGGATGCGGACTGGAGCAAGGTCAAGGTTGAGCATGCACCTGCCGCGCCGGCCTATATCCACACCGCGTATGGCATCCAGATTACTGGTGGCTCATCGACCACCTGGTCTGAGTTTGATCGTTATCGCCAGGCGGGTGCTTTGACGCGTGCGCTGTTAATGCAGGCGGCTGCTAAGCAATGGAATGTCCCAGTGACGGAGTTACGCACTGAAAACGGCGCGGTGATTCATGGCACACAACAATTGCGTTATGGCCAACTGGTAGAAACCGCGAGCCAGCTAGAAACACCCACCAGCGTGACGCTGAAAAAACCGGAACAATGGAAATTTATTGGCAAAGCAACCAAGCGTCTGGACAGCACAGAAAAAATCAATGGCACGGCCAAATTTGGCCAGGATGTGCAATTTGACGGACTGAAAGTGGCCATGGTAGCGCGTGCGCCGGTGTTTGGCACCAGCTTGAAAACTGTGGATGACAGCGCGGCGCTAAAAATACCGGGCGTGATTAAGGTGGTGAAAGTGCCAACGGGCGTGGCGGTGATTGCCGAACATTACTGGGCGGCCAAGCAAGGGCGCGAAGCGCTTAAATTAGAGTGGGATGTGGCCGGGCATGACAAGCCGGACTCCGCGGCCTTGTTGAAGCAATATCAGGCACTGGCACAACAGCCAGGCTTGCAGGCGGCCAACGCGGGGGATGTGGTTGCTGCCAGCAAACAGGCCAAGCAGGCCGTGACGGCAGAGTATGTGTTGCCTTATTTGTCGCATGCGCCGATGGAGCCGCTCAACTGCGCGGTGAAAATTTCTGACCAGGGCTGCGACATCTGGACCGGGACGCAAATGCAAACCACGGACCAGGCTTCGGCTGCTAAAATTTTGGGTCTCAAGCCAGAACAAGTGAATATCCATACCCAGTTTTTAGGCGGTGGCTTTGGCCGTCGCGCTAATCCGCGGGCGGATTTTGTGTCTGAGGCGGTGCAGGTGGCCAAAGCCGCTGGCCTGCCAGTAAAAACGGTGTGGAGCCGCGAAGATGATATCAAGGGTGGTTTTTACCGACCGATGTTTGTGCACCGCGCGACGGTTGCGCTGGACAAACAGGGCAAGCCATTGGCCTGGCAACATACTCTGGTCGGGCAATCCATCATCAAAGGCACGCCGTTTGAAGCTTTTATGATTAAAGAAGGCATCGATGCGACCTCGGTGGAGGGCGTGGCAGATTCGCCCTATGTGAAAGGCACCGCCAACCATCAGGTGCAACTGCATTCAGTGCAGAGCGATGTACCGGTGTTGTGGTGGCGCTCGGTGGGCCATAGCCATTCAGGCTTTGTCATGGAAAGCCTGATCGATGAACTGGCGCACGCCAGCAAACAAGATCCGCTGGCCTATAGACGTCAATTACTCAAAGACCATCCGCGCCATCTGGCTGCACTCAACCTGGCGTCTGATAAAGCCGGCTGGGGCAAACCATTACCCAAGGGCGTGTTCCGCGGGATTGCCGTGCATGAGTCGTTTGGCAGTTATGTGGCGCAAGTGGCTGAGGTGTCTGTGAAAGACGGCGAAGTGAAAGTGCACCGTGTGGTGGTGGCGATTGATTGCGGCCTGGCGGTGAACCCGGATGGCGTCAAGGCGCAAATGGAGTCTTCGGTTGCCTATGCGCTGGGCGCGGCATTGAGCAGTGAAATCAGTTTTAAAGACGGGCAAGTGGTGCAATCTAATTTTCACGATTATCAGGTGTTGCGCATGAAAGACATGCCCAAGGTCGAGGTGCACATTGTCGCCAGCACCGAGAAAATGGGCGGTGTCGGTGAGCCGGGCGTGCCGCCATTGGCGCCTGCGGTGGCCAATGCGATATTTGCCGCCACTGGTAAACGTATCCGCCGCCTGCCCATAGGCGAGCAACTGGCGTAAGCGTATGCAATCGACAGATTGGGAAGTGCTGCAACGCGCCAGTGATTGGCTGCAACAAGGCTATCGCGCGCACCTGTTTACCGTGATCCAGACCTGGGGCTCGGCGCCGCGTTTGCCGGGCGCCATTCTGGTGGTGCGTGAAGATGGGCATTTGATTGGCTCGGTGTCTGGCGGCTGTATTGAGGACGACCTGGCAGATAAAGCCAAACACCAGCAGTTACCCACGCAGCCGGCTATTCTTGAATACGGCATTCACCAGGACGAAGCGCAACGTTTTGGCATCCCGTGTGGTGGCCAGCTTAAAATTTTTGCTGAACCGCTGACGCAGGCCGCGCAACTGGCCCCTATGCTGGAGAGCTTGTCACAGCGCCGTTTGTTAAAGCGCTCGGTCAATTTGCACAGTGGTGAGATACGCCATCAGCCTGTGTTGCCAGAGGGCTTACCGTATCTGGAGAACGACTGGTTTCACAGCTACTTTGGCCCGCAATGGCGCTTGCTGATCATTGGCGCCAACCAATTGGGCTCGGTGCTGGCCGCTATGGCGCAAGCGCTGGATTTTCATGTCATGATTTGTGACCCGCGTGAAGAAATGCGTGCCGAATGGCATGTAGAGGGCGCAGACTGGTTGCCGGGTATGCCGGACGATGTGGTGCTGGACATTACGCCTGACCCGCATACGGCGATTGTGGCGGTGACGCATGACCCCAAGCTGGATGACATGGCTTTGCTGGAGGCCTTAAAGTCAGAGGCATTTTATATCGGCGCCTTGGGGTCGGTTAAAAACCAGGAAAAGCGCAAGCAGCGTTTGCGTAGCTTTGATTTAAGTGAGCAGGAAGTCAATCGCCTGCATGGCCCGGTGGGCTTGCGCATTGGGAGCCGCACCCCGGCTGAAATTGCGGTGTCTATTCTGGCTGAATTGATTCAGGTGCGGTCGCAGTTGCAACAGCTTGGGCTCGCGCAAGCCAGTGCCAATCTGGCTGCGGCTTGATCCGTATGGTGTTAAACCAGGTCTGCAGGGGTGTCAATATCCTTCAAGATGCCTGCATCCTGGCATTCAAATCTTAACATCTCGGCCTGATGCGCACGCAACACCGCGCGCGCGCCCTGATCTCCTTCAACCTGCAGTAATTCCGGCATCAGGTCACTGGCAAAGCCAACCGGGTGCCCAGGCTGGCCCTGAAATATGGGCTGTACCAATCGTGCTTGCGTCAGTTGTTGGGCGACGCGAGTAATTGTCGCTGCCTGAATGTATGGCATATCTGCCAGCGCAATCACCAGTCCGGATAGCGTTGGAAAGTGCGTTTGTGCTGTCACAACCCCTAGCTTCAGGCTGTCCGCCATCTCTTGATGCTGTTCTTCACAGGCCACTACCTTAAACCCCAGTGACATGAGCTGGCCAGCGAGCGACGACTCATAGCCACGGATGACCGCAATGCTGTACGGCAAGGCTTGAATCAAGGCTTGGGCGGCACGCAGTGCCATGAGTTGCCCATCTGCGAGTGGTTGTAGCAGTTTATTCTGCGCACCAAAGCGCCGCGAAAAGCCCCCTGCCAGTAGTAAACCGACGACAGGTCGTTGTGTGGGGTCAGTAGGGGTCATATATTTGCTATTGCATCGGTTGAACTCACGTGGTCAACAACTCACTTCACTGGCGCGTTCATGTATGCTTGCCATTCGGTTATCTGGAGCCGCCATGACTTTGCCTAAACGTTTATATTACCCTGTGTTGCTGGGTTTGCTGATTTTTCCTGCGCTGGTGTGGGCCGGATTGGCGGCAGGCGATGATGCATTTTCAGTCACCGTGAATGGAGACAAACGTCCTTATCTGGTGCATATCCCCAAGCAGGCACAATCAAGCCAAGCCTTGCCGATGGTGCTGGTGCTGCATGGAGGCCTGGGTAATATGCAAGTGCAGGCCAATGAGCGCTTTTACCACCAAGTGTCGGCCGCTGAAAAATACGGTTATATCGTGGTGTTCCCGAACGGCTACAGCCGCTTGCCGGGCGGCAAGTTTGCGACCTGGAATGCGGGCAATTGTTGTGGCCCGGCAGTCAAAAAGCAAAGTGATGATGTGGCCGTCATCCGCGCCATCATCCAGGACATGCAGCAGCGCGCCAATATTGACGCTAAGCGTATTTTTGTCGATGGTATGTCGAATGGTGGCATGATGAGCTACCGATTGGCTTGTGAGCTCTCTGATACCATCAGCGCCATCGCCTCGGTCGCAGGCACCGACAATACCCAGCGCTGCCAGCCTGCCAAGCCGGTCGCGGTGTTGCATATCCATGCCAAAGACGATGACCATGTGCCGTTTAATGGCGGTAAAGGCCAGCAATCCATGGCCGATGTGAGTTTTAACGCAGTCCCAGCAACGATACAAAAGTGGGTGCAACTCAATCAGGCTAATCCGCAGGCCGAGCGTATATTGGAGGTTGCGGGTGCTTATTGCGAAGTTCACCGTGGCGGATTGGCGCCAGTGCAGCTGTGCGTCACGGAGATCGGCGGTCACTCATGGCCTGGGGGTAGCAAGCCGCGTGGCGGCAGTGCTGGCTCTGATGCGCTGATTGCCAATGATGTGATCTGGCAGTTTTTTAACGCTAACGGCCGCCGTTAGCCGCCTTTTCCTATCTGTTAAATAACAGTTGATTTAAGAATGCATTTTACCTACTATGCAGAATGACTAACTTTAATTAAATGGTAGATTATGCATGGGAAGAAGATCTAAAGCGCCAGTGACGAT
>NZ_SSGF01000038.1 GCF_008015755.1 Methylophilus sp. | reverse complement strand
GTCAGGGCGAGTTTCGTGACCGGCTTATTTTGTTGAGCAACGCAAGGGAGCCGCAGGCCGTGATGGCTGGGTGTCGTCCTCTTTAGTTACTTTCTGGGGGACAAGCACCAGAAAGTGACTCGCCGAGAGGCGAAAAAATGGTCGTAACATTGAACGAATATTGCAATACTTGGCAAAGGGTTATTTTCAAAAAAATCTATAGCTTCATCTGAATCCGCATACTTAAATCCACTGCCTGAATATGTTTAGTCAGCGCGCCAATCGAAATTCTATCCACGCCAGTTTCTGCAATTGCCCGCACTGTTGTTAAATCCACATTGCCCGAGGCCTCGAGCAAGGCGCGTTTCTGGTTAATCGCTACTGCTTCGCGCAGGTCTGCTAGCGTAAAGTTATCCAGCAAAATACTCGTCGCACCAGCGGTTAGCGCTTGTTGCAGTTCATCCAGGTTTTCTACTTCAATCTGAATGTTATTGGTTTGTTTTAAGGCAAATGCTGCTGCGAGTACTGCGGCAATTGAACCTGCAGCGGCGATATGGTTTTCTTTGATCAAAATGCCGTCGTATAACGCTAACCTCTGGTTGGCGCCACCGCCGGTGAGCACGGCGTATTTTTGCGCCACGCGCAGCCCGGGCAGCGTTTTGCGGGTATCGAGTATTTGTGCTGGTAAACCAGCAATCGCATCAACATAGCGGCGCGTATGCGTGGCCACGGCTGAAAGGGTTTGCAGAAAGTTAAGTGCCGGGCGCTCGGCGCTGAGCATGGCGCGCGCGTCGCCTTGAATGTGCACCAGGGGCTGGTTTGGCGTGACCTGGTCGCCATCTTTGACCAGCCACTCTAATTGTATGTCCGCATCCAGTTGCGCAAAGCATTGGCTCAACCAGGCGCAGCCGCAGATGATGGCGGCTTCGCGGCTAATAATGGTGGCGTTGGCCTGCGTGCCTTGCGGAATCAGTGCCGCCGTCAGGTCACCATTACCCATGTCTTCTGACAGCGTCAGGCTGACTTGTTCGGCAATGATGTCAGCGTTTAAATACGCGGGTAAGTGTTGGTAAAGTGCAGAGGGGGTCATTGGGTTGCCAGCAAGTTTAAAAATTATGCATGTGACCGTTCTAAGGCCATGCCAAAAGCTATTATAATAAAACTCCCCCAAGACAGGCGATGTTTGGATAGGCGCAAGTTGTCATGGGGGTTTTTTCGGTAAAAGTACTTAACCTTTTGGCTCACATCACATTATGCAGCTTTTATATACGGTAAACAGTCCCTACGCGCGCAAAGTGCGTATTGTGGCCATTGAAAAACATATTGATCTGACGTTGACCGAGGTGGTGTTGTCAGCGCCGGATTGCCCGGTGAGCCAGCATAACCCGTTAGGCAAAGTACCTGTACTGGTGCTCGACGATGGCGATGCTTTGTATGATTCGCGCGTGATTGTTGAATATCTTGATCACCGTACGCCGGTGTCGCACCTGATTCCGCAAGATCACTCAGCCAAAATTAAAGTGCGTCGTTGGGAGGCCCTGGCCGATGGCGTCTGTGATGCGGCGGTGGCCGTGATGCTGGAGCAGCGCAAGCCGGAAGCGCAGCAAGCTGCCGCGTGGATTGAAAAGCAGTTTGCCAAGGTGACTGCTGGCTTGACCGCCCTGGATGATGATTTGCTGAAGAAAAAGTGGTGTGTGAACGAGACCTTCAGCCTGGCCGATATCGCGCTGGGCACGGCGTTGGGTTACCTGGATTTGCGCTTCAAAAGCGTGCAATGGGAAGGGAAATACTGGCAAGAGAGGTTTCCCAACCTTGCCAAGCATTACGGCGTGCTGGTCAAACGCCCCAGCTTTAAACAAACCATGCCGCAGCCCTAACTGGCGGCGTTTGCAGACCCTCGCGCACGCCTGCGGGGGCGCTGCCTGCTGTTTCCCCTCTATCGGTCTTATCCCTAAATGATTGCCGCAGCATTCGTCTGTGATCTGGCGATGATTCTGCGCTTATTTCTGCGCCCTTAAAGCTGTTTCTGCCATTAACCATTCTTTACCTGCCCGTCTTGAATTATTGTTATTGATAAAGTAAATGATAATTGTTATCATTTAAAAATAAACAATACAAATGATGAATACATGCGATGCAAGCGATAAATGCCCCGGTCAAAAAAAGATTGCTCGAGTTGCTCGATGAGCTGATTGCGCATGATGGTTTTGGCAGTATCAAGGTTGATATTCGCTTGTTAAAACGCGGCCAGAAAGAAGTGATTATCGATTGCGGCAAGCAATACCGCTATGTGGTCGACTTTGACGCGGCGATAGAAAAATAAGCTTTATTTATTCTCAATTTCAGTTTTATAACCATGCGTATCCAGCATGGAGATTGAAATACTCAACGGTGTGGGTCCGTGAGACTTATTTTAGAGGTAGCGCGATGGCCTTCGAGAGGAAGGGGAACAAGCGCTTGTTGAGGAGATTTAACATCATGAAAGTTTCAGTATTAGCACTTACTTTGGGCATGGCATTTAGCGGCTCTGCCTTTGCAACACAAGCGGTATGGAATTCAACCAACCCATGGGGCACATCAACACCCACCAGCTACGCTGAGTGGAATCTTTTTAACGCCACAACCGATACTTCACCAGACATTGCTTTAACGGCGGGCACCGCGGCTTCTGTTCAAGAAACCACTGGCGGTGCTTTTGTGACTGGTGGCGGCAATATTTACAGCTTCTCTAGCGCCACCTCATTTACGGCCACATTGAGCGGTGCCAGCAGCGGTTTGTTTGACGTTTACTTGCGTATCGGTACGTTGGGCACCTTGGCCAGTACGACTGCGACATTGAATGGCGTGTCTGCCACGTCAGTACTGCAATTCAACGAAGATCAAGGCGTTGTGATGGGCGGCGCCACGGCTGAGCAAGAGCTGTTCTGGAAATGGAGCAGCGTAAGTGCGGCCAGCCTGTACACCTTCAAATTTAACTCGACTTCATCCAGCATGAGCCTAGACCAACTGGCGTTGGCGACTGTGTCTGTCCCAACTGTGACCCCGGTCCCAGAACCAGAGGCCTATAGCATGATGGCCTTGGGCCTGGGCCTAATGGCTTTTGCAGCAAGACGTTCTGCTAAAAACAGCGCCTAATTTTTAATTAGTGCGGTGACTACAAAGGGGCGTTCGGCCCCTTTGTTTCTATCCAACTCTAGAATAAAAAGTGCTCCCTCATGGCAAGCTCTGATTCCTCCTGGCAACAACTTTTAAAAAAATCTGATTTATCGCGACGGTCTGCCAGTGTGCTCGTGATGTGCAGTTGGCTAGCTATCGCTGCATGGTCTTTGTTAGCGCAGGCAGAAGAACAACTATTGCCAGACATCGTGAGTGAAGAAGTGCACGCAAACAAATCGCCTAAAAAAGCGGACACCGAGCAGGTCGAAACCTTGCCTGAAGTCTCTGTGACAGGAACCAAAATAAAAGAACCGGAGACGGGAATCAACCGGACGTTACCAATTACTACGATCACTAGCGAACAATTGCAGCGCGCCCAGCCCAGCAATATTTTTGATGCCGTGCGGTCTGTGCCTGGCGTGTCTATTTCGGGTGGTCCACGCCCTAGCGGCATGACATTCAATATTCGCGGTTACGGCGATAACGAAGATGTCATGGTCAAAGTAGATGGCGTGCCCAAAGGATTTGAGAAATACCGCATGGGCGGCACATTTATTGAGCCGGAATTATTGAAGAGTATTGAGGTGCAGCGTGGCCCGCAAATCACCAGTGGTTCAGGCTCATTAGGCGGCACCATTAATGCCACCACAAAAAATGCAGAGGATTTTTTGAAGCCCGGCCAGAAGTATGGCGGCAAGGTCAAGTTTGGCTATGGCAATAACAGTGATGAGTATTCGCGCTCTTACTTGTTATACGCCCGGCCAGATGAACGGGTGGATATTTTGTATCACTACTCTAATCGCCAGGCGAATAACATGACTTTGGGTGATGGCACCAAGCTTGAAAATTCGGCGATTGAATCAGTTTCTCATTTACTCAAGGTGAGTTTGTTCCCCACTGAAGACTTGCAATTAGTCACCTCTATCGTCAAGTTTGATGATACCGGTTTGCAGCCCTATGATGCGACCGGTGGCCAGCCTGGATTTTTTGGTAACGTGATTCGCACGGTAGATGACCTGACCTGGTCTGAAACCGTGAATTATGACCCGGAAAGTCGATTGGTTAATTTGAAAGCGACAGTAGGTGCAGGACATACGAATCTTCATGATTTGGCAAAACCAGGAATGTCACTCGTCATTAACCCGGGTATCAGCGGCTGTAACGGCACAACATATACGCCAGACCCAAGTCAGGTGAGCAGGTGTCCGGGCAATGCAACTGATACATATAACTACAAAACGAAGACAGTTGATATCAGTAATCAGGCGATTTTATTTGAAAGCGGTTTCTTAAACCTTGCCTTATTGGCGGGCTATCAATATAACGCCAGTGAGCGTGAAATTACACGTACTTTTGATAATCTTTTAAGTAGCTCACAAGCCAGATACCCCAATGGATTCAATGCCTCAGCACCGCCCGGACGTAAGTCGTTTCAGGCGATGTATCTACAGCCCAAGCTGGAGATTGGTCAATTCACGGTGACCCCAGGCTATCGGCAAGACCGTTATAAGATTGAGGCCGCTGGCGGTACGTTGGCCTTGCTGGAACCGTATGACCAGAAAAGCACGATCCGATTTAAGGAAGACACCTGGAGCTTGGGCCTGGCTTATGATGCCTTTGCCAAAACTAACCCGGACAAGCTGACCTTTTATAGCAACTATGGCCAAGGTTTTCGGCCACCGCTGATTGATGAATACTTTACGCAAGGCCCTTTTAGCCGTTGCCGTAATGGCTTGATGCCCATCAATGGCCCTGCATCGCTGATTTGCGGTGAGTTATATCAGCCGCAGCGTTCAGAAACGACAGAAGTTGGCGTGAGTTACCAAACACCCCATCTGTTTAATACTGATGTCTGGTTCACTGGCAAACTTAACTTTTACCATACCTACACGTCACATTTGTTGCTCTCATTACGAGAGGATGACGATGGCAATATCACTCAACATGGCTGGGAGCGCCGTAACGGTGTAGAGGTCGAAAGTTTTATGCAGTATCACGGCTGGTATTTACGCACCGGGTATTCCAAACTAAGAGGGGAGATGTTTACCGGTGAAAGCTATGCGCCTTTATATACGGCCCCTGGCAACGCCTTAAATATCAACCTTGGGGCGGAGTTAACCAAGAATATCGACATGAATCTGACTTACCGTAAAGTGTCGGAAAGAAATATTCTGTTGAGCGGGGATGGGACAACAAATAGCCCCTATCAGTTTGGTGTGCAGGAGGCTTATGAGTTGTGGAACGCCGGTGTGCGCTTTAAAGTGAATGAGCAACTCACCTTGCGCTTGATCGGCGAGAATCTTAAAAATGAGATCTATCGGCTGGATGGTGCGATGGGCGGGATCGGTATCTACGGTCCCGGCCGTAATGTGAAGTTTTTGGTGGAGATGACGTATTAACCGACGCCTTACAGCGGTGGCATATCGTCATCTGCCAGCAGTTGCAGGTTGTTTTTATGACGCAATGACTGGCGCTCGTTCAGACGTTTTTGCGCCGGGCTAGGGAAGTCGGTAAAGCTGATCAGGCTGCGATCAATCAAGATACTGATTAAATCTTCCAGTACCCGCGCCAGCTGAATATCACTTTCACGGAAAGTGTGATGTTTTTTGAGTTCGTCATCCAGAAAACACAGATACTCGGTATCCGAATTATCAATTTCAACCCAGTCTGCGTTCACTTTCGTGTCTGGGCTGGCAGCAATAATTGCACCTTCATTATTTTTTAATACGTAGGCCATCAGGTGTCATTCCTCGTCACTTGGCGTTCATTATGATTATATTATGCAAGCAGAAGCAATAACCATGCCTCGCGAATGGGTTAAATGGCGCCAGTGATAATCCCGCCGCCCAGGCAGACATTGCTTTCATACACCACCACGCTTTGACCAGGTGTGATCGCCCATTGGTGTTGACCAAAACGGATAGTCGCTTCTTCAGCATTCACCGCATCAACTTCACAAGGGGCATCTGGTTGGCGATATCGCGTTTTGGCGGCATAGACCCAGTTGGTGCGTGGGTCTTCGCCGCTAATCCAGTGTAATTGGCCTGCGGTTAAACCATCGCTTTGCAATAATGGATGGTCATGCCCTTGCACCACAATCAGCTCGTTATCCGCCATATGCTTGGCGGCGACAAACCATGGCTCGCCATTGCTCTCACGGCTACCACCAATTTTAAGCCCCTGGCGCTGACCAATGGTGTAATACATCAAGCCTTCGTGTTCGCCCACCACTCTGCCTTCTGGTGTGCGCATGATGCCCGGGTGACGTGGCAGATAGCGCTGCAAAAACTCCTGAAACGGACGCTCGCCAATAAAGCAAATGCCGGTGGAATCCTTTTTCTCGGCATTGGCCAGGCCATGCTCACGCGCGATTTCACGCACTTCACGTTTAAGATATTTGCCGAGAGGGAACAGCGTTTTTGACAGTTGTGCCTGGTTCAGACGTGACAAAAAGTAGCTCTGGTCTTTGCTGCCGTCATCGGCTTTGAGCAGTTGAAAGTTGCCGGGTTGAATCGGGTTTTCACGGACTTGTGCGTAATGGCCTGTGGCGATTAAATCGGCACCCATGCCCATGGCATGGTCCAAAAAGGCCTTGAACTTGATTTCTGCGTTACACAGAATATCCGGGTTAGGCGTGCGGCCAGCCTGGTATTCCTGCAAAAAGTTAGCGAACACTCGCTCTTTATACTCAGCGCTAAAATTCACGGTTTCAATGTCAATACCGATTCTATCGGCCGCAGAAACCGCGTCGATCAAGTCCTGGCGTGATGAACAATATTCATCATTATCATCGTCCTCCCAGTTTTTCATAAACAAACCGGTAACTTGATAACCTTGTTGCTTTAACAGCAAGGCGGTAACGGAGGAATCAACACCGCCGGACAACCCGACGATGACATGTGGCTTACTCATAGTGCTTGGCCCAAATGCTTCAAAATGTCTAAAGAATAACGCTTGCCTGCCAGGTAATCCTGCACGCACAACAAGACTTGCGGGCTACGCATCAACTCGCCCTCGGCGGCAATCTCGGCTTCGGTTTTCCATACCGTGCGAATAATGCCATCATCCAAGGCCTGCTCAGGGTAGTGCTTGCCCAGCTTGCCGGTAAAAGCAAAGCGCAAATAAGTGATACCGTTAAGTGGATGCTGCCAGTGGTAAATGCCCACCAACGCCTCAGGCGTAAAATCGTAAGCGGTTTCTTCCAGCGTTTCGCGGATCGCCGCTGCAATAATCGTCTCGTTTTCTTCGAGGTGCCCGGCAGGCTGGTTAAAGCGGTTGCCGCGGTCCGTGGTTTCTTCAACCAGCAAAAACTTGCCGTCCTGCTCAATGATGGCGGCCACGGTGACGTTAGGCTTCCATTGCTGGGAGGATTTTGAGGGGTTTGAAACGGTGGAATTCAAGATGTGCAGGCTTCGTTAAAAGCGTTATTTTACCGCTAAGTGATTGATTGAGGGAGGCTTAATTTGTCTGTGTGCAAGTCTTGTCTCATGTGGCGCCGACAAGTCGTGGAAACAACCCTTCCAGTCCATGTGCAATAAATTCCACCGACATCGCCGCCAGAATCAATCCCATCAATCGTGTCACGATATTAATCCCAATCCTGCCCAGGTAGTGGGTAATGGCATCGGCGAGAAATAACAGGCCCCAAATAAACAATCCAATCAGCACAATAGGTAGCATCAGGCTGACATGACCCCAAAACCCGGGGTGCTGTTGTGCAGTCAGGATCATGCTTGAGATAGCACCTGGGCCTGCCAATAAGGGAATGCTGAGCGGCACAATCGCAATCACTTCTCGCTCTGCCAGGTCTTGTGCTTCTTCAGGGGTTTGTCTTGTGGCACCCTGTTTACCGTGCATCATGGAGATGGAGATCAGCAGTATCAAAATGCCACCACCCACTTGAAACGAGGGCATGGTGATGCCAAAAAAGTCGAGAATCAAGTCGCCAATAAAGGCTGAGACGCCTAAGACGATCATGACGGTAATGGCCACTGTCCGTGCTGTTTTTGCGCGCTCGGCTTTGCTCCAGCCGCTGGTGGCGCTGATAAAAATAGGTAAGCAACCGATGGGGTTGACGATGGCAATCAGGGCGATCGCCACTTTGAGCAGGTAAGCGTATTCAGTCATGGCTGGTGAGCGAGTGTGAGGTGCTTGCAGCTTGCCTGAAAAAAAAGGCCTTGGCAAATGACCAAGGCCGATTGACCTTAGGCCGGACGTTTATCAAAAAACGTAATCGGTTGCGGTGGCGCAATTTGCAAGATGTGTTTGCGTACTTTGCCCATGACGTGCATTTCGCACGGTTTGCAGTCAAATTTGAGCGTATAGCGGTCATTGCCGCTAATCAGCGTCATCGGCTCAGCGGTCACCGTGCCTTGAACACCAATCACGCCTTTAGCTTCTTTCGGGCACAGGCCATGGCTAAAGCGCAGGCAGTGTTTGGTGATCATCACCGGCACTTCATCCAGTGTTTCATTGGCCTCATAGGCGCTGTCTATCAGTTTAACGCCATGCTTGTGATAAAAGTCGCGTGCTTTCTGGTTATAAACGTTGGCCAGGTAACTTAAAGAGTCTTGCGGATAGATAGCAGGTGGCTCGGCCACGGCACGTAATGGCGGACGCTCATAGGCGAGTGTTCTGATGTCAATCAGTTGCTCTACCGCATCGCGGCGCAATTGATTGACCACGGACGCTGGCAAAAACCAGCATTGGGTCAGCTCCAGGCTGATTGCTGTTGCCACGAAGTCTGTATTGCCCAGTTTGGCCAAATTTTCCCGCAGGGAGGCTTCAGCCTTTTGGGTATCGTTAGCAGGCTGTTTTTCAGCCGCTACTTGCGCGGTGGCAATAAACCCTTGCTCGTCAGTCAGCGTCAATGCAAAACCATCGTCGGTTTCATAAAGCACGGCGTCGACCGCAATTTTGCGCATGGCCGAGTCTTTCTCCAGCAAACGCATAAAGGCATGGTCACGGTTGCGATAGAGCTGTGTGTTGTTGCGGATGTCTGCTGGCATTTCATTGGGGAACAGCCGCTGGGTATATTTATCCAGCGCTTGCACGGTGTTCACACGCAAGCCCACCAACTCTTTGTGCACATCAAAAAAGCACACACCATCGCCATTGTGCAATGCAACGTCTGTGGCCACATCGATAAAGTCTTTGCCCACCTTGCGTACTTTGCCTAATTCCTCACCAGAAAACTTGGGCGTATCAAAAGCGCCAATATCCGCTTGGCGGCCATTGGCAAAATAATCGGTGGCGCTGCGGTTAAAGGTTTTCTCTGGCTGCGGTTTGAAAGTGTAGCTGGTATGTCCGGCGGAAGATTTCGCATATTGCGGCATATCCTCCAGAATCTCATCCAGCAACTGGCGGTAATGCGCCGTGGCGTTTTTTACATAGGGCAGGTCTTTGTAGCGACCTTCGATTTTAAAGCTGCTCACACCCGCAGCTATCAATGCGCGCAAATTGGCGCTCTGGTCATTATCTTTCATCGACAAATAATGTTTGTCTTTGCCGATAATGCGGCCTTTCTGGTCTTCCAGCGTATAAGGCAAGCGGCATTCTTGCGAGCACTCGCCACGGTTGGCGCTCCGGCCGGTATGCGCATGGCTGATAAAGCATTGGCCGCTGAAGGCAACACACAGCGCACCATGGATAAAGTACTCCAGATTGGCAGTCGTCGCGTCGGCGATTTTTTTGACCGTGGCAATATCCAACTCGCGTGCCAGCACAATCTGGCTAAAGCCGACTTGGTCTAAAAACTGCGCTTTTTCAACGGTGCGGATATCGGTTTGCGTACTGGCATGTAGCTGGATAGGCGGTAAATCGAGTTCCAGCAAGCCCATGTCCTGCACAATCAGCGCATCGACGCCGCTGTCATACAATTGATGCACCAACTGACGCACACCCTCGAGCTCGTTATCGTGAAAAATGGTATTCAGCGCCACAAACACTTCGGCATGGAATCTATGCGCATGCTGCACCAGACGCGCAATATCCTGCACCGTATTTGGCGCTTTAGCGCGAGCGCCAAACGCCGGGCCGCCAATATACACAGCGTCGGCACCATGATTAATGGCTTCAATCCCAAAGTCAGCATTTTTGGCCGGGGCGAGCAGTTCTAGGTGTTTGCGGGTTTTTTGCATGGATTATGCATATAAATCAATAAGATGCGCACTATAGCACAAAGCCGTGTTTGACAGGTTAATGTTGAGGTGTTACTTTGGTAACACTTTGCGGATTCTAGGGAGAACATGATGGCCACTACCAGCTTAAAGTTACCAGACAGCTTGAAAGAGCGGGTCGCAAAATTGGCAGAAGCCACAGGCAAAACACCTCATGCGTTTATGGTTGACGCGATTGAGCAGGAAACCAGACGTAATGAAAAGTATCAGACGTTTGTGGCCGAAGCGGAGACATCATGGCAGGAGTACCAAAAAACTGGCCTGGCCTATGATGCTGATGAAGTGAATGCTTATTTTCGAGCAAAATTGCAAGGCATTGAATTGCCTAAACCCACATTAAAAAAATACAAATAAAGCGCAATCGTGGCAAGCATTAACTATACGCAAAAATTTTGGGACGATATGGAACGTATCACCGAGTTTCTCTCCGCAGCAGCAGATCAGGCGCAGGCAATACATGCTTACGAACTCATTATTAGCGGTATACAAACATTGCTGAATCATCCTGAAATTGGCAGAAAATCAACACAATCTGATTTTCGTGAGTTGGTGATTTCTCACGGCAATACCGGCTATATTGCCTTGTATCAATATCAAGAACTGACTGAGATTGCGACGGTTGTGGCAATCCGACATCAACGGGAAAGTGGTTTTCATTGAGCCAATCTGCACTTTTACAACGTTCTTTACAAGCCGTGTGGCACCCCTGCACGCAAATGAAACATCACGAGCGCTATCCGCTGGTGCCGATTGCCCGTGGCGAAGGTGCCTGGCTGTTTGATACAGAAGGCAAAGCCTATCTGGATGCCGTGAGCAGTTGGTGGGTCAATTTGTTTGGGCATAATCAGCCTGTGATCAAAGAGGCCATTAAGGTGCAACTCGATCAGCTAGAGCACGTGATGCTGGCCGGATTTACGCATGAACCCGTGGTTGCGTTATCAGAAAAGTTGTCTGCGCTCACCGGCCTGGGGCATGCCTTTTATGGCTCTGATGGGGCCAGTGCGACCGAGATTGCGCTCAAGATGAGTTTTCATTACTGGCGCAATATCGGGCAGCCGCAAAAAACCAAATTTATCAGTCTGCAAAATAGTTATCACGGCGAAACGCTGGGCGCGCTCAGTGTGACCGATGTGGCGATTTTTAAAGATACTTATGCGCCGCTGATTCTGCAATCAGCGCAAATGCCTAGCCCGGATAGCCGTTTGGCTGAAATCGGTGAGTCGGAAGAGGCTTACGCGTTGCGTTGTGCAGAAGCGCTGGAGCACTATGTGGCTCAACATCATGCTGAACTGGCTGCGTTGATTATCGAGCCACTGGTGCAGGGTGCAGCAGGCATGGGCATGTATCACCCAGTCTATTTACGTCGTGCGCGTGAGGTGTGTAGCCGCTATCAGGTGCATGTCATTGCGGATGAGATCGCCGTGGGCTTTGGCCGCACCGGCACCTTGTTCGCCTCTGAGCAGGCTGGCGGTAAAGTCAGTGATATTGCTGATTTTATCTGTTTATCCAAAGGCATTACCGGTGGTTATTTGCCGTTGTCGGTGGTGCTAACCACAGATGTAGTTTATCAGGCGTTTTACCATGATCAGACGGTCAAAGGTTTTTTGCATAGCCATAGTTACACTGGCAATCCCTTGGCGTGTGCCGCCGCACTGGCGACCTTAACCTTGTTTGAAACACGCGACGTACTCAGCGATAACCGTCTGACGGCACAGCAATTATGGGCGGCGGTTGCGCAATACGATTTACCGCTGAGCCATGTGCGTCAGCGTGGCATGATTACCGCATTTGAAGTGGATACCCACAACGCGCAATTTGCCCGTGACTGCTATGCCGCTGCCTTGAAGCATGGCTTACTGTTAAGGCCGATAGGTAATACCGTCTATTGGATGCCACCTTATTGCCTGACGGCCGCCGATATTGCACACCTAGTACAAACAACGCGAGCCGCCATCGTGGAGAGCCTGTAATGCGCTGGTTGTTTTTATTAGGCAGTTGCTGGTTGACGCTGGCGCAAGCCGCGTTGCCGTTCAATGTGCCAGAGGCGTTAAGCAAAGCACAGTTGCCAGCGGATAGCGTCGCCATTATCGTACAGCCAGTGGATGGCGGTGCGCCCCTCATCAGCCACAATGCTGCCAAAGCCATGAATCCGGCCAGCGTGATGAAGCTGGTGACCACCTATGCCGCGCTTGAAGCCCTTACGCCAGCCTATCGCTGGAAAACAGAGGTGTATCGCAATGGCACACTGAATCAGGGCGTACTCGATGGTGATTTAATCATCAAAGGCTATGGCGACCCTGCATTGAATATCACTGAATTTTGGCGCTTGTTGCAGCAGGTGCAGCAACAAGGCATCCGTCAAATTAAGGGTAATCTGGTGCTGGATTTGTCTGTGTATGCGCCTGAGGTCGGCCAGCGTCCTGTGCTGGACGACGAGCCCTGGCGCGCTTATAACGCCAATCCGAGTGCGTTGCTGCTGAATGGTCGTAATACCAGTTTCCGCTTTGCGGTGGCCAATACCGGCAATCAACCCTCAGTACAGCTCTCGCAAGAATTCGAGTTGCCGCAAATCCGTGTCATCAATACGATGCAAATCCGCAAAGGGGCGTGTAATGACTGGCGCAGTGACTTGCGTTATAGCATCACGCCGCAGACCGATGGGGTCACCGTGGCGTTTAGTGGCACGCTGCCATCACAATGTGATGCACGTTATCTGGAGTTGAGCGTACTCAGCGATACCCAGTATGTGTTTTTGAGCTTTAAAAAATTGTGGGCGCAATTGGGCGGGCAGTTTAACGGCCAGTTAGTGCTGGCGCCAGCGACGGACGCCAATACACTGGTGACGACCTGGTTATCGCCGCCGTTGGATAGCGTGGTGCGCGATATCAACAAGTGGAGCAATAATGTGATGGCGCGCCAGCTCATGCTGACGATGGCGCTGGAGGCAGGCTTTACTCCTGCCGATGAGACAGGTGCTGCGTTGACGCTTAAACAGGTTTTGCGCCAGCGAGGCTTGCAGTTTGCTGAGCTGGTCGTTGAAAACGGCTCTGGTTTGTCGCGCACAGAGCGCATCAGTGCGGAACATTTGGCGCAGTTGCTCGTCACAGCCTGGCAACGTCCGGTGATGCCGGTGCTCATGGCGTCGATGCCGATACTGGGTTTGGATGGCACGACCAAGAAGCGACTGGCCGATAGCAATAGCCAAGGCATGGCTTATCTTAAAACCGGCTCGCTGGAAGGCGTGAGCAGCATCGCAGGCTATGTGCAGGATATGGCCGGTAAGCGTTATGTGCTGGTAGTAATCGCTAATCACGCACGTGCTTCTGCCGTGCGTAAGGTGCAGGATGCATTATTAAAGCAATTGATAGAAGGCCGTTAACCTCGGCATAAGAATTTGTGGCTAAAAGCGCGTAAAATAATGGTCGTTTTCCGGGAGTAAATCAATGAAATCTGGCATTAAATTAATTGGTCTCAGCGCATTGCTGTTGTTGACCATCACGGGTTGCCAAGCGCAATCCAATTCTTCAAAAACCAAGGAATCTGCACAAATGTCTGCCAATGTGACTGAGTTACAAAAAATAGATACGGTAATCGGCAATGGCCGCGAAGCCGAAGTGGGTTTTAACGTCACCGTGCACTACACCGGCTGGTTGTATGACGCTAGCAAAGAAGACCACAAAGGCCAAAAATTCGACAGCAGCCTGGACCGTAATTCACCCTTTAATTTCTTTTTGGGTGGTAGCCAGGTGATTGAGGGCTGGGATGTTGGTGTGCAAGGCATGAAAGTCGGCGGCAAGCGTACGCTGATTATTCCATCTGACATGGGCTACGGCGCACGTGGGGCTGGTGGCGTGATTCCGCCAAATGCGGCGCTGGTGTTTGATGTCGAATTGCTGGGCGTGAAATAAAAATCTACAGTTTCGTCGCCATACGTCGTGACAAGATTCAAAAATATCGCTTACATACTCTATGTATGCTGCGCGATTTTTTTGAACTTGCGCCTAGCCTGGCTTAGAAACTGAAAATTTTGCCCGTCGTTGGCGGGTACGTTTTTATACTTGTGAAATGAGAGACTAAATGCAAGTCCAAGTGAAATGGATAGATGGTGTCAGTTTTGTCGGTGAATCCGAAACCGGGCATGCAGTCGTGTTAGACGGCGCGCCTGAAAATGGCGGCCGCAATATTGGTATGCGCCCGATGGAGATGTTGCTGATAGGCATGGGGGCGTGTACTTCGTTTGACGTGGTGACTATCCTTAAAAAATCACGTCAGCCGATTGTCGATTGCGTGGCTGAAATCAGTGCCGAACGTGCCGACACCGTGCCTAAAGTATTCACCAAAATTCACGTGCATTTTGTGGTGACCGGTGAAGGCTTGAGTGAGTCACAAGTAGAGCGTGCAGTGAAACTCTCTGCCGAGAAGTATTGCTCTGCCAGCATCATGCTGCAAAAGGCTTGCGAAATTACGCATGGCTATGAAATCAAAGCGCCAAGCTTTGATTAATGGAGACACGCATGAGCATTCCTAAGGGCATGATCGGTATCCGCCATGTGGCATTGTTTATCAAGGAGCTTGAATCTGCGGTTGATTTTTATACGCGGATTGTCGGCATGCAGATTGAGTGGCAACCTGATCCGGATAATGTGTATTTAACAAATCATGGGGATGTATTCGCTTTGCATCGCGTGGATTACAAGGCCGACCCATTACAGCGCCTGGACCATATCGGTTTTGTGCTGACGAATGCGCAGGCTGTGGATGACTGGTATGCGCATATGGTCGCCCATGGGGTGCGCATTACTGAGGCGCCGAAAAGTCACCGCGATGGTTCGCGCGGATTTTATTGCCTGGACAGCGTAGGCCATTTGCTGGAGTTTATTTATCACCCGCCGATTACCCGCCATTTGCAAAGTGAGTGATGTGGTTGAAATCGCAAGAAAAGAAAAAGCCTCCAGTTTATGGAGGCTTTTTTATCACTGAGGCTAGCTTACTCAGTAATTAATTTGATTGAAAGCGTTTGCTCTTTATCAAGCACATTCAGCAAGCGGTCAATATTAGGGTGTTTACCCGGATGGTCTTCGGCATCCTCAGTATGTTCGGCGTAAAGGGCCAGGCCTTCTACCGCCGCGTCGGTATTAATCTCACCAAATACCTTAAACAGGTGATGATAGACCTTGATTGAGCCCTGGGTGCCTGGCTTGTTTTCAAGTACGCCAGCAGGCTGATTGTTTTCATCATACAGTTCAATGCGTTTCACGTGATCGGCATTGTCAAGTGTGAGAAGGTTGTCACTAAATTTTTGCATGGTTGACTCTAGGTTAGTACAAATCTTAGCAGTGATACGCGGTACGCGTCATCACTTTTGAGGCCAGTCGCATCGCCAGTTTGACCGGGGCAGGCAGGGCTGCGCCGCCTAAGTGTTCGGCAGTTTCTGCGTGATGTTCCTCGTCTATCTTCATTTGCGCCACAATGGCCCGCGAAGCGTTATCTTGCGCAGGCAGTTCATGCAAATGGCTATGTAAATGCGCAGAGACCTGATGTTCGGTTTCTGCCAAAAAGCCCAGATTCCATTTGTCGCCTAGCAACCCTGCGGTCACGCCCAGGCCAAAGCTGGCACCAAACCACAGTGGGTTTAACAGGCTTTTGCGACCGCCGAGCTCGTTGATACGCTGTTCGCACCAGGCCAAGTGATCTACTTCGTCACGCGATGCCTGTTTTAAAGCCTCAACATTGGCCTGGTCACGCGAAACCAGTGCCTGGCCGCTATACAAGGCTTGTGCACAGACTTCACCGACATGGTTAATGCGCATGAGTGCGGCGGCATGTTTACGCTCGCTATCGCTGAGTGTTGTCTCGCTGCTGATATCGGCCGCTGGATAAGGACGACTGGAGACGGCCGGGCTAAACACGGTGCGCAACCCCATATCCAGCACCTGAATGGCTTTATCCAGCGTGAGTGGTGGCAGGCTTAATGGCGATAACTTCAACATGATACGCTCCCTTGCGTGTGCCGCCTGCTCACAATCTCGGTGACTGTGAGCAGGCGAAACATCATGGCTTGGCAGTGCTTACTTTAGCTGCTTCTTGCGATTTTTGTACAGGTAGACCTTTGAGCAGGTTTATGGCTTGCATGAACTGGAAGTCATCTTTGCTGGCGGGCTCAATCGGGCCGCGTGTCTCAGCATGCTTCTCTTCCTTCAGCTTCTCCGCAGCCGCACGAGATTTCGCCTCATCCGCAGCTTTGGTATCTGCATTGTCTTTAGCATCGGTCGGGTTAGACAGGTGACGTTTCAAATCAGCCTCATGCAAGCTCAGGCTTGGATCAGAGCCATCATCTACTGTGATGTCTGGCACAATGCCTTTGGCCTGAATCGAGCGACCGTTAGGCGTAAAGTAACGCGCGGTGGTCAGTTTAATCGCACTGCCATTGTTCATCGGCAAGATGGTTTGCACTGAGCCTTTACCAAAGCTCTGGATACCCATGATGGTTGCGCGTTTGTGGTCTTGCAATGCACCGGCCACGATCTCAGAGGCAGAAGCCGAACCGGCGTTGATCAACACCACGATAGGCACAGACTTGAACTCTTCAGGCAAATCTTTCAGGTAGTCTGATTTGCCGCGACGTGCATAATCCATAGGTGTTGCATTCAGACGCATTTTGGAGTCGACGACACGGCCTTCTGTGTAGACCACTAGGTCATCTTTAGGTAAAAATGCGGCAGACACACCAACGGCAGCATCCAGCAAACCACCCGGGTTGTTACGCAGGTCAAGTACCAAGC
This sequence comes from Methylophilus sp., assembly GCF_008015755.1. Taxonomy (GTDB): domain Bacteria; phylum Pseudomonadota; class Gammaproteobacteria; order Burkholderiales; family Methylophilaceae; genus Methylophilus. The sequence continues at coordinate 4,519 of NZ_SSGF01000038.1, read as the reverse complement.
CTTTCAGCGGGGTTTTGTTTTCAGTCTGCAAGCTTTTCAGTGCTTTGGCCAGATCTTCACCGGTACGCTCTTGAAACTGGGTGATGCGCACATAGCCGTAGCCTTGTTCAATCCATTTATTTTTGACGCTTTGTGATTTGATGACCGCACGTGTCAGGGTGAAGGTGAGTGGTTTGTCCTCACCTTTGCGAATCACCGTCAATACGATTTTGGTATCAGGCGTGCCACGCATACGTTTAACCGCATCGTTCAAGGTCAAGCCGCGCACCTGGGTGTCATCCAGCTTCATGATTAAGTCGCCAGACTTCAGACCAGCCTTGTAAGCTGGGCTATCTTCAATGGGTGTCACTACTTTCACCAGGCCATCTTCCATTGCCACTTCAATGCCCAGGCCGCCAAATTCACCTTGCGTACCTGCCTGCAATTCTTTGTAGGCATCGGCATCCATAAACGTAGAGTGTGGATCCAGCCCTTGCAACATGCCAGACAGCGCTTCGTTAATCAGTTTCTTGTCTTCTACTGGCTCAACGTAGTCAGATTTTACTTTGGCGAAGACTTCAGCAAAGACACGTAACTCGTCAATCGGCAGTTGCGACATAGAGGTTCTGTCTGCCCAGGCCGAAATGTTGATACTCACCAGGATACCTACAAACGCGCCTGCACCCAGCAAGCTGAATTTTTCTAATTTGGAACGCATACCATGCCTTGTGTGATCAGTTAAGCGAAGAATATTACTTTAATAAGAGTCAAGTTGCATCAGTTGATGACAGCCTGTTTGCAGAGAGTGGAAATAACGCTGTTAAGTTCATTTTCCGCTATTTCAATAAAATTGACTATACTCATCACGCAAATAAATGTTTAGAGTGAAATATGCAAAAGCCTATCGTAGAAATTGAGTTTTGTACACAGTGCCGTTGGTTGTTACGCGCGGCTTGGTTGGCGCAAGAATTACTGACCACGTTTGATGGCGATTTAAAGTCGGTCAACCTGGTGCCTGGCACTGGCGGTATTCTTGAGGTGCGCTGTGATGGTGTCGTGATTTTTTCACGCAAGGAAGCAGGACGTTTTCCTGAGTCCAAAGAGTTAAAGCAATTGATTCGTGACTTGATTGATCCAGAGCGTTCGCTGGGCCATAGTGATACACCAGTAAACGGCGCAGGAGAGTAATCGTTAGATGGAATAAAAGCGTTATTTTGACGCTTCGACTTCCAGTCGTTTGGCACCGTTGTAGCGCGTACTCCAGTAGCGCTCGTCCATGCTTTCAACGCGCACTTTTGCGCCAGCTCTCGGGGCGTGGATAAACTGATGGTTGCCGACATAAATGCCAACATGCGAGAACGCTGATTTTAAGGTATTAAAAAATACCAGGTCACCGGGCTGAAGTTCTTCACGTTTGACGGTGTCGCCCATTTCACTGATGGTGCGTGCCGAGGGTGGTAGCGATATCTGCGCCGCGTGCTTGAATACATACTGCACAAAGCCGCTACAATCAAAGCCAGTTTCGGGGCTGCGACCGCCATATTTATAATCGACCCCGGTCAGGCTCAGCGCGCGAATCATGATTTCTTCCACTTTTTCTGACCAGGTGCCAGCAATGCCGGACTGGCTGTCCATCACTTGCTCTTGCGAGTAGCTGTAAGCGTTTTTCCAGCGCGCATCATCGCCGGGTGCGGCGACGCTTTTGCATTGGCATAACAACACACTGACTAATAAAGCAGCTAGCCGAATAAAAGATTTATTCATCACAATCAAGGATTTGGAGAAAACAGGTTTTAGATGACACAGAAGTGACTACGGCCTAAACCTTGCCATACTTTAACCACATTCGCAAGTTTTTTGGGCTTTTTCTAGCATTTGTTGACGCTGAAAGCATGTGCATTTATTGAAAAAGCCTGTCTGATTTATGGTCGCTCGTGGGATAATTCATACATGTCTTTATCGCAGCAAGTCAGTTCCGCATTTTCAGAAAATGGGCCTCTCGCTCAGGCCATGCCTGCTTTTCGTAGCCGTCCGCAACAACAAGAAATGGCGCAGGCAATTGCCGAAGCCATCGAGCAACAGCAGCAATTAGTGGCAGAAGCGGGCACCGGCACCGGTAAAACTTATGCTTATCTGGTGCCTGCCTTGTTGTCCGGCGGCAAGGTGATTATTTCTACCGGTACCAAAACCCTGCAAGACCAGCTTTATCAGCGCGATCTGCCTGCCGTGCGCGAAGCGCTTAAAGTGCCGGTCACGGTGGCCATGCTCAAAGGCCGCGCTAACTACATTTGCCATTATCATTTGCAGCGCGCAAGCCAGGAAGGCCGCTTTCAATCGCGCGAAGATGCGCAATATATCCCTATTTTGCAAAGCTTTGCCGAAAATAGCCAAAGTGGCGACAAAGCCGAGCTGGTCGAAGTGCCCGAGCAAGCCACCGTGTGGCAGCAGGTGACTTCCACGCGGGATAACTGTGTCGGCCAGGATTGCCAGTTTTACAAGCAATGCTTTGTGATGGAGGCACGTAAACAGGCCTTGGCCGCCGATGTGGTGGTGGTCAACCATCACCTGTTTTTTGCTGACGTGATGTTACGTGACGAAGGCGTGGCAGAGTTGCTGCCTAGCGCCAACACGGTGGTGTTTGACGAAGCGCACCAACTGCCGGAAGTGGCCGGGCTGTTTTTTGGTGAGGATATTTCTACCTCGCAATTAATGGACCTGGCGCGCGATAGTCAAATGGCTTACCTGACCTTGGCCAAAGATTGTGTGCCGCTGAGTGAAGCCGTGCCGCCGCTGGAGAAAGCCTGTAGAGATTTCAGGCTGGTATTCCAGTTTGAAGGCGCGCGCATGCCGGTGCAAAAAGCGCAGGCACTAAAAAACTTTGATACCGCCTATCAGCGCTTGCTGGAAACCTTGGCTACGTTGACTGCAGTGCTTGAAACCCAAGCCGGCCGTGACCCTTTGCTGGAAAAATGCTGGCAACGCGGCGAAGCCTTGCTGGCATTGCTCGAGGCCTGGTTAAAAGGCAATCAGGCCAACCTGGTGCGCTGGGTAGAAGTGTTTAGCCAAAGTGTGCAATTGCACGCCACGCCGCTCAGTGTTGCCGATGGCTTTGGCAAACAACTCAATGCCCAGCCGCGCGCCTGGATTTTCACCTCGGCCACGCTGGCGGTGAAAAGTGACTTTACCCACTACCAAGGTCAGATGGGCTTGCTGGCGGCACAGACCAAACATTGGCAAAGTCCGTTCGACTATGGTCAGCAGGCGTTACTCTATGTGCCCTCAGGCATGCCTGAGCCGAATAGTAGTGCTTATACGGCGGCAGTGGCAGCCATGAGTTTGCCGGTGTTGCAAGCCAGCCGCGGCCGCGCCTTTGTCTTATGTACCTCACTCAAAGCCATGCGCGAGGTGCATGCCTTGCTTAAGCAAGCCTTTGAGGAGCAAGGCATGGAATATCCCTTGCTGATGCAAGGCGAGAGCAACCGCACCGAATTGCTCGACCGTTTTCGCGCCCATGGTAACGCCGTACTGGTGGGCTCGCAGAGCTTCTGGGAAGGCGTGGATGTGCGCGGTGAAGCCTTGTCGTGCGTGATTATCGACAAACTGCCGTTTGCGCCACCAGACGATCCGGTGCTTTCTGCGCGCATCGAAAAAATGAACGCCGAAGGCAAAAATGCTTTTATGGACTATCAATTGCCCTATGCCGTGATTACGCTCAAGCAAGGCGCCGGGCGCTTAATCCGCGATGAGCAGGATTTTGGCGTACTGATGATTTGTGATCCGCGCCTGGTCGACAAACCTTATGGTCGTCGTATCTGGCAAAGCTTGCCCCCCTTCAGGCGCACGCGCGTGCAGCAAGAGGTGGATGACTTTTTTACCTACATCAATAACGCCCTGCAAGCATGATCAGCATCGCCGCTCACGAATACACCCTCACCGCCATCCGTGCGCAAGGGGCGGGTGGGCAAAACGTCAATAAAGTGTCTTCAGCCATCCATCTGCGTTTTGATATTCACAGCTCTAGCTTGAGTGACGTGATTAAAGCGCGGTTGTTGCATAGCAAAGATCAGCGTATCACCGCCGAAGGTGTGCTGGTGATTAAAGCGCAACAATACCGCACGCAAGAAGCCAATAAGCGCGACGCGGTCGCGCGGTTGCATGCGATTGTCGAGGCGGCCAGCCATGTGCATGCGGTACGGTATGCGACCAGGCCGACGCTGGCGTCTAAAAAGCGGCGGGTGACGGGGAAGATGCAGCGCGGAGTGGTGAAGCAGGGGCGGGGGAGAGTGATGGGCGATGATTGATAAAGTTATTCTTTGATTGCTTGATCATTGAACCTTAATCATCGTTATTGCGGCGTTGGCCGGAATCTTGGCGTGGTGAGATTACAATAAAAGGTTGTTCTTTGAGGTAGTCGTAGGGGGGGATGCCCACGGGTTTGTGGTTGGTTGAAAGGTTTCTTTTCGCTTTTTCAGCGAGTTACTTTTCTTTGCTTGCCCAAAGAACAAGTAACCAAAAGAAATGCACCCCAGCTTCCGCTTGT
>NZ_SSGF01000001.1 GCF_008015755.1 Methylophilus sp. | reverse complement strand
GTGGAAAAGTCGTCCACTACCAGAAATTTTGTATTAGGGTTGCCCATTTGTTACTCCACTATCATTAGTTACCTATCCCGTAGCGTTGATTATCTGATAAATGACGCACAATGCTATTGTCGATAAAACCGGGATTTGTCTGTTTGTTCACCACTACGTTACACACGCAGGGCACGTTCACTATTAGTAGCTAAATAATGCAGCACCATACGCGGCAGGTCTTTAAGATGCCCTACCTCATGGACGCCACCATGTGCGACCGCTTCGCGCGGCATGCCATATACGACACAGCTCTCTTCATTTTGCGAGAAATTATAAGCGCCGGCATTCTTCATGCGCAGCATGCCCGCCGCGCCGTCTTTGCCCATGCCGGTGAGGATAATCCCCACCGCGTTTTTACCCGCATTCAAAGCTGCAGAATCAAACAATACATCGACTGATGGCTTATGTCTATTGACTGGCTCACTGTCTGATAACTTGGTCACATAGTTAGCGCCACTCCTGCCCAGCAGCAAATGCTTGTCGCCTGGTGCAATATAAGCATGCCCTGGCAACACCCGCTCGCCATCCACCGCCTCTTTTACCGCAATCTTGCACAAAGTGTTCAAGCGCTCGGCAAAAGACTTGGTAAAGCCGGCTGGCATATGTTGAGTAATCAGAATCCCTGGGCAGTCGGATGGCATTTGCATCAACACTGATTTAATCGCCTCGGTACCGCCGGTTGACGCGCCAATAATCAGCAACTTTTCACTACTAATCAATGGGTTACGAATCGCATTCTGCTGTACCTGAGTGTTAGACGCCTTGGCAATACTTTGCAAGGTACTGACTTTAGCTCTGGAAGCGGTGCGAATTTTGTCGGTGATTTCATCAGCATACTGCTGCATGCCCTGCGAAATGCCCATTTTAGGCTTGGTCACAAAATCTGTCGCACCCAACTCTAATGCGCGCAAGGTAATCTCTGAGCCTTTTTCAGTCAGCGTAGACACCATCAGCACCGGCATCGGCCGCAAGCGCATGAGTTTTTCCAGAAAATCCAGGCCATCCATGCGCGGCATTTCCACATCCAGCGTCAGCACATCCGGGTTCAACTGTTTGATCATCTCCCGGGCGACCAGCGGATCCGGTGCGGTGCCCACCACTTCAAGGTCTTTGGTGTCATTGATAATCTCACTCAGTAGGCTGCGTATCAGCGCCGAATCGTCAATGACGAGTACTTTTGTTTTCATGGCTTGTCCTCTTTTTTAATTATTATTTAAAACAAATCAATATCCCCACCCACATCGTTGGTCTGCAACTTGCTAGAGTAAGCTTGTTCGCGTTTGACCAATGTGTAGTTGTTCAGTTGTTTCAGCTTTTTAACCAAGACCTTGCCGGTTTTTGGAAAAAAATAGACCTTACGTGGATAAATATCCAGTAAGTCTTCACCCGTGACTTTAATGCCCTCATCTTTCAGGTATTTTTTGACGAACGCCGCATTACGGTCACCGACGTTGTTGGTGGTAAAGCTGCGCAATACATTGCCACCGCCAAAAATCTTTGCTTCCAGATTTTCACGTTTGGCACCATTGCGCAATAACTGGTTAATCAGCACTTCCATGGCATACGTGCCATAGCGCATCGATTCTGACACCGGGCTATCTTTATCTGCTGCCGCCCCATCGGGTAGCATAAAGTGATTCATACCGCCAATCCCCGTGCGGCTATCACGGATGCAGGCAGACACGCACGAACCAAGCACCGTGACAATCAGCATGTCTTTATCCGTGTAGTAATACTCCCCTGGTGATATTTTGGCGGCGTTTGTGTTAAACGTCCTGTCAAAATACAGGGTGGTTGAAATTTCTTCTTGCATGACACTCATGTCGATTTCCGATGCGTAAACAGGCTGGAACGTGCCGCGCCACTGGTTTTTAATTTATAGACGGTTTTTCCTAAGAGTTGCAGGTGATCGGACACATACAAAAAGTTTTCTGAGTGTCCGGCCAGCAACAAGCTGTCTTCATGCATTAAGGTGACAAATTTATCAATAATCTTGCCTTGTGTCGGCTTGTCAAAATAAATCATGACATTGCGACAAAAAATCACATCAAAGCCGTCGTGAAATGGCCATTGTGTATCGAGCAAATTGAGCTGATGAAAGTGAATCAATTCACGCAGGGCTTTTTTCATACGCACCAGACCATCATGCTTGCCGGTGCCGCGCTCAAAAAATTTGCGTACTCTGGCATCATCCATTTTTTTGACGCGATCCAGCGGGTAAACCCCGGCCGCGGCCGTTGTCAGCACATTGGTATCAATGTCAGTGGCAATAATTTCAACTGGCGGTTTGAGGGTGTTAAACGCTTCGCAGGCCGTCATGGCGATCGAATATGGTTCTTCGCCGGTCGAGGCCGCTGAACACCAGATACGGATGGGTTTGGCAGGCTTGCGTGCCGCTAGCTTGCTCAAATGTTCAGCTAATATCGGAAAGTGATGTTCTTCCCGAAAAAATGAGGTCAGATTCGTGGTCAGCGCATTGGTAAATGCCTGCCACTCATCTGCATTGTTATTATTTTCCAACGTGTCCAGATACTGTTTGAAGCTGAGCATATCCAGTGCGCGTAACCGCCGACCAATACGGCTGTACACCATATCGGTCTTTGCATCGGATAATGAAATGCCTGCATGGCGATAAATCAGGCTTTTAATTCTGACGAAATCATCGCGCGTAAACAAAAACTCGCGCGCTTCCTGTTCTTGTTTTTTCAATGCACTCACTTCGTTATCCTATGCAAATCCGTTGGCTAAACATTGGCTAAAAAATTAAGCCTTTGTGGTATCGATACGATCTTTCATTTGTGCAATGGCCAATTCAATCTGTTTTTCTTCCTTGGCTTTGGCTTCAGCACTGGTGCGTGCATACTTGCTGCGCTCTTGCATTTGTGAGATGGCTAATGCGGCTGCCTGGTCATCTGCACGGCGGTTTTGCGCCTCTGGCGTTTGCGCGGCAAATGGGTGCAACGCTTCTTTGTATTGTTTCACCACATCAGCGGCTTTAGGCTCACGGGCAATCGCGGCTTTAATCGCCATTTTAGTTGCGCGATAGTTCCAGTCCTGAATACGGTCATCCATGTCTGCTTTGCTGTCGATAAATACGCCAACACAGATAAACACGTCATCAGCTTCTTCCAATGGGATGGTGCCATCAGCCACGCAATCCATCACAGCCATGGCAACGCCACGTTGTGCCGGGCCAAACATTTGTGTTGCCTGGCGACCATCTTTAATGGTCACTTTGTTAAACATCACTGTGTTTGGTTTTACCATCATGTTTGGCGCTGCAATCGCCAATAAACCGTTTACCCCTTGTTTTTGGTCGGTGAGCGTACGACAAAATGCGTCTTCTGCAGCGCTACCGCGTGGGCCCATAATTAAGTCAATGTGCGCCACATTTTTCAAATCCAAGCCACCCTCTGGGCGCTCTTCAATCACTAAACCTTCACCAATTAACACTCGATCAATCACAGCCATTTTTTTAACTCCTGATAAAAAGTACTACTTATTAAAGGGCAATTACTTTTGCCCTAACCGTTGCTGACCTGACGATATCCTTCGTCCCAGCCTGCATTTCCTGATTTGTGGCCGGGCACGGTTGCATGCCCATCCACAATAAATACACCTACCGCGGTTGCCAGTTCATTGGCATGATCCATCAGCGATTCAGCTGCTGCGGCCGCCTGTTCTACCAACGCAGTATTCTGTTGTGTTACATCATCCATGCGAATCACCGCATCATTGACCAAGGCAATGCCAGCGCTTTGCTCGTTGGAGGCGGATGCAATTTCACCAATAATGACACTGACGCGTTTTACAGAATCCACAATTTCATGCATGGTGTTGCCGGCTTCTTCTACCTGGCGACTACCCTCTGCGGTTTTGTTAACGGAGTCAGTGATTAACTCTTTAATTTCACGCGCAGCCACTGACGAACGCTGAGCCAAATTGCCCACTTCGTTTGCCACCACCGCAAAGCCTCGACCCTGCTCACCGGCACGTGCTGCCTCTACGGCGGCATTTAAGGCCAGAATATTGGTCTGGAAAGCAATGCTGTCGATGACAGAAATAATGTCTTCAATCTTGTGCGCGCTTTCGTTGATATCACTCATGGTGCTCACCACGGCATTGACCACTTCACCGCCTTTGACCGCAACTTCTGAGGCTTGCGCCGCAAGATGATTAGCCTGTTTGGCATTATCGGCATTCTGTTTCACGGTCGAAGCCAGTTGATCCATGCTGGAAGCCGTTTTTTCGAGGTTAGCCGCCTGGTCTTCAGTGCGGCGACTTAAGTCAGCATTGCCTTGCGCGATTTCCTTGGCGGCAATATTGATTGATTCAGCAGCAGTTTTCACGGTCAGCACTGGCTCGACGATCATATCCAGCGTCTGATTCATGCCCTCAACAATCTTGCGATAGTCGCCAGGATGTTTTGCAGCATTGGCGCGCACCGTCACACGGCCTTCACGGGCCGCTTCTGCCAGCATTTGCGCATCTGCATTCAAGGCTTTCAAATTGCTGCGCACTTGCTCAATGGTTTGATTGATTTTTGCTTTTTGGCCTGGAAACTGTTCCAGCGGCGCGTCAAAGTTACCATCGCCAAACGCCTGCACACAGGCCATGGCTTTCTGGTTGAGTGCGATATGGCCAGCCACGATATTGTTGATGCTGGTTGCCAGCAACGAGAATTGGCCTTTAAACATATCGGCACGTAAGGTCATGTCGATATTGCCTTTTTCATGCTCGGCATTGACCCAGTTCACTGAGTCGACAATGCCTTTGAGGTTGCCGCGAATGCGATCTACGCTCTTGTTCATGGCCGCTTTTTGGCCAGGCATGGCTTCTAGCTGAACCGTCAGGTCACCGCGGCCGATATTGTCCATCACCGCAATAAACTTCTCGGTGTCGCTGACGTAGGCAGTCACCATCTGGTTCACGCCTTGCGCCACGGCTTTAAAATCACCATCAAACTGGCTGATATCCAGCAATGCATCAATGTCTCCTTGTGCATGTGCCGCAGAAACCTGCGCCATATCAGAAATCAGTGTTTTGACGTTATCCTTCAAGCTGTCAAAACTGACATTCAAAGCATTTAAATCCCCAGGCAAGGTCTCCAGCTGGGCGCTAAAATCACCGTGCCCCAGCAACTGCATGGAGTCACTGGTTTTGCGCAGGATATCGGCATGCATCTTGAGCATGCGATTAATCTCTTGCGCCATATTGAAATACTCGCCACTGAACTTGCTAACATCAATCATGGCCTTGATATTGCCTTTGGCATGTTCAGCGACAACATCCGTCATTTGCTGATCTAGCGTGCGTAATGTCGCCTTGGCCTGGTTTAAGGCCTGAATCACATTATCATCGCTATTGCCTTGCGACACTACATTGCTGCTAAAGTCACCGCTGGCGATCCCTTTGGCCGCTTCCAGCGCTTCGTAAGTTTCACCACCTATATTGCGTCTGATCGCTGCAATCAATAAAGAGCCTACGCCGATACTGAAAAGAATCAAGCCAATATTCAGGCCATAATTAATCCAGTCGTTCTGGTTAATCAACACTGGCGTTTGCTGCTCGATACGTAAGGCACCATCGCTTGCCAGTTTGACCACATCGTCAACCACCAGTCTATGCTTTTGATAGGCTGCCTGCAATCTCTCGAGGGCTTGATCAATTTGTTTTTTATCTCCACTGCGGATCGCGGGAATCACCTCGTTATCACGCACGTTAAAGAACGCATTACCGCTCTCGAATAGCGGACCAGTCACTGTGTTTTTCAGGGCTGATTCTGGCAACTGCGTTTGCCAGTAATGGTGACGTTCTTCAAACGATTTTTTTAGTGTGTTGCCTTTATCTACCAGCACTTGCAAGGATTGATGATTTAAAGACACCATTTCCAGCACAGTGAGCCAGGATTCAATCAGGTATTCAGGGGGAGGTAATACATCAGCAATTAAATCCTTGTGATTCACAATTTGCTGATAATGTGAGCCTTGTATCGCTAGTTCACGATCGCCTAAATTATCCAGGTAACTGGTCGTGACAATCCCACCACCAAGCACAGCCAGCATTAAGCCCAACTGTGATTTCAGTGTCATACGAGAGAGTTTTCCCGCCAATGTATTTAACGATGGTGAGGACATGCTTGCCACTCCTTAATTGATTCCAAATCCCGGTAATTGGCCTGTTTATCTTGTTTGTCAGCCTATGTTGATGATTATTCAACATTCAAGCCCGAATTGAATTGCCTGTAAAAAGGGGAATCTCGGCTCTTTTGCAGTAATTGCAACCCTAAAGAAATTTAAAGGCTCGTCATGGCCAGGTTGGCTTTTTACAAGGCTTGGCAGCGATGTGCGTGACCGATTGTCAACAAAAAACCGGCTGCATCAACAGCCGGTTTTTGTGGTTCACTTCCCGTTAAAACTCTTCCCAATCACTATCATCGGTGCCTGTTCTGGCCGATATCTTGGGCGCAGGGCTGGCCTGTGGTTTGGGTGCCGCCACAGGTCGTCCTGATGATGCACTGCTGAAACTGCTGGATACTGGGGGTGGCGCAGGCTTATGAGTATTGACTTTCAAGCCGCTGGATTGACTGCTTTGTCCAAAGCCACCGCCGACACGGCCTTCCAATTTAAACTGGCTAATCGCGTCTGCCAACTGATTGGCTTGATCCACCAGAGACTCAGCCGCCGCTGCCGCCTCTTCTACCAAGGCCGCGTTTTGTTGCGTGGTTTCGTCCATGCTGGTCACAGCCTGGTTCACCTGATCAATACCCGTGGTCTGCTCAGTAGACGCCGCAGAGATCTCACTGATGATGTCTGCTACACGTTGCACTGAAGAAACGACTTCTTCCATGGTATTACCGGCATTTTCGACCAGCTTGGTGCCTTCTGTGGTTTTATTCACTGAGTCAGTAATCAGCTCTTTGATCTCTTTGGCCGCGCTGGCTGAACGTTGTGCCAGGTTACGTACTTCACCCGCCACCACCGCAAAGCCTCTGCCCTGCTCACCTGCACGCGCGGCTTCTACCGCTGCGTTCAAGGCCAGAATGTTGGTTTGGAACGCAATGCCATCAATGACAGAAATAATGTCTTCGATCTTTTTAGCGCTTTCGTTAATGGCACTCATGGTGGCAACCACTTCATTGACGACTTCGCCGCCCTTCACTGCCACACCTGAAGCTGTCAGTGCCAGTTGGTTCGCCTGTTTGGCGTTCTCAGCGTTCTGTTTCACTGTGGATGCTAACTCTTCCATGCTCGCCGCAGTTTGCTCCAGGCTAGAGGCCTGTTGCTCGGTGCGGGCAGACAAATCAGAGTTTCCGCTGGAGATTTCATTCGCGGCAGTGGTAATCGTTTCTACCGCTTCGGTTACAGCAATAATCGGTTCTACGATCATATCCAGCGTGTTGTTCACACCCTCAATAATCTTGCGGAAATCACCATTGTGTTTATCCACATCGGCACGCACGGTAATGCGGCCTTCTTTAGACGCTTCTGCCAGCATGCTGGTGTCAGCCACCAACGCATTAACGGCTTCAATGCTGGTATTCAGGTTGGTAATAATCTGGCTGTAATCGCCTGGATAATGCTCAGAAATAGTCGCTGGAATATGGCCTTTGGCGATATTATCCAGATATTCTGAGGTCACTGTCAGCGGTTTCACCACAGCATCCAGGGTGCCATTGAGGCCTTCAATCACTTTACGGAAATCACCATTATGCAGATGGGTATCGGCACGGGTAGACAATTGACCGTTCTGTGCCGCTTGGGCCAGTTTATTGGCATCAGCCACCAGTGCGTTCACCGCCGCAATACAAGTATTGAGGTTGTTAATGATCAAGCTGTAATCGCCAGGGTATTGCTCTTGAATGCTGGCTGGAATCACACCTTTAGCAATGTTATCCAGGTAGCTTGAGGTCACATTCAATGGTTTTACCACAGCATCCAGTGTGCTATTCATCCCTTCAACAATCGCACGGAAGTCGCCTTGATGTTTGCTTGCATCGGCACGGGCAGACAAATTCCCCTCGACCGCAGCGTGTGCCAGTTGATCAGCATCGCTCACCAGACGCTTGATATTGCTGCGTACTTGCTCAATCGCTTCATTTACAAACGCTTTTTTGCCTGGGAACTGCTCCAGCGGCACATCCAGATTGCCTTCACCAAACGCTTTGACGACTTCAATCGCACTGCGGTTCATCGCAATGTGGCCAGCCACCATTTTGTTGATGCCTGCGGCCATCTCGGAATAACCACCCTTAAAGCGTGTTTGGTCAACGGTGCAGTCGATATCACCTTCATCGTGTTGCTGGCTGACATAATTCAGTGATTGCACCAGACCATCCAGGGTACGTTGCAGCACACGAATAGAGTAAGCCACGCTGGATTTGTCATCTTCTGGCAAGGTAATTTTCTGATTCAGATTGCCTTCCACAAAATTGCGGGCAATCACCGTTAACTCAGCAGGTTCCATGCCCAATTGCTTGAACATATTACGTTTGATAAACACACCAATCGACACCACCACAGCTAATGCAGCGAGCGCAATGCCAATCAGCATAAAGAGTGCGCTTTGCTTAACAACGGCCGCTTGCGTCGCACTGTCTTTGGCCAGCTTGTTGTTGAATAGTCTGTGCTCGCGGATGGCTTTTTGTACTCCCTCGATCACCGCCTGGTTCGCCAACAAGGCATCTCTCGCCTCTGTTTTCTTGTTAGAGAGCGACAAGGTCAGGGTGTTACTGCCCAACACGTCATAAGCTTTGATCGCCTCATAGTCTTTAGCCAGCAACTGTTTATCCTGCGCGTCGCTGATAAAACTATCATAGCGCTTGAGGGCAGCCATCAATTTGCCATGCGTCTCAGCGACTTCTTTTTCGATGAGCTGCATTTTACTGTTATCTGTGTTCAGCATATGCTGCCAAATCAGGCTGTTGAGTTTTTCAAACTCACCCAAGGTGTCGTCGAGGATTTCAATGCTCGGCGCCGCCATTTCATTGGCAAAATTGGTATATTTAAATACCCGGTCAGTTTGGAAATAACTCACTCCCGCCAGCAGGAACAACCCCAAAGCTGCGACGGTAATCAGAATGTACATTCTCTTAGCAACACTCATAATCTAGACTCCTAAATCCGTTTTTGATCTCTATAGCCATTTTGGCTTTCTTATATTTTCGGCTAATACCCTGGCAAGCTAAACCGTAATAAACACCGTTTTCGCCTCTTTGTTTTCGCTCAAGTTTTTACTTTTACTGCCGAGGACACATGATGAAAACTCATAAAAAATCCCCCTAAAAACAGGGGGATTCTCTGTCGGAAAAAAGTCGATTATTTCTTCGCTTTTGAAGCGTCAGCAACTTCTACTTTTTTCTTGGCAGCACCGGCCTCTGCAACTGCGTCGCCTTTCATGTGTGAAGAAGTCAGTTCAGCACTGCCTTCTTCATAACAAACGCGACCCATCATCGAAACGGTACATACTTCAGCGGCGAAGATTGGTGCCGAGAAAGCGGATAACGCAACGATAGTCAGGGCTGTGTTCAAAGTTTTTTTCATAAAGTCTCCATACGATTTAACAAGAAGTAACAGTGGTTATTCTTTACCACTTAGTTACTTTTACGACAGGCGCAGCTTATTCTTTAGCCATAAACAGCGGTTTTAACACTTTAGTTACAATAAAAAAGCCGACTGTTTAACAGTCGGCTTTTTCTGGATCAATCCGGGCTAAAATTCCTCCCAATCGCCATCATTGGTACCTGTTTTCTTAAAGGTACTGGTCATGGCAGGTCTCGCTGCAGGCGGGGCATGGCCACCACCTGATAAAACTCTGGATAATTGATTAATCGCAGCATGCGTCTCTTTCGATCGTCTGGAGAAATCACCGCCTAGCAAGAACTTGGCTTTATCGAGATTTTTCGCCGCCACCGACTCGACAATCTCACCGACACTCTGGTGAAAATGGGCGTGCGCATCTTTCAAGTCTCTGTATTCCTTGCGATGGCTATGCTGCTTGCCTTCGCCATATATCCACTTACCCAGGTCGCATTTATGGTCACTGGCTGCATCAGCATGATTGATAGTCTCTTTGTGCCGCCCGTTCATATAATCAACCAGGCGTGCTTTCCAGTGGTCATGCGCTTTGCTGGCCTCATCCAAAGAGAACTTTTTTGTGACGGCTCCTCCCTGGGTACCGGGAAAACGCGTCACTGGTCTGGCCGGTGCCTGGTAATGCTGGGCGCTGCTTCTTGAATGTCCACTTGCCACACGGCCTTCCAGTTTAAACTGACTGATCGCGGCAGTCAGTTGATTGGCTTGGTCGACCAAGGACTCAGCTGCTGCTGCTGCCTCTTCCACCAAGGCCGCGTTTTGTTGCGTGGTTTCATCCATGCTGGTCACGGCCTGGTTCACCTGGTCAATGCCGGTGGTCTGCTCAGTAGACGCAGCTGAGATCTCACTGATGATGTCTGCCACGCGCTGCACGGAGGAAACCACTTCTTCCATGGTGTTACCCGCGTTTTCGACCAGCTTGGTGCCTTCTGTGGTTTTATTCACAGAGTCAGTAATCAGCTCTTTAATCTCTTTCGCTGCACTGGCTGAGCGTTGTGCCAAGTTGCGCACTTCACCCGCTACCACCGCAAAGCCTCTGCCCTGCTCTCCTGCACGCGCCGCCTCTACCGCCGCGTTCAAGGCCAGAATGTTGGTCTGGAAGGCAATGCCATCGATGACAGAAATAATGTCTTCAATCTTTTTCGCACTTTCGTTAATGGCACTCATGGTGGCCACCACTTCATTCACCACTTCGCCCCCTTTCACCGCTACACCAGAAGCTGTCAAGGCCAACTGATTCGCCTGTTTGGCGTTCTCAGCGTTCTGTTTCACTGTAGAGGCTAACTCTTCCATGCTTGCTGCAGTTTGCTCCAGGCTAGAGGCCTGTTGCTCGGTACGCGCAGACAAGTCAGAGTTACCGCTGGAGATTTCATTCGCGGCCGTGGTAATCGTTTCAACCGCTTCTGACACCGCCATAATCGGTTCGACAATCAGATCCAGCGTATTGTTAATGCCCTGGATGATATCGCTGAAACCACCCGGATGGCGGCTGGCATCAGCGCGAACAGTAATACGACCTTCTTTTGCAGCATCCGCCAGCATCAAGGTATCGTCGTTCAAGGCCTTGAGGTTGCTACGAATCTGCTCAATAGCGACGTTAATAAAGGCTTTCTTGCGTGGGAACTGCTCTAAAGGCATATCAAAATTACCTTCACCCAAGCCACTCACACAAGCAATCGCTTTTTTCTTGGTATTGATATGTTCTTCAACCATGTCATTCACACCTTCAGCCATCACACGGTAGGCACCCTCGAACTTAGCCGCGTTAATGCGCACGTCGATTTCACCAATATCGTGCTCGGAACTCATGTGTGTCATTTCTGAAATCAGTGTATTAATCGCATCGATACACTGATTCAGGTTGTTTTTAATGGTATTGAAGTCACCATTGTAGTGTTCACTGATTTTGGCTGGAATCTCGCCTTTTGAGATATCGGCAATATAACGGGCGGTCATGTTTAGTGGCGTAATCAGCGCGTCCAACGTGTTATTCATGCCTTGCACAATGGTGCGGAAATCACCATGGTACTTGCTGGCATCCGCACGTGCAGACAAATTGCCCTCAACTGCACCATGCGCCAAGGCATCCACATCGGCGACCAAGGCCTTGATATTGGTTCTGACTTGTTCGATCGCTTCATTCACAAAGGCTTTTTTGCCTGGGAATTTCTGCAGTGGGACATCCAGATTACCTTCGCCAAACGCTTTTACCACCTCAATTGCACTGCGGTTCATCGCAATGTGGCCAGCCACCATTTTATTGATGCCTGCCGCCATGTCAGAGTAACCGCCTTTAAAGCGCGCTTGGTCCACGTGGCAGTCAATATCGCCTTCGTCATGCTGTTGGCTGACGTAATTCAGTGATTGTACCAAGCCATCCAGCGTGCGTTGCAGACTGACAATAGAGTAGGCAACGCTGGATTTATCGTTATCGGCCAAAGCAATTTTCTGGTTCAGGTTCCCCTCTACCAGATTGTGCGCAATCTGCGCCAGATCTGCTGGCTCAACGCCAAGTTGTGCACGTAAACGTTTAGTAATGAGCATACCGAAAGCCACGATCACAGCCAGGCACAGCAAAGCAATGCCACACGACTGCCACACAGCAAGCTGTTTGATGCTGGCGGCGTTGGCGGCCATCTCCAAGCTGGTTTTCTGGTTGAACAGCATATGCTCATCCATTTTGTCAGCCACTTCAAGTGCCAGCTTGTCTGCTTGTTTTAAAGCGTCCGTCGCTTCTGGGGCGCCGATATCTGACAAACGCAACACATCAGCCATTTGCACAAAATAGCGGTTCAGCAGTTCTTTTTCAGCTGAAAGTAATGCCTGGTCTTGTGTACCAGAAACCAACCCCTGATAATGCGTCAGCGCTTCTTCAACAACCGCTTTACGGTCCTGAATTTGACCAGCCAATTTTTCTTTCTCGGCCGGCGTGGTCGCACTGACGTGGCGCAACACATTCAGGCGCAATTTTTGATAGTAGTTTTGCGCTTTGGACAGTTCAAGAATACTGGGGATAGTATTCACGTTGGCTTGATTGGTCGTGTCATAGACTTTAACGATTTCGTTTAAAGTGACCCCGATCAGAACCACCATCGCTAACGCGCAAGTGGCAATCAAAAGATACATGCGTTTTGCAATTGTCATCATGGATTCCTAAATTAAATTACAGCTAACAATATTGATACAAACATTACTTTTTCACCCTCTGATTATGTCAAAAACAGTTCAAACGATATGTCGGAATAAAACAGGAAATCACGGTCCTATTCATGGTTACAGCAGACATAAAAAAACCGACTTTCGTCGGTTTGTAAATGGGACTGCATGGGCATCATGGTTCATCGCGAAAGACACCCTTTATTAAAAAATATCCGTTATAAGGGATAACCAATCACTGCCGATGCCCACAACAAAAAGCCTTCAACCAGGGCACTTACCACTTTCAGAAAGACATTTGTCATGGGCTTTTCCTCTCACAGAAACAAGCAGACAGGTTAATCACATCATTCGGTTAAAACTCTTCCCACTCGGTATCATCCGTACCGGTTTTGGCGGACTTGGCTGGCTGATAACTGTTTGCATGACTCTGTGCGGCGGCTGGTTTAGGTTTGCTGACAGGGGCTGCCGGACGGCTGGCAACCGCAACTCGGGCTGGTGCAGCGCGTTTAGCTTGCGTAGGGCCGCCACTCACTTTAAATCTGTTGACCGTATCCATCAGGTTAGACGCCTGCTCTACCAGTGATTCAGCAGCGGCTGCCGCTTCTTCGACCAGGGCCGCATTTTGCTGGGTGACTTCATCCATATGGTTCACCGCATCGTTGACCTGATTAATGCCTGAGCTTTGCTCGGCAGAAGCCGCCGTAATTTCGCTCATGATATCGGTGACACGTTGGACCGAAGTCACCACTTCATGCATGGTTTCACCGGCGGTTTCCACCAGTTTGGTACCGTCAGCTGTTTTATTTACAGAGTCGGTAATCAACTCTTTAATCTCTTTCGCAGCACTGGCTGAACGTTGTGCCAGGTTACGCACTTCACCTGCCACCACCGCAAAACCTCTACCCTGCTCGCCAGCACGCGCCGCTTCTACCGCCGCGTTCAAGGCCAGAATATTGGTCTGGAAGGCAATGCCGTCAATCACAGAAATAATGTCTTCAATTTTGCGGGCACTTTCATTAATGGCGCTCATGGTTGTCACCACATTACCGACCACCTCACCACCACGAATCGCCACTTGCGATGCCGCTTCAGCCATTTGATTGGCCTGACGTGCATTTTCAGCGTTTTGTTTCACGGTTGAGGCCAGTTGCTCCATGCTGGACGCGGTTTCTTCCAGATTAGAAGCCTGTTGCTCCGTGCGGCTTGACAAATCGTTGTTACCACTGGAAATCTCGTGTGCTGCCGTGTTAATCGTCTCACCGGCTTCGCGCACATTCACCAGAATATCATTCATGATATCCAGCAATTGGTTGATCGAATTCATGGTCTCAACCGCGGTGCCTTTGGCAATCGAGGTGTCCAATCGGAAAGTCACGTCACCTTCGACGGCCAATTTCAAGGCCTGGCTGATCTGGTTTTCAACACGTTTTTCTTGGGTTTGATCTACCCACTCAATCACGGTGCCCAGTCTTTCGCCATCGCTCTCAAAAATCGGGTTAGCCGTCAAGCGGAAGAACATATCGCCCACGCCAATTTCAGTTTGGTGTTTACCGGTCAGGCCACCAAGCAAATTGCGTTGGTGCGATGGGTTTTTATGAAACACATCATAGTTCTGGCCGATCAGTTTTTCAGCATCAAAGTGCGGGAACAACTGTTTGAATGTTTTGCTGGATTCGCGCATCAAATCGAGTGCTGCCGGGTTCATATAAGTAATAAACCCGTCTTTGTCCGCCATCATCAAGCTATTAGAGGAGGCATCGAGTGCGTTTTTAATCATGGTCGCTTCGCGCGCCTTGGCCTTTTGCGCCTGATCAGCCAATACCGCTGGAGTAATATCTGTAGCGAATTTCACCACTTTGACCGGCTTGCCGTCCAAGCCCAAGATAGGGTTGTAAGACGCTTGCAGGTAAATATCTTTACCCTGTTTGCCATAGCGGTGATAGACGCCGACATCGGCCTCACCGCGGCTTAATTTGGCCCAAAAGTCCTTGTATTCCTGGCTGGCCTTATAACGCGCACTCACAAACATACTGTGATGCTTGCCTAGTACTTCATCCAGGGTGTACCCGGTTAATGCCAAAAAATTCTGATTCGCGGCCAACACATTGCCGTGGATATCGAACTCAGTGACCGCTTGTGATAGATTAATCGCCGCGACTTGACCTTGAAAGTTAAGTTGTTTTTGTTTTTCTTCAGTGATGCAATATGAATAGACTTTGACTTTGGAGACCGTGCCATCCGCGCCCATAATAGGCACGTAACTGGTGCTAAACCAGAACTCACTGCCGTTTTTAGCCACGCGGCAGATTTCCAGCTTGGCATTCTCGCCTTTACTCAACTTCTGCCAAAGTTGCTTGTATTCAGCACTTTGCGCCGTATTTTCTTTTAAAAACATCGAAATATGCTTGCCAACCACTTCGCTGTGTTGATACCCCAGTGGTTTCAGGAACACCTCGTTGCAAGTCAGAATATGGCCTTGCAGATCACACTCCATCACACCAAACGATTGGTTTAAAGCATTTTCTTCTTCTTGCAGCGTCAGATTACGCTTTTTATCTGCCGTAATATCGGTCAGATAAGCCACCACTTTGCGCAACTGCGCACCTTGCATTACAGGCGCGTAATAGCCCTGAAACCAAGTCTCTGCGCCCTCTTTGTTGATCAGCTTAAAGCTGCCCACTTGTGACTTGCCGCCTTGCAAGGCATTCCAGAACTGCTCGTAGTCCGGCTTAGCCGCCTCTTCGCGCGCCAATAACGTGCGATGGTGTTGACCAAGCAACTCCTTGGCACTGTAGCCTAATGAGGCACACAAGTTGTCATTAACGTGGCTGATATCACCCTTGGCGCTCAGCTCAATAATGGCTCTAGCTTTGCTGATCTCAGTCTTCAGTGCGCTAAATTCCGCTACTTGATCTAGAGTGTTCCTATAATCCCGAGTCCCTGCCGCCAGCTTGTTCACGATGGTAGAAAACATAATGTTTATCCTTGAAAAAGTATCTCTATGTAAGAGTCATCGTGCTTATGTTGATTGCTGTTGTGCACGTTTTTATAGTTTTGTTTAATTAATTAATGTACTGCTGCTTCCATCAACTGCATCTCATCGCTGGTCATCAACTTATCAATGTCTACCAGGATCAGCATTTCTTGCTCAATGGTGGCCAGGCCGACGATATATTTGGTGTCAATGCGCGTCACCAGTGAGGGCACTTCGCGCAAATGTTCTTCACGCAACTCACGCACATCAGACACGCCATCGACCACAATGCCGACGATGCGGCCGTTGAGGTTGAGAATAATCACCACGGTGAATTCGTTGTATTCCACCTTGCCCAGATTAAACTTGATGCGCAGATCAACAATCGGCACGATCTTGCCGCGCAGGTTAATCACGCCTTTAATAAAGGACGGCATGTTAGCGATTTGGGTCACCGCGTCGTAACCGCGAATTTCCTGCACCTTGAGAATCTCGATGCCGTATTGTTCGCTGCCCAAAACAAAGGTCAGGTATTCACCGGCGGCTGTTTTCAGGCCGTTGCCTGCGTTGCCGCTTGAGGAGTTGCTCATTTCTGTACTTGTGCTCATTGCATGTGCTCCTTATGCATTGATGGTATTTTGTGAAGTTAAATAGTTCTGGTTGGAAAATGCCATGCCACCCGTCACATAATTTGTGGTTTGCCCCATTTGGATAATGGCGGGCACATCCAGAATCAATGCCACCGACCCGTCGCCCATAATGGTGGCGCCAGAGACGCCAGGAATACGCTTGAAGTTGGTTTCCAGGCTCTTAATCACTACTTGCTGCTGGCCCACTAAACGGTCGACAAACAAGGCAGATTTCTTGCCATCGGCTTCGAGGATCAATAACACACCGTCCGTCGGGGTGGTGATCTGGGTCGGATGATTAAACAAGGCATGCAAGGCGATAATCGGTAAATATTCACCACGCACATGCACCATCAGGCCCTCGCCAGTGACTGTTTTCAGGTCTTCGGCACGTGGCTGCAATGTTTCCACAATCAGGTTCAAAGGCACCACATACACACTCTTGCCTAGGGACACAGACATACCGTCCAGAATTGCTAGCGTGAGTGGCAATGAAATCGAAATGGTGGTGCCATAGCCAAGCGCGGAGCGAATCTCAATATGACCGCCCATGGAGGTAATATTCCGTTTCACCACGTCCATGCCGACACCACGGCCAGACACATCAGTCACCACTTCTGCGGTGGAGAAGCCTGGGGCAAAGATCAGACTAAACACTTCGTTATCTGTCATGCTTTCATTGACAGGCAAGCCGTTTGAAGCTGCTTTAGCCAGAATCCGGTCGCGGTTCAAGCCGCCACCATCATCGGTCACTTCAATCACAATACTGCCGCCTTTGTGCGCTGCAGACAGGGTTAACGTACCACTCTCTGGTTTGCCCATCTCGCGGCGGACTTCCGGTTTTTCAATGCCGTGGTCCACACTGTTACGCACCAGGTGCGTCAATGGATCGACAATCCGTTCAATCAAACTCTTATCCAGTTCAGTGGTTGCACCGCTGGTGACAAATTCAACTTTCTTGCCCAACTTGCCCGCCAGGTCACGCACCATGCGTGGAAAGCGCGAGAACACAAAGTCCATTGGCATCATACGAATCGACATCACAGACTCTTGCAAGTCACGCGTGTTACGGGTTAGCTGGCTAACACTATTAATCAAGGCTTCGTTATCGACCGGGTCAAGCGCATTCACACGCTGCTCAATCATGGCTTGTGTAATCACCAACTCGCCAACCAGGTTAATTAACTGGTCAACTTTCTCAATGCCGACACGAATAGAGGTGCTTTCAGCACTTTGTGCGGCTGCAACAGGCTTGTCGCCTTCACGACGGCCTTGTTGCTGACGACGTTCTTCTTGCGGTGCGGCAGCTACAGGGGTAGCAGCGGCTTCTGCCTTGGCTTTTGCCATGGCAGCGGCGGCATTATCATCGCCAATCATTTGCGCCTTAGGCGCATCTGGATGCGGCTTAAACGGCGCAAAGAAACCATAGCCCTCTTCCTGCTGTTCTTCACCATTGCTAGCGAACAGGCCGTAGCCCATTTCTTCAGCTACTTTTACTTTGCCATCATCAGCTTTAGCATCCGTTGTAACGATCGGATCATCATTAAAGAAACCATAACCAAGATCTGCTTCTGCAGCAGCTGGCGCAGCTTCTACTGGCGCGGCAGCAGGTGCCGTTTCCACGGCTGCTGTAGGCGCGTCACTGGCAGTGTCACCTGCCACTTGAATCACCAGGGCATCAGTGTCCACAATAAATGAACAGATAGACACAATGTCATCAGCACTGGAGTCCGTTTTAACCAGCAAGGCATAAACATTTTCACTGCGTTGATATTCGGCAACTTCGCCCAACAACGCCAATTCATCTTTGAGGTTAGCCAAGTCTTTTTCAGTGACGGTGGGTAGACCTACGTCATACAGCGTCATGCCCTTGGCTTTTTCGTCGGCCGTGATCGTTAACGCAGGTTTTGCCATAGCCACTGTTGGCGCTGCGGTACTAGGCGCCGTTTCAGCGACGGCAGCTGGTGCCGCCTCAGCAAGCTCGGCGATTTTGCCTTCTGACAGTGATTTAAGCATCATGGCGACATCACTCACTTGCTCAGCATTGACGTCAGAACCATGGCGGTGGCCATCCACCTGCATCTTGATCACATCTTTGGCGGCCAAAAACGCATCCACATGCTCGGTGGTTAACGCCATCTCGTTTTTACGGATTTTGTCGAGCAGGTTTTCCAGCACATGCGTGATTTCTGTCATGTCCATAAAACCAAACGTCGCAGCACCGCCCTTAATCGAGTGTGCCGCTCTAAAAATAGCGTTTAACTGCTCAACATCGGGCGATTCCACATCGATACTCAGCAAGAGATGCTCTGCCTCAGCTAACAACTCCTCGGCTTCGTCAAAGAACACCTCATAAAACTGGCTCATATCCACTGTCATTGTTTACTCCAGTCGTTTACCCAAGGGCGCTTAGGCACCGATTACTTTTTGAACCACTTCAATCAGGCGTTTAGGATCAAACGGCTTCACTAACCAGCCATTGGCGCCTGCCGCTTTGCCTTTTGCTTTCATCTCATCAGAAGACTCAGTGGTCAACATCAGAATAGGCACTTTTTGATAGGAAGCGAGCGTGCGCAAATTGGTAATCAGTGTCAGGCCATCCATGACCGGCATGTTTTGATCGGTCAGTACCAGATCAACAGTTTTCTCTTTGGCTTTATTGAGGCCGTCTTGACCATCGACGGCCTGCACGACATCATAGCCAGCCGCTTTCAGACTAAAAGCCACCATCTGACGCAATGAACCTGAGTCGTCTACTGTTAAAATTGTTTTCGCCATGTTTGATTCGCCTTTTTCACTAATTTCGTTAAACGCCGCTGTATTAAAATAAGTCTATGTCACCGGTTGCCAAATCCTGCTGATTGACCGACTTACGTAAATTGCCGGTCAGGTGCTGGCTACCCTGATCAAAATTCTGGTTTAGCTGCATGATGAAGCGTCTGATTTCTTCATGCTCGTCATCCGCAGCCATCGGAAACTGATGACTGGACAGCTCATGTAACAAATCTTTTAAACCATGCACACGGTTGATGGTGCGCTGCAACAATTGGTTAGTCATGTCCTGAAACTGCATGCCTGTGACCACTTTATTGACCTCCTGGCCAATGTTGTCCTGAAACACCTGCAACTGCTGCATTTCTTCCGGCTGCAATTTGCCCGCCTCTGCCAATAGCTGCAAAGCAGCCTGCTGGTCTGTCAGCTGGGCATACACCGTCATAAAACTGGCACTGAGCTTTTCTATCGCTTCGTTGAGTAAAAAGGCGGTTTGCTGCAAATCGGTTTCGATCTCAAGCAAATGCCAGTCACCGTGACGCGAGACTGCAGCCAGTAATTCTCTTAATTCTTCTATGGGCAATGTTTTCATAGTGATCCTATCTTGCCTGATTCCCCGGTTTTTCAATCAAGAAATAAACAATGTAAAAATGACTTATTTCTTTTATGATTAAGGTTCCGCCTGCGTTGCCCTGTTTTAAGGTGCAGGCTTCTCCGCCTTGTTCTGCAATGCTTCGACTTGCGTTTTGTCATGCTCACTGACAGAAATCTGATCGTTATCCTTGAGTAAGTCCTCTTCGGTTTCCTTGTTCATCACAATTAAACTGATGCGGCGATTAATCGGATTAAACGGATTTTCTTTATCCATCATGATGGCGGAGCCCAGACCGACCACCCGCATCAGCTTGGTTTCATCCATGCCGCCCGCAATCAGCTCGCGCCTGGAGGCGTTCGCCCGGTCGGCAGACAACTCCCAGTTGCTGTAGCCGTGGTCACCATTGGCGTAGCCAGCGGCATCAGTGTGGCCGGACAGACTAATTTTGTTATCCACCCCGTTGAGTGTTTTGCCGATCTCACGCAAAATGGTTTTGGCATACGGCTGCAACTCGGCCTTGGCATTTTCAAACATCGGCCGGTTTTGCTCGTCAATAATCTGTACGCGCAAGCCTTCGCTGGTGATATCCAGCTTGAGTTGAGACTTAAATTGCTGCAAGGTCGGGTTATCTTCAATGGCCTGCTCAATCTTGGCCTTGAGCGCTTCCAATTTGACTTTTTCGGCCTGTTTCAAGGCTTCTTTAACGTCTTCCAATTTGACCGTTTTAAGTTTGCCCGGATCGCCCTCTACCGGCTTGACCTGGCCTTGTTTTTTGGTGATGTCTTTACCGCCGGTATTTTTCAGCGCCGAATCACTCTGGCCCATGGACGGCCCCATCAACACCACATGCAACGGTGTTTGAAAGTATTCAGCAATACCCTCTTTTTGCGCTTTGGAGGTCGAGCCTAACAGCCACATCAACAGAAAAAACGCCATCATCGCTGTCACAAAGTCAGCATAAGCAATCTTCCAGGCGCCGCCGTGATGGCCACCGCCACCCTTTTTGATCTTTTTAACAATAATCGGGGCAATATGCTCTTCTGCCATGACGCTCTCCCGGCGGTCTTAATATTTACTTGGATTTAGCCTGTTTGACGTGTTCTTCTAGCTCAGTAAAACCAGGGCGCTCGGTGGAGTACAGCACTTTACGGCCGAATTCCACTGCAATTGGCGGTGCATAGCCATTGAGGCTGGCCAGCAACACTACTTTGACGGTTTGAAAACTCTTGCTGGATTCTTCCAGCTTTTGCTCCAGCAAGCCGGATAACGGCCCCACAAAACCGTAGGCCAGCAAAATCCCTAAAAAGGTACCGACCAGCGCGTGGGCAATCAAGATGCCTAGCTCAGCTGGCGGCAAGGCCACGTTTTCCATGGTGTGAACCACGCCCATCACCGCTGCCACAATCCCGAACGCTGGCAAACCGTCGCCCAATTTGGCAATACAATGGGCAGGCACGTGACCTTCCATATGGTGGGTTTCCAGCTCGTTATCCATCAGGTTTTCAACTTGGAAGGCATCCATATTGCCGGAGACCATCAAACGCAGATAATCACAAATGAATTCGACCAGGTGATGGTCGTGCACTATAGAGGGATATTTGCTGAATAAGGCACTTGACTCCGGGTCTTCAATGTCTTTTTCAATCGACATCAGACCGTCCTTGCGGATTTTGGTGAGGATTTCAAAGAGCAAGGCCAGTAAATCCATATACAACTGCTTATTGTATTTAGAGCCTTTAAATAAGGTTGGTAAGGCTTTTAAGGTCGCTTTAATCGCCTTGGTGTCGTTGCCAACAATAAAGGCACCAAACGCGCCGCCGAAAATCATCATGACTTCCAGCGGTTGCCACAAGGCCCCCAGATGGCCACCAGCAAGCGCATACCCGCCGAACACCATGCCACAAACAACCACATATCCAATGATGACAAACATGCTTTTGCTCCACTTTTAGCAGTTAACTGTATCAAGCATAGCAATGCATCCCCCGATTCATTTTTTCAAATAAAAGGGATTTAGCCAGTTAAATCACCCTGGCAGGTGGAGGAATGAAGATGAGTTGCCCGGCCAAGCGCGGGCAGAAACGATTAGGCGGGCAATCAGTTGGCTTGCGATTGGTCATGCAGGAGTTGTTCAAACAGCTCGTGCGTAAGTGGTTTGGCGTAATAGTAGCCTTGGCCATAGTCACATTGCATGTCACGCAACAGCTGGTGTTGCTCTTGTGTCTCAACCCCTTCTGCAACGACTTTTAACCCTAGTTTGTGCGCCATGACCACTAATGCCTCACAGAGATGAAAGCTTTGGCAGTCTTTTTTCATCTCTTGCACAAACGCTTTATCAATCTTGATGTAGTCAATGTCAAACTTATTCAAATAAGCCAATGAGGAGTACCCGGTGCCAAAATCATCAATCGCGACTTGAATGCCCAGCTCAGCAAAACTCAATAGTTTGTTTTGCGTAGATTCCTGTTGCGTCATCATGGTCGACTCGGTGATTTCGATAATCAAGTGCTCCCCCGACAACCCAACTTCCTGCAAAAAGGCGCGCCAATGTTGAGGCACGTCATTGCCAATATTAAATTGCACTGGCGATTTATTGATACTGAGCTGCAAAGGAAAGCTAAAGTCCTCCTGCCAGCGTTTGAGCTGCCTGACGGCTGTCCTGAAGACCCAGTCACCCAGGCCATGGATAATGCCGGTTTCTTCAGCAATCGGGATAAATTCCATCGGCGCCAGCACGCCTAACAGCGGGTGATTCCAGCGGATCAAGGCCTCTGCCTTCACAATTTGCTCGTTACTTAAATCGACAATCGGCTGGTAAGTGAGAAAAAACTCATTATTTTGCAAAGCAAAGCGCAAGTCCACGCCCAGCTGGTGGTGTTTGTCCAAAGAGGTTTGCATGGCCGGGATAAAATACTTGGCCTGGTTTCTGCCTTTTCTTTTGGCCTCATACATGGCCTGATCGGCATGCTTGATCAGTTCCTGGTCAGATTCGCCGTCCATCGGATAGACGGCAATGCCTATGCTGGCGGAGACATAGACGGTATTGGCGTCTTCCAGTGTAAAAGGATCACTCAGTACTTTTAATAGTTTTGAGCAGACGGTGTCTATGTCTTTGCGTTGGCTCAGGCAAGGCATCAGTGCGACAAATTCGTCACCGCCAAACCGCGCCAGCATGTCGGATTGCCGGAAACAGTCGCGAATACGGTGACTGACCTTTTGCAACAGCTCGTCACCGATATTGTGCCCTAGCGAATCATTGACCTCTTTAAAATGATCGAGGTCAATAAACATGATCGTCAGGCCATGCATTTCACGATGCGCCTTGCTCACCTCCATCGCTAGCCTATCCATCAGCAATCGGCGGTTCGGCAAGTTGGTCAAAGCATCATAATTGGCCTGCCGCCAGACCAGCTTTTCGGTATTGAGTTTTTCGGTGATGTCTTTGGCAATTTTGGAGGCACCAATAATCTCGCCATCGGTATTGTAAATTGGCGACACGGTGACAGAAATATGGATTTGCCGCCCTGACTTATGCAAACGGATCGTTTGAAAGTGATCGACTTTTTCGCCAGACTTGAGTTTGCTCAAGATATGCATCTCTTCATCTACCCGGTCTGGCGGAAAGATTTTTAGCATGGGCTGGCCGACCATTTCTTCAGCCGTGTAGCCAAAGATTTTTTCAGCCGCCTTGTTCCAACTAGTCACGATGCCCTCTAGCGTTTTGCTAATAATCGCATCATCAGAGGACTCGACGATGGCGGCCAGGTTTTGCTTGTAGCGCGTGAGTTCGTTCAGCGCCTGCTGCCTGGCGCCGGTAGACTCCACGAGCTCGATTTCAGTCGAACATCCAATCAGAATGCCGTCTTGACTCAGCAGCGGCGTGACGGTCACCATGACGTCTAACGCCGGGTTTTGACTGCTACAACACAGTGTTTGATAATGGTTGGGCAAATGGCCTTGGCCTTGTTTTGCCAGCAAAGTTTTATGGGTATGGAGTTCAGGGTCGGGCAATATTCTGCTAAAAGGCAAGCCTATCATGTCTGCAGCCGCGTAACCGAGCAAGGCTTCTGCGGCAGGATTACAGTAGATGATCATCCCGTCCACAGACTCAGCCACAATGGCCTGGCTCACCGAATCGAGCAAAGCTGAGAAAAACGATGTCGCGCCCTGTTTTTGCTGCGAATCTGCCAATTGCATGTCCCCCAGACCTAGCTTATTTAGATATATCGACTGTTTTTTGTATTGATGAACAAGTGTCTATGCGTAGCATCAGCGAAACATGTGAATAGCACGCATATATTTAACGACCAGCTTCTTATAGGAACAGAAATACTGGGGGCCTGTACATCGCCCGCCATGTAAAGTTTGATTAAACTACTGCTTGAGATAAACGTACAACGCTGGTGAATGTGCGCTGGGGAACACAATATGCTCGGCAACTGTGTCTGGCACTGGAAACTCCGAGGTGACAAACAGGCAGCCTGGCCGCATTTCTTGTTGGACTTTTTGCCAGACGTCCTGCATCACTGCTGGTGACAAATAAGCAAAGACTACGTCAAGCTCGGCAAAATTGATCGAGCGATAATCGCCCAAGGTAAAAGTGACGCTGGTGCCAGAAAATAAGGCGCGCACCGCGCTCACCACCCAGGGTAAAGGCGCGATCTCAATGCCGGAGACCTGATCGTGCATGCGCTGTTTGGCTAAAAACATGGCGATATCGCCAATGCCACTGCCAATATCGAGTACTTTTAATGATTTGTCGCCTGCGTGCTGTTCCAGAATGCGTTGCAAGGCACGCCAGGTGGCAGGAAAAGAGGGGTAAAACGGGACGCGTGTGTTGTGCACAGACCAATACAAGGTCAACGTGATGATAAATCCGGTGAAATAGACACTGGCAGGTAAAGCCACCTGTTGCATAAACACCACCGCCAGCGGAAAAATCACATGTATCCAGCGCCACCAGACCGGCATGCGGGCTAACTTGGCCAGCCCACTGACGACGCACATGTGGATTAGCAGCCAACACCAGATCGAATCGAGCTGAATCCCCAGGCTACGCAACTCAAATGCAAATACACTGTTGATCACGCTAGGCGCCAGGCCCGTGATCAACAGCATACTCACCGACTGGATTAGCAATGCCTGACACCACAATCTTTTTGGTAAGAGACGCTGCATCCATGACTGGGATGACAACGCCCCTACCGGCAATTTTATCGAGTGCATGCTAAATCCTTCATGTCACAGGTGATGATCATCCCCTGCTTGTCACCAGTTAAGCAGTCATAGACACCAGTTTGTAGCTGAGTTCTTTGGCTTTTTTGGTTTTACCGGCACGTGAAGGCACGTGGCACAGGTTACAGACGTAATTTTGGTTCAGGTCGTAGCTATTAACGATGTAGTTACCACCGCAGCAATGACAGACTTTGGTTGTCAGCATTTTGCTTTCAATAAAGCGCACCAGGGTCCAGGCGCGGGTCAGTGACAACACAGGCTCGTCTTGTTGCGCAGCATCAGGATTTTGAACTTGCTGCATGTAGAGCGTATAGGCTTTGATAATCGCCTGAATACCATCTACGCCAGCGTAATCCACCATAAAACGATAAATATTGTAGAAAATGGAGGAGTGAATGTTAGGCTGCCAGGTCAAGAACCAGTCGGTTGAGAATGGCAACATGCCTTTTGGAGGAGAAACGCCTTTCATCTCTTTGTACAGCTTGATCAAACGCTCGCGAGACAAGTTAGTTTGAGATTCCAGCAATTGCAGGCGTGCGCCCAATTCAATCAATTTCATTGCCAGTTGAATTTGTTCTGCTTCGTTTACTACACTCTTCTTTTGCATGATAACCCTCTTTTCTCTTTTTTATCGCCAGATGGAAATGTCTACACTTGCTATACAGTAGATTCTGCAGCTTGGGCTGACATCAATACCGCTGTATGCAGATGCGCTTGGGCTGGGTCTTTGGAGTAGCTGGTCAACATGCCCAGAATTTCGCTGTCATCAAAACGGAAGCGAGTCAGCAACATATTGGTATTACAGAGTTTGAGTAATTGCAGATTGGTCAAGCTTTCCAGCAGGTCTGCAATTTCCTTGTTGATGCCTAAGCGGAAAATCGCAGTGGCTTTGTCAGCGCGGATCAGTTGTTGAGCCAACATCAGATAGTTCAGGTTGGCATCTTTGATTTCAGCGAGTAAATCGTTTTGCATGGTCATGATCTTGTCTCCGTTTTTTTTAGCGTTAATTTAAGTACGCCTGAGCGTTAGACGTACTTTGCGCGCAATCATGAAGAGCAACAATCAGGGTTTGTCGGTTTCTTTTGTAAGACAGACGAAAACAGCCATGTAGGTGTTTGTCTGACAAACCCCTACATGGCAATGACCACAACTATAAATATCAATAAGTTATGGCGTAAATTTAATGTTACACCGCAACAACTTTACGTCTATGCTCTCAGCATTTTCATCTATCCAATTCAATAAATAATTAAAGTTTTCTTGTTGTATTCCGTAAACAACTGTTTTTTGTCTGTTGAATCTGCGTTTAGTGCCTCAATAAAAACTATTTGTGCTAACCCGGTTAACGACAGGCCAAACTAAAACTTTAGGGCGCCCATGCAAAAAAAGTTTATTTATTTGATAAGTATCTGTTTTATATAAATAAATATTTTTTGTTTTTGCATTTCTTAACAAAGAACAAGCGGCAACTGATAGAAAGCGGTCAATAAGCCCTTTTATTCCAGACATAAAAAAGCGTTTTTCTGGCCAATAATCACTCACAAGAAATACAACTTGTGTGTTGTATCCGGCAAACGAGAAAGTTTAGGACATGGCAGCTGAAGACAGCGATATGGAAAAAACCGAAGACGCGTCCCCCAAGCGATTGGAGAAGGCACGCGAGGACGGCGATGTTCCCCGCTCACGCGAACTGGCTGCGTGTGCGGTGCTGTTTACCACTGGCATGGCGCTCATGATGCTGAGCCGCCCGATGGGTGATGCCATGAAAAACATACTGAAACAAGGCTTGCGCATAGACCAGGCTATGGCCTTTGAACCACAATTGCTGATTGTGCACATGATGAAAGTGGTTGAGCAGGCGCTGTGGGCGTTTCTACCGCTGGCCGTGATTATTGTCTCTGTGGCCGTCGCATCCCCTATTCTGGTCGGTGGCTGGGTGATGTCACAAAAATCGGTGGTGCCTAACTTTGGCAAGCTCAACCCGATGAAAGGCCTGGCCAATATGTTCTCCAAGAACTCACTGGTAGAACTGTTGAAGTCGGTGGCCAAAACCATTCTGGTGGCGTCTGTGGGCTACACCATCGTGAAAAAAGATTTGCAGCCGATGCTGAGCCTGTCGCAGATGCCACTGGAAACCAGCCTCAGCACCGTCAGCGATTATATGGTGACCGGCTTTCTGACCATTGCTTCTGCACTGGTGCTGATTGCGGTGATTGATGTGCCCTACCAGCTCTATCAATATGCGCAAAAGCACAAAATGACTAAACAAGAGCTGAAGGATGAATCTAAAGAGTCTGAAGGCAGCCCTGAGATTAAAGGCCGTATCCGACAGCAACAACGCGAAATGGCGCGCAGAAGAATGATGAGCAATGTGCCGCAAGCAGACGTGGTGATTACCAACCCGACCCACTATGCAGTGGCGATTCGCTACAAAGAAGGTGAAAACGGCGCACCGATTGTGGTGGCCAAGGGTGCAGATGTGATTGCGCAAAAGATTAAAGAAATTGCCGCTGAGCATGAAGTGATGACGCTGGAATCGCCAAAACTGGCACGTGCCCTATATGCACATGCCGAGCTGGAACGCGAGATTCCGCAAACACTGTATGCAGCGGTGGCCGAGATTCTGGCCTATGTGTTCCAGCTGCGTGTGTTTAAACAACACGGTGGTGTGCGTCCTGCGATGCCATCCAACGTGCCCGTTCCAGACGCGCTGGATCCACATGCGCTGAATGCGACAACTGCCACTGCGGCAGACATTGAATAATTGCAGGTTGAGGAGTTTACGATGAACAATTGGCAACAATGGATGGGGAAAATGGACGGCAGAGCGATCGCCGCGCCACTCATTATTGTCTTGCTGCTGGCCATGATGATCCTGCCGTTACCGGCCATCATGCTCGATGTGTTCTTCACCTTTAATATTGCGCTGTCTATCCTGGTCTTGATGATAGGTTTGCAAACCACCAAACCGCTGGACTTTATCGCCTTCCCTACCGTGCTGTTGATGACCACCATGCTGCGCCTGGCGCTCAACGTGGCCTCTACACGCGTGGTGTTAACAGAAGGTCACGCTGGCCCGGATGCCGCCGGTAAAGTGATTGAAGCGTTTGGCCACTTTTTGATTGGCGGTAACTACGCTGTCGGTATCGTGGTGTTTGTGATCCTCACCATTATTAACTTCACCGTCATCACCAAAGGTGCTGGCCGTATTGCTGAAGTGGGCGCCCGTTTCACTTTGGATGCGATGCCTGGTAAACAAATGGCGATTGATGCCGACTTGAACGCTGGCCTGATTGGCGAAGACGAAGCTCGCCGCCGCCGTAAAGAAGTCGGTCAGGAGTCCGAATTTTATGGCGCAATGGACGGTGCCAGTAAGTATGTGCGTGGTGACGCCATTGCCGGTATTTTGATCATTATCATTAACATCGTCGGTGGTCTGATTGTGGGTATGGTGCAACATGACCTGGCGTTTGATGAAGCGGTTAAAAACTACACCATGCTGGCAATTGGCGATGGCCTGGTGGCGCAGATTCCTTCGCTGGTGATTTCCATTGCTGCCGGTGTGGTGGTTTCCCGCGTCGCCAACAACGAAGACATTGGTGGCCAGTTGATTACGCAACTGTTTGAAAATCCACGCGTGCTGTCTGTCACGGCTGGCATTATCGGCGGCATTGGTTTGATTCCTGGTATGCCGCATCTGGCCTTTATCGGCTTGGGCGCACTGCTTGGTGGCATGGCTTATAACGTCAAGCAAAAGCAGGAAAAAGCCAAACAACAAGCCATCGTTGAGCCAGTGCCAGAAGATAAACTGGCACCAGCCAGCGAGGCGGAAGAAGCCACTTGGAACGATGTATTGCCAGTAGATACCATCGGTTTGGAAGTCGGTTACAGACTGATTCCGCTGGTGGATAAAGGACAAGGCGGTGAACTGCTCAAGCGTATCAAAGGTATCCGCAAAAAGTTTGCCCAGGAAATCGGCTTTTTGGCACCAACAGTGCACATTCGCGACAACCTGACCCTCAAACCAAATGCCTATCGCATCACCATGAAAGGGGTCGAAATGGCCAGTGGTGAATCTAACTACCACCAGATGCTGGCGATTGACCCAGGTGCCGTGACTGGCGAGCTGGATGGTGCCAAAACGACGGACCCAGCGTTTGGTCTGCCAGCTGTGTGGATCGAGCCAGACCGCAAAGAATATGCGCAGAGCCTAGGTTATACCGTGGTCGATGCAGGCACGGTGATTGCCACCCACCTCAACCATATTATTTCGCTCAATGCTGGCGAGCTGCTGGGCCGCCAAGAAGTACAACAATTACTGGATCACCTGGGTAAAGAATCCAGCAAGCTGATTGAAGAGATTGTGCCAAAAATGATTACGCTGTCCAGCCTGCAAAAAGTATTGCAGAACCTGCTCAACGAAGGTGTGCATATCCGTGATATGCGCTCCATTTTGGAAACGCTGGCTGACCATGCGCAATATACACAAGATACCAATGACCTGACGTCTATGGTGCGCATCAAGCTCGGCCGCGCCATCGTGCAGGACCTGTTCCCCTACAGCAATGAAATTACCGCCATGACGCTGGATGGCCAACTGGAAAGACTTTTGCTGCAAGCCTTGCAAAACAACCAGTCTAACCAGAACGTGATTGAGCCTGGCATCGCTGAAAGACTGTCACAACAGACAGAAGTCGCAGCTAGACAACAAGAGCAAATGGGCCTGACGCCGGTGTTACTGGTGGCTGCCCCGCTACGCCAGGCATTATCCAGATTTTTAAGAAGAACCGTCCCGCATCTCAGAGTGTTGTCACATGACGAGCTGCCAGATAACAAATCCATTCGTGTCACCAGTTTAATCGGAGCGCAATAATATGAACATCAGAAGATTTTTTGGCAAAAATGCACGCGAAGCATTGGCGCAAGTCAAACAGGCATTAGGCGATGATGCCATTATTGTTGCGAACCGTAGCGTCAATGGCGGCACCGAAATCATGGCCATGCTGGAAACAGACATTGCGTCTAATGCGAATTCAGCGCCTGCCGAGATGGGGTTGGAACAATCCCGCAGCTTGCTCGACTTTGTGAATGGACAAGGCCAGGCCAATGCACAAAGCCAGCTAGGGCGCCAGGCAGCACCACAAGCGGCAATGTCAGCACCTGGCGTGACACACAATACGCCTGCGGTTGAAGAGCCTGCCGCCAATGAAGGTGCCATTCTGGATATGCTGAAACAGCATAGCGAGCAGCAAGAACAAGCCTATCAAGTGGCGACACAAACGCTGGAAGACAAAATGATGGGCATGATGCAGGAAATGCGTCAGATGCGCAGCCATTTTGAAACCCAGATGAGCGCCATGACCTGGCAACACCATTTGCAACATAGCCCAGCCAAGTCCAAAGTGCTGAGCACCCTGCTCTCTGCCAATTTCAGCGCCTCACTGTCACGCCAGATTGCGGAAAAAATGCCAAACCACATTGATGTCAACAAGGCGCCAATGTGGGCCAAGGAAGTGATTAGCCGCAATCTGCATACGCTGGACGATGAAGACGCGCTGCTGGACCGTGGCGGCATCTATGCCCTGGTTGGCCCAACCGGCGTTGGCAAAACCACCACGACCGCTAAACTGGCCGCTCGTTATGTGATGAAGCATGGCACCCAAAACCTGGGCTTGATCACCACTGACAGCTACCGGATTGGGGGTTACGAGCAATTACGCATTTACGGCAAAATTTTGGGCGTGATGGTGCATGCCGTCAAAGACGAAGAAGACCTGAAAATTGCACTGAATGAACTGAAAAATAAGCACATGATTTTGGTAGACACCGTAGGTGTCAGCCAGCGTGACCAGGCCGTGACTGAGCAATTATCCATGCTCAGCCGCGCAGACAGCCCGATTCAGAAATTGCTCTGCCTGAATGCGACCTCCACCGGTGACACGTTGACCGATGTGATGCGTAGCTACAAAAAACATGATATTGCCGGTTGTATCGTCACCAAGCTGGACGAAGCCGCCGCCATTGGTAATGTACTGGATGTGTTGATCCGCGAACGCATGCGTTTGTTCTACACCACCAGCGGCCAGCGCGTGCCGGAAGATATTGACTTGGCGGACAAGCCAGCCTTGATCGAGCGCGTGTTAACGCCACACCAAGCCAGCTTGCCTTACCAATATCTGGATGAAGAGTTGCCACTGGTGATTTCGAGCATGATGCAAACCGCTGGTCAGGAGCAGCAACATGTTTAATTACCGCGATCAGGCCGATGGCTTGCGCCGCATCATGGCCAAAACCTCTGCACGCATCATTAGCGTGATTGGCGCCAATGGCCAGCCTGCGACGCCATGGATGCGCAATCTGGCGCTAAGCATGCTGGCACCAGAGCAGCGTTTGCTGTTAATACATGCCAACCGCCAACCCGCACTTGCACATTCCTTGCAATCGATTGTAACCAACAACAGTGCGCTTAAGCGCGGCATCGTCAGACATCCGCAAGGCTACGACCTGACCTGCTTGACTGAAAATGACCTGTTAACCTCGCCTTTATCTCAAGATTTAAAAGCACAGCTGGACGGTATAGTGAAACAACTTTCATACGATTACGATACCGTCATGATTGAAGCACAACTGGATACGCAAGACCACAGCCTGATCATGCCCTTGATTGCCGAGCATGAGCTGGTGATTCAAATGGACAGGTCTGAAGCCGCCATTAAAGCCGCTTATGTGACCATTAAGCACATCAGCCAGCAACATGGCCAGATTCCGCTGGGCGTGGTGGTAACAGGGGCCAACCATGAGCAAGGTCAACAATACTTTATGCGCTTGAATCAGGTGTGCAAACAGTTTCTCGGCGTATCGCTCGACTTTGTCGGCGCCATGCTGGTAGAGGATCCTGTCTCAGCCAAAGCACAGAACGGGCAAGTGAAACAAGCGGCTTCAAACGCGACGGCTTCTAAACTTGGCCAGACCGCGTTGGCTTTTAAAACAGTGGCACATCGTCTTGAAAAACAACGGATTACCACGCCATCCATGGCCGTTGCCTAAAGTAAAAGAGGAAAAACATGTATACCGCTAAAGGCAAGACTAACAATACAGACCAGATGCTGAAACAGCATAGCGGCTTGGTCAAAAAAATGGCTTATCAGTTAAAAGCCAAGCTGCCCTCTTGTGTCGAGCTCGATGACCTGGTGCAAGCCGGTATGATCGGTCTGATGGATGCCATTCAGCGTTACGAGGATAATCACGGCGCGCAATTTGAAACCTATGCCTCACAGCGTGTGCGTGGTGCCATGCTCGATGAGTTGCGCGGTGCCGACTGGCTGCCACGCGGCATACGCAAAAACATGCGCGATATTGAGGTGGCCGTGCAACAGCTGGAACAAAAGCATGGTCGCCCACCGACCGAATCTGAAATTGCCAAGCACATGAATTTCACGCTCGAGGACTACTATGATGTCTTGAGCGACTGCCAGGGTCACCAGCTGATTTACTACGAAGATTTTCAGGATGACGATGGCGGCGAGCACTTTCTTGACCGCTATGTCGATGACGACACCAGTGATCCGGTCAAATCATTGCTGGAAAGTGATTTCCGCGAAGCATTGATTGATTCGATTGACCACTTGCCCGAGCGTGAAAAAATGCTTATGGGCCTGTATTACGAGCAAGAGCTCAACCTCAAAGAAATCGGCGCCATTATGAGCGTCTCAGAATCACGTGTCTGCCAGTTGCATAGCCAGGCAGTGGCCCGTTTGCGTGCGTCTATGCGTGATAAGTCCTGGACCGGAGTGGCCTGATGGATTGGGGCAGTATCGCCGGGCTGGTCATTGCGCTGGCTGGGCTGGTCTTTGGGCAACTCATTGATGGCGGTCGTCTCAACTCGTTGATGCAGCCCGCCGCGTTTGCCGTGGTGATTTTAGGCACCACCGGCGCCGTGCTACTGCAAACCGAACTCAAGTTGTTTATCAAAGGCATCCGCATGCTGCGTCTGGTATTTGTGCACCCACAAGACGACAGAAAAAAACTCGCCATTAAAATTAACCAATGGAGCCTGCAGGCGCGCAAAGAAAGCGTGTTATCCCTGGAAAGTTATATCAAACGCGAGCAAGACCCGTTTGTACGCAAAGGCTTGCAACTGCTGGTAGATGGCACCCCACCCGACCGCATCCGTGAAGTCTGCGCGATTGATATGTATTACTACGAACTGCAAGAACGAGAAGCTGCCAAAATCTGGTCGGCTGCGGGCGGTTATGCACCCACCGTGGGTATTTTGGGCGCAGTATTGGGCCTGATTCATGTCATGGAAAACCTGTCTGACCCGGCCAAAATTGGCAGCGGCATTGCCGTGGCGTTTGTCGCGACTATTTATGGCGTCGCCTTGGCTAACCTGGTGTTTCTGCCGATTTCAAACAAATTAAAAGGTCATATTCAACACGAAATGTCCAGGCGCGAGATGTTGCTGAATGCCTGGGTGTCGATTGCCCGTGGTGACAACCCGAAACTGGTTACTGAGCGCCTGGAATCATATCTGCACTTGCGAGAATCGTGATGTATAGACGCCGCAAGCTGGACGAAGACGATGAAAGCCACGAACGTTGGCTGATCTCTTACGCTGACTTTATCACCCTGCTGTTTGCTTTTTTTGTGGTGATGTATGCCACCTCGACCATCAACCTGAATAAATACCGGGCGCTTTCCAGTGCCGTTGTGACGGCTTTTCAAGGCAAGCCAGGCGAGACAAATACGCCTGAGGCGCAATCGCAAGCCACGCTGCAAAACCAGAGCGCGGTACTCAAGCCCCTGCCCCTCAGTTATTTGTATCAGGAAAAGAAACAGCGTGACCAGGAAAAAGTACGTGCGATTGGCAGACAAATCGCCCATGCGCTCATGCCTTGGGTTGAGCAAAAATTGGTGACGGTTTACCAGTCTGAGCGCGGGGTTGAAGTAGATATTCAAAGCAGCTTGCTGTTTAGTGGCAACCAGGCCACATATTCTGCACAGGCGCTGCCTGTCTTAAACGCCCTGAGTGCACAGCTTAAAAATGAATACCGTACCCTACAGGTCGAAGGCCATAGTGATAAACAGCTATTTAGTGGAGAGGCCAATGCCGATAGCAAACGCTGGGAACTGACTGCCGCACAAGCCGCGCATATTGCTGCCAGTCTGGTGGCACAAGGCATTGCCAGCAAACAACTGACCGCGATAGGCATAGCAGATACCAAGCCAGTCTCCAGCAGCGATAACGCATTGGCGCAAGCGCTCAATACCCGCATCACCATACGTGTGTTAACCGCTGAAAGCAGTGCCCAACAAACCAGCAATATCGCCACCCGGCAAGAGCTAACAGCAGAGTCTATTGATACAACGCCAGCTCCTGAGCTTGCGCCACCAACCGCGGCGACGCCCGGTAACACCCCACCTTAAGTCAGCGCGTCCTGCAGCCAGGTGTTGAATTGTTCAATGGGCAAGGGTTTGCCGAACAAAAAGCCTTGATAGCGGCGACAACCGTTATTCAACAACAGCTCCATCTGTTCCTGGGTCTCTACCCCTTCCGCAATCACGCTCAGATACATGCTTTGCGCCATGGCGATAATCGTGCGGACAATCGTGCGGTCATGGCTGTCGGTAACAATATCATTGACGAATGAGCGGTCAATTTTAAGCTGATACAACGGTAGTTTTTTGAGGTATTGCAAAGAAGAGTAACCGGTACCAAAGTCATCAAGCGAGAACTGAATGCCGATCTGACTGAGTTCGGCCATCACGCGCACCGCATCATCGACATTTTCCAGCAATACGCTTTCAGTGAGCTCTAACCGCAATGCATTCGGATTAATCTGATGGCGCTGGATGCAGGCTTTGACCATGGCAATAAAGTTAGCCTGGGAGAACTGGCGCGCGCTGATATTCACCGACAAACTCAGCTCACGTGTTTTTAATGATTGTTGCCAGAGCGCGATTTGCGCGCAAGCCTGGTCGAGCACCCACATACCAATTTCAATAATCAAGCCACTGGTTTCAGCCACACCAATAAACTGCAGCGGTGAAATCATGCCACGCTGCGGATGCTGCCATCTGAGCAACACCTCAGCGCCAAACGGGCGACCGGTATGGTCAACCTGGACTTGATAATGCAAACGTAATTGCTGTTGGGCAATGGCTTCGCGCAATTCCGCTTCAAGCATCACTTGTGTTGCAATTTCAGTTTGCATGCCTGGCTCATAAAGGCAGGCGTGGTTGCGCCCAGCCTGCTTGGCCTTGTGCATGGCGATATCTGCGGCCTTTACATAGTCTTTGTCGCCAGAGGTCAGCGTATCAAAGCTGCATAAACCCATGCTAGCGGTGATTGGCAGCTTTTGGCTGCCGATTTTAAACGGTCGCTCAAGCGCCTTTTGCAATTTGTGCTGCATGGCCCACAACTGCTGCAAGGCCTTATCAGCCGGGGTTGCCAGGCCAGACAACAACACTAGAAACTCGTCACCGCCCATACAGGCAATAAAGTGTGCCTCAGCCACTTTTTGCAGGCGCTCGGCCACCTGTTGCAGCAAGATATTGCCTACAGTATGGCCATGCGCCTCATTAATCCATTTAAAATGATCGAGGTCTATGTATATCAGCCCCCAATGCTCGCCGCCTACCACAGGCTGGCTGCGCAATTGCTGCAAAACCTCATAGACCCGTTTGCGGTTAGGCAGGCCCGTCACCGGCTCTAGGTAAGCCAGGCTTTGTATAGACTCTTGTGACAGGTGTCTATCCACGACAATACTCATCAGCTTGGCTGCCTGCTCTATTAGCGACTGTTCAAGCGCACTCGGAGTTTGCGGTTGGCGATAATACAGTGCAAACGCGCCCAGTACTTCGCCATCGGCGTTTAAGATAGGCTCTGACCAGCCAGCCTGTACACCAGAAGCAAACGCAGCCTCACGATGATTGACCCAATAAGGGTGTGTCATTACGTTTTCGACAATCACGCGCTGCTTCATGGCAATTGAGGTTGCCAGGGAGCCATTGCCCGCCTGCAACTGTAACTGGCGCAGTGTTTGCAGCAAGGCAGGCGGTAGCGATGGCGCAATCACAGTCTGTACCAATTTGCCGAGATTTTCGGTTAAGACCATCGCGCAATAGACATCTTTGTGCATCGCCTCAATGTCACGCACGATTTTTTCTAACACCTTAACGGTGTCTTGTTCCTTCAGGATCAATTCAAGAATAGAAAAGTTAAAGCGCTCATAAGCAACCGCCCTTAATTTTTCTTGTTGAAAGGCCAAGAGCGACAGGTGTTCATGGGTGGTCTCTCGCACCAGTAGCAGGCTGCGTAACTCGCCTGTGTTGATACGGCAATAATAGACACGACACTCCAACCAACGGCTTTGGCCTTCATCACAGGCAATCTGTAACACGCGCTGGCCGACTTGAGGTGAGGGTTGTGACAAAATGGCTTTAATCGGGTCATGCGTCAGCCGTGGCAGACGAGACCAAAAGTCATCTGCCGACTCAATGAGATCACCAGCCAACACCCTCAGGCATTCGCCCGCACTATTTGTTTCTACGCCAAGATAAAAAGCGGAATCATCGACCAGTGAACGCCACTGATCTAAAGCAGCGAGCAGGTCTAAAGGAGAGGAGAGGCTTAATGAAACACCTGGCTCCGGTGAAACGTTCAAAACATGGTCTGCCAGCGCCACTGCACCTGGCATGAGATTGACTATAGACATCGCAAACTTTCACAACCGCAGTGCAAAATCTAACTGCCGACAACGGAGCGCGCTCTGCTCATCGGTTGTTAAGAAGCCACACCCCCTGGGAATTGTAGTTGGGAGTCAATCTGGCATGACTGCTCCCATTTATCTTTGCGATAATGTGTCAAAAAGCAAATTGGTGTCAAGATAAATTGCTGTCAAAACCTAGACATTAACAACTGTCATCGGCAACCGTCACATTGATGTGACAACATGTCTTAAAATCAGCATTTTCGCGTATTGTCCGCCGGACAAGGCAGTCTATTTTTTAGACAATAATGGCCAGCGCAAAACAATCAATAGCGCAAAAACCACACTGTAAATAACAGGCTCAGTCACATCTTTTTTCACCAACCACCAAAAGTGCAGCAAAGCTAAAATAGCAATCACATACACCAGTTTGTGCAGGCTTTTCCAGCGCTGCTTGAGCATACGGATCGCTTGCTGGTTAGACGTGGCTGCCAAAGGCACCGTCAGCAGCAAAGCGGCGGCGCCAACCAGCACATAAGGGTGCTTAATAATGTCTTTCACAATGTCTGCCCAGTCAAACTGGTAATCCAGCCACAAATAACTAGTCACATGCAAACAGGCATAAGCAAACATCCACAAGCCTAGCAAGCGGCGCACGGCAATCAGCCATGCTTGTTGCGTCAATTGCCGCAGCGGCGTGATACTCAACGACACCAATAAAAAAACCAATGCCCAGGTGCCGGTTGAGCGTTCAATAAATTCAACCGGGTTCGCCCCCAGACCGTCGCTCACGCCCAAATAAACCAAGCGCAACACTGGCACCAGCGCGCCCAGCCAAATCATCG
Organism: Methylophilus sp.; assembly: GCF_008015755.1. Lineage (GTDB taxonomy): Bacteria > Pseudomonadota > Gammaproteobacteria > Burkholderiales > Methylophilaceae > Methylophilus. Next base: position 33,343 of record NZ_SSGF01000001.1, on the reverse strand, counting down.
CTTTGAGCCAGCGAATGCAAGTTTTGGGAGAGATCGCAGAGAGTCGCTGTGACAATCCCATGCTAAAAGTTTTTCTGTAAATCCATGCCGGCATATAACTGCCCCACTTCATCGTAGCCATTAAACATTCTGGTTTTAATGCGTCCGGCAAACAAGCCTGAGCCGATTCGTTTTTCTGAGGACTGTGTCCAGCGCGGATGATCCACCGACGGGTTCACATTGGCATAAAAACCATATTCACGCGCGCCAGCTTTCACCCAGCTGGTATGCGGCATGTGCTCAACAAAGCGAATCGTACTAATCGCTTTGGCGCCTTTAAAGCCATATTTCCAAGGCACCACCAGACGCACAGGCGCACCGTTTTGGTTAGGCAACACTTTGCCATACAAGCCGACCGCCAGAATGGTTAACGGCTGCATGGCTTCATCCATACGCAGCCCCTCAACATAAGGCCAATCCAACACCGGAATACGCGCGCCTGGCATATGTCGCGGGTCATTATAAGAAATAAACTCAATATATTTGGCATTGCCTGTCGGCTGCGCCCAGTCAATCAATGCCTTTAATGGCAATCCCACCCAGGGAATCACCATAGACCAGCCCTCGACACAACGCATGCGGTAAATCCGCTCCTCTAGCGGCGCCAGCTTCATCAATTGCTCAATGCCAATGGTTTTATTCTGCTTCACTGCGCCTTCAATCTTGAGTGTCCATGGCGTTGGTTTAAGCAACACAGCTTCACGCGCTGGGTCTTCTTTGCCGGTGCCAAATTCATAGTAATTGTTATAACTGGTCACATCCTCAAAACTGGTTAGTTTTTCTTCTTTGCCATAGGCGGTCTTTTGAAAGTCCAGCGTTTGCGCCGCATAGGCTTGCGTGGGCAACAGCAGGCTCGCCGCCGCTGCACCAGCCGCTTTCAGCACCGTGCGACGCTGCTCAAACAAGGCTTGTGGCGTGATCTCTGAGGGCAAAATACCGCTAGGATTGCGGCGATTGTTATCCAGTAGCATAGCGTTTCCAGTCTAAGTGATTGCTTGTACGTGTTAGTCGCGTATGACAGGAAAACCTTACAGGGGATTCGTGAGAAAAGGTAAATCTTTTAATTGCGGGAATTGATGTTTGGTCGTTGCGTGCTGCCGATATCCACTATGAATGGCTCACGCAATTAAACAAACATCGCTTAACCTCGCACATTTAGCCTTAACTAGATAAATACTTAGCTATTTTGCTTTCAGCAGCAACGCATCTAACTCAGCATCTTTTAACCTGGCCGCCATGGTTTCAGCTTGTTGCATTAACTGCTGTGCGCCAGATGTATCGCCTTGTGCACGCTTGCTTTCTGCCCAGTAAATCGAAGTTTTTGCTTCATAGAAGTCACCGCCGTTGTCGTGGGCGTATTCCATCAGGCGTTGATAGGTTTTGTCTGCGCTGGCGTAGTCTTTTTTCTCGGCAAACAGTTTACCCAACGTCAGGCTGGCTTCTGCATACTGGTCAGGCGTACCTGACTTGCGGAGCATCATCACGCCTTTGAGCTGGTACTCAATCGCTTTGTCAGCTTGTTGCAGTTGCTGGTAGGCCATGGCTTCATGGATGTGGCTATCTGCGCGCTCGTCATCGTTCATGGCTAGTTTTTCGCCGTTTTCAAACGCGTTAAGGGCTTGTGCATATTGGCCAAGGTCAAAATAGGCTTCGCCAATCAGGTTGTGCGCAATACGGGTGTAGCGGCGCATATTTTGCTGCTCACTGAATTTGAGCGCTTGTTGATAGCTATCGATCGCCGCTTCATGCACTTTGGCTTCAAGCTGAGCGTTGCCTAGCAGCATGTGGGCAGAAATCAGGTCTAGCCCTTCTGGCTTTAGGCTAATCGCTTGTTTAAAACTTTGTTGCGCGGCAGCGTTTTGTGCCAAACCAGACTGTGCGCGGCCCTTACATAGCCAAAATTCTGCCTGATTCGCGTGCTTTTCAGCCATTTGAATGGCTTGCGCATATTGGCGGTTGCGCAGCGCCGTATCACAAGACTCTAACGCGGCATCTTTAGCCAAAGACTCATTAATAATCAGACAATTAAAAATTAATATTAAAGTGGTTTTTAAGTACATTTTAGAATAAATCCGGCTGGGTTGATGGCGTTGGTGTCGCTAATTGTTCGGTCTCTTCAGTCACGCCTGAGGACGGTGCAGAGGCTTGCAGCAGGGCGAGCAAAGCAGCCTCGTCCAGCACTGGCACATTGAGTTGTAGTGCTTTTTCCAGCTTGCTACCGGCTTCTGCTCCGGCCACCACATAACTGGTTTTGGCCGAGACACTGCCACTGACTTTTCCACCAACGGCTTCAATCATGGCTTGTGCCTGGTCACGCTTGAGTGACGGCAAGGTGCCGGTGAGCACAAAGGTTTTTCCGGCAAAAGTGGCTGATGCGGTCGTTTTGGTGATATCGGCCCAATGCACCCCCAGTGCACGCATGGCGGCAATGACTTCACGGTTGTGCGGCTCCTGAAAGAACTGGTAAGCGCCTTCCGCCACAATCGGGCCGACGTCGTTGACTTGCATCAGTGCTTCCACGTCTGCTGTCATTAAATCATCGAGATTACCGAAATGCTGCGCCAGGTCTTTGGCTGTTGCCTCACCGACATTGCGGATGCCTAGCGCATAAATAAACCGCGGCAAAGTGGCTTGTTTGCTTTTCTCAATGGCCGCCAGCACATTCTGCGCAGATTTCTCAGCCATGCGCTCTAACGCACTTAATACGGGCAGGCTCAAGCGATACACATCATCCAGGTGATGTACCAGATCACGCTCGACCAGTTGATCGACCAGCTTTTCACCGAGGCCCTCAATATCCATGGCGCGGCGAGAGGCAAAATGCGTAATCGCCTGTTTGCGTTGTGCCGGGCAAATCAGGCCGCCAGTACAGCGCGCTACGGCTTCATCCTGAGGCCGCACCACGTGTGAGCCACACTCTGGGCAGCTTGCAGGCATGACAAAGACACGAGCATCTGCCGGGCGTAATTCAGGCTTGGCAGACACGACTTCTGGGATGACGTCCCCTGCCCGCCTCACAATGACTGTGTCACCGATATGAATGTCCTTGCGGCGCAATTCATCTTCATTGTGCAAAGTGGCATTGGTGACTGTGACGCCGCCCACAAAAACCGGCTTCAGGCGCGCCACTGGCGTAATCGCGCCCGTACGGCCGACTTGTACGGTGATGTCTTCTACTACCGTAATGGCCTCTTGAGCCGGAAACTTGTGTGCAATGGCCCAGCGCGGCGCCCGCGACACAAAGCCTAGCGCGTCTTGTAAGGCAAAAGCATTGACTTTGTATACCACGCCATCAATATCAAATGGCAGGCTGCTGCGCTTGGCACCGATCTCGGCATAGTAGTCTCGCAGGCCTTGTGCGCCAGTTTTTACACCACGTAAGGCAGAAACAGGGAAACGTAAATCGGCCAGATATTGCATAGCCTCAGCATGTGAATGCAAGGCAGGCACGCCCTCGCTGGCACCCAGGCCATAGGCGAAGAAATGCAAAGGCCGCTTGGCGGTGATATTCGAGTCTAGCTGACGCAAACTGCCTGCTGCGGCATTGCGTGGGTTGGCAAATAGTTTGGCGCCCGCGGCGGCTTGTTGTTGATTGAGCTTTTCAAAGTCTTTTTTCAGCATCAGCACTTCGCCGCGCACCTCAAGCAAGGCTGGCGGCTGCACCATGTTTAAGCGACTAGGAATCGCACGGATGGTTTTCAGGTTATGTGTGACATTTTCGCCGGTATACCCATCACCACGCGTCGCCCCTTGCACAAACACACCGTGTTCGTAAGTCAGGGTAATCGCCAGGCCGTCGAATTTCGGTTCAACTGCGTATTCTACTTGCGGTTGATCGGTGCCTTCGCGCACGCGGCGATCAAAAGCATCCAGCTCTTCGTCGCTAAACGCGTTATTGAGTGAGAGCATGGCTTGCCGATGCTGCACACTATCAAACGCGGACAAGGCCAGACCACCCACCCGCTGGCTAGGTGAGTCTGATGTAATCAGTTCAGGATATTGCTGCTCAAGCGCTAGCAGTTCACGGAAAATGCCATCGTATTCACTATCACTCACCAGTGGTGCATCGAGCACATAATAGTGATAATCGTATTCGGCAATGCGTTGCTTGAGCTGTTGTAAATGCAGCGCAGCTTGTGGAACGGACATAAGATCAGGAGAACAGGCGTTTGGCGTGACTGCTGCCAGGCATGATGCCTTGTGCCGCCATGGCTTTAGAAATATTGTTTAATTGCTGACGAATTTTGTCCAGTTGCGTCTCACCGATGGCCTTGCGGTTGACATCAATCATGCTCGCACTGAGGCTACTCGCCATACTGGTAGCAATGTCAACCATATGGTCAAACACTTGCAAATTATTTGGGGTGGTTGGGATATCCAGCTGAAAAGTCACGCCAGTCATCACTGCTGTTTTCAGCATCTCGGCCGAAAACGGTTTGCCTTCGTAGTTGCGTACACTAAACGCAAGCTGACCATCTGCATTAAAACACTCAAAACGGCCATCCGCACTTAATTCCATGCCGCACGCTTCAGCCAGTCCGCGTAATTTGGTGGCATGAAACATGCCCTGATTGGCCAGCACATGAAACTCAACCGCTTTATCCACCTCGATACAAAATGCATCGATAGACTGTGCCTGCGTAGAGGGCTCATAGCCGCCTTGCCAGTTCACAGTGAGGCCGAGCGAACGCGCCAGGGTTTCCATAGACTTTTGGAAACGCTTGAGTGTCTCCTCATCGACCGGGCCACCTCGGTCAGCTAGTTGCAAGCTGCAGGCAACCTGGCTGGCGGGTATTTGGTCTTGCAACGCTTTTGCATCCAGTGCAAGCACATCCTGCCAGTCGCCCGTGGTCGAACTTTGCGCCCACAAGCCCGCATGTTGAGGAAAGGTTCTGACTTCGGCTTGCATATCTTCTAGTTCTGCCAGCATCACGCCCAATGGCGCATCAATCAAGCCGATCCAATCCATAGAAGGATGCACGGCCACTGGCAATGGCGGCTCATCTTCCGCTGTAACAACTTCTTCTGCGGTTGGAAAGTCCAACACTGGTTGTTCAAACACCGGAGCTGGCTCATCGAAAGATTGCGCAACCGGGGCGTTTACCTCTGGCTTTGCAGTAATGATGGGCTCAATTTTGGCGGGTTCTGTTTTTGCAGGCTCAGGTTTCAACGGCGTCACCGTTGACTTTGCAGGTGGCTGCGCTGGCTGTTTGTGTAAATTCAGGCCATTTTTATCAAAACTAGCGGTGGTCGCAGCATTAATTTTTGTTTTGGCTGACTCACCCACAGTGAAATCTGGCTCAATCTTGGTTGACTGGGTTGACTGGCGCACGCGCGGCTCAGACATCCAGCCTTCGACGTCTTCTGATACCACGCGTTGATCGGTATCGGCTTTTTTAAGCGGCGATTTTTTCTGGCCATCGGCTTGAGCAACATCGGCAGTTTTCACCGCGGCAGCATCGCTATCCAACACATCACCACGGGTATGGCTAAAACGATATTCAACATCTCTGCGATATTTTTTTTCCTGCCACCAGTTAAAAACTACCACTGCCAGAACGATGCTGACCCCAAGCAACACCAATATCATCCACAAATCAGACATGTGACCTTACAATCCTTAATAACGCTTGCATAATGATACAACAAAACTGACATTAAGCCGCATGCATGCGTATTGCCTCGTCGATATCCACATCGACAATGCGCGATACGCCAGACTCTTGCATGGTGACCCCAATTAACTGTTGTGACATCTCCATGGTGATTTTGTTGTGCGACACAAACAGAAACTGGGTTTTTTCCGACATCACGCGCACCAACTGGCAGAAACGCTCGGTGTTACTGTCATCCAGCGGTGCATCCACTTCGTCCATCAGGCAAAAAGGCGCCGGATTTAATCTAAACAAGGCAAACACCAGCGCCATCGCCGTCAGTGCTTTTTCGCCACCAGAAAGTAATTGTATGGTGGTGTTCTTTTTGCCAGGCGGCTGCGCAAATACCTGCACGCCGGTATCCAAAATTTCATCTCCCAACAGTTCCAGCTTGGCATTGCCCCCGTTAAATAACGTCTGGAACAACTCACCAAAATTGCGGTTGGCCGCATCGTAGGTTGCGCGCAGTTTGCCACGTGTTTCACGGTCTATTTTCTGTATCGCTTCATCCAGCGTTTCACTCGCCGTCAGCAAATCTTTAAGCTGGCTATCCAGATAGCCCTTGCGCTCTTTTTCAACTGCCAGTTCTTCAATGGCCGCCATATTCACCGGGCCCAACTGTTGGATCTGTTGCTGTAACTTTTGCGTGGTTTGCGCCAGAGCCTGCACGGTGCCTGACATATCCAGGCCTTGTTGTATAAGCGCTTCATCCATCCCGGTATCCGCCAAGGCAGACTGACATTGCTCGACCTGCAAACGGCACTCTTGCTGCTTGAGGCGCTTTAGCTCCAGAGCGTCTCTAAGCGGATGCAGTTGCTGCTCGACTTGCAAGCGCTGACGCTCCAGCGCCTGTAAAGCATCTTCTTGCTCACCAAAGGTGTTGCGCGCTTGCGCCAGCGCTTGCTCGCACACATGCTGCTGCGTTAACGCATGTGCCAAATTGGCCTTGAGCGCCTCCATATTACTAATCGCCAAGGCCTGCTCGGTCTCAACCAGGCGGTGCTGCAAGTGTTGATGTTCTTGCTCATTTTGCGTTAGGCGTTGCTGCAAATCAGCGACCGTATTGCTCAGTAAGGTTTGCTCAAACACTTGCGCCTGATGCGCTTTTTCCGCCTGTTGCACCGTTTCACGCAAGTTAAAATAAGCCTGCTCGGCTTGTTGTTTATGTGTCTGCGCTTCGCGCGCGGCGTGCTCAAGCCCGGCAAACTGTGACTGGTGATGCATCACGCTGGCTTGTACTTGCGCAATTTCTGCGCTCAAAGCGGTGTGGCGGCTTTCAGTCTGAGCCATGTCTTGCTGTAAGGCCGTCTGTCGACGCACAGCATTGTCATAAGCCTGTTGCAGGCGTGACACCTGCATTTGCGTATCATGCATACTGGCCGTGATTTGCTTGATACGCTGGTGACTGTGTTGTTGTTGCTGGCGAGCCGCTTGCAAGCTGGCCTCAAGCAATTGCACCTGCTGCTGCGCAGCCGTCACAGCTGCCTGCGACTCACTAAAGTGCACTTGCAGGGTATCCAATTGCTGCTGCCGCTCAAGCACACCCTGTATTTGATTTTGTCGACCATGAAACACAGCGCTATGGCGTTGGTAAACATCACCGCTCTTGGTCAGCAAACTCACGCCCACTGGCAACTGGGATTGATAGCGCGCTAGCTGTTGTACATCCTCCAGCACATAGATGCCCGCCAGCCAGTGCTGCAAAGCAGCTGATGCCTCTGCCTGCTTAATCGTCAACAAGCTGTATAAACTAGGTAAATCGTGCCATTGCGTTGGCAAGGCTTCTGTCGCTGATGCGGCTTGGGCCACCGCCAGCGCGGCTTGCGGATGTGGCAATTGCGACCAGTCGCTGAGCGTTTCCGGCAATAAGGCATTGAGTTTATGTCCCAGAAATGCCTCCAGCGCAGGTTGCCATTGGCTAGCGATCTGTATGGCCTGCCATAGTCGCGGCGCCGATTGCATGCCTGTTTTCTGCAGCCATGGCCCGAGTTGCTGATCCTGCTTGATGCTTTGCTGTAACTTGTGCAGCGACTGAATTTCGGCCTCTTGCTGATGTAAGGCACGTTGCGCCTGTTGCCAGCGATGACGCGCCTCTTGCAATGCCTGCTGTTGCGCGGCTTCTTCTGCCCGCAACAGCGTCAATTGCGACTCCTCATGCTGTAAAGCCGATTGCTGCTCAGCAAGCTGCTGCTGAAGCACATCCAAGGCCTGCATGTCCGGCAATGCCCACTGCCCTAGCTCTTGCTGCAATTGCTGCTGGCGTTGCGTGACGTCGGTCAGGTTGCGTTGGATAAAATTCACATTATTCTGTTCAAGCTGCATCTGCTGACGGCTCTGCTGTACCGCCTGCTGCGCCTGATTCGCCACTTGCTGAATGGCCTGTAACTGGCTCGCCTGTTCAGGCAAGCCTTGCTGCAAAGTGTGCAAATGCAGCACATGCTGCTCCACGGCACCTGCAGCGCTGGCCAAGGCTGCTGTTTTTTCAGTGAGCTGACTGTTTAATTGTTGCTGTTGCTGGCTTCTATGCTCCATCTGCCGCAATAATTGCTGCTGCTCTTGCAACAAGCGATCCCTTGCCTCTTCAGACTGCTTGACCTGTAAGCCAAGGTGAGACACCTGCGAATTCACTTCATAAAATGCCGCTTGTGCAGCGTGCAACTGGCTTGAAGTTTCTTGATGCTGCTGGCGCGCCTGCTCAAGCTGCAACTCGTGATTGCGTAAACCAGCCATTTGCGCCTCAAGCGCATTCACCGCTTGCTCAACGACCTGTGAGGCCGCCTCATGCGCCAGCACGGCATCGCGCTTGCGTAACCACCACCATTGCGCCTCGGCTAATTGGTGCGCTTGCTGCAAAGCATGAAAGTTCTGTGTGACCAGCGCTTGCGCCTCCAGCTTGATAATCTGCTTGTTCATTTCACGCGAAATATCTTCTACGCGTTCAAGGTTTTCGCGGGTATCACGCAGCCGTAACTCAGTCTCACGCCGACGCTCTTTATACTTGCTAATGCCAGCCGCTTCTTCCAGAAACACGCGTAGCTCTTCTGGCCTGGCCTCAACAATGCGAGAAATGGTGTTTTGGCCGATGATGGCATAGGCACGGCCGCCTAGACCAGTGCCTAAAAATAAATCGGCAACATCACGTCTACGCACCGCCATATTATTGATGTAATACGTAGAGCCTTTATCGCGCTCGATCACACGCTTGACGGCAATCTCGGCATATTGGCTCCATTCGCCATGGGCACCGCCAAGACTATTATCAAAAATCAGCTCAACACTGGCACGGGAGATCGGTTTACGGTTAGCCGAGCCGTTAAAAATCACGGCATCCATGGCATCTGCACGCATTTCCCTGGCGGAGGATTCCCCCAGCACCCAGCGTACCGACTCCATGACATTTGATTTGCCACAGCCATTGGGGCCGACCACGCCCACACGCTGCCCGTGCAGATGTATGGTGGTCGGATCGACAAAAGACTTGAACCCCGCAAGTTTTAAATGTGTCAGACGCAAAGTAAGAAAAACGCTTATAAGAATTTGAATGATTGCTTAAGCGTTATAATACCCATTTTTACCCAGAAACCATCAATAAACATGAGTGCGATGAACGAACATTTACTTGGCGGCAAACCGACAGCCCAACCAGTGAAAACACTGGAAACCTTTGATAACCCGAATCCTCACCGTGATTTCCATATTCACATGGAAATCCCTGAATTCACCTGCCTGTGCCCAAAAACCGGTCAGCCAGACTTTGCCATCATTTACTTGGACTATATTCCTAACAAGCTGTGTGTGGAATTAAAAAGCCTGAAGCTATATATGTGGTCATTCCGCGACGAAGGCTGCTTTCATGAAGCCGTGACCAATCAAATTCTAGATGATCTGGTCAGCGCGATTGATCCAAAATTCATGCGCGTCACTGCCAAATTTTATGTGCGTGGCGGCATCTTTACCAATGTCGTCGCAGAGCATCGCGCAGCAGGTTGGCAGCCACAACCCTATGTCGAGTTATCGCAGTTTTCTGCGCAAAGTAATATCCGCGGATAAATCCAAGCAATGACAGAAATAACAAGCCCGGCAGTGCCGGGCTTTTTTATGATGTTGACTAAACGACAGTCACCTTTTAGTGCGTTTCAAGCTTCATATAGACTTCTTCATCGGCGACCATATCTAATACTTTCTCGGTAAACGCCTCAGAACATTCGCTAGACCACTCAGCCTCTTCAGTGAAGTCTCTGGTCAACATCGGCAAAAAGCTCATGTGCATGTATTGCCCATCGTCCATTTTAATCGCTTGCACCTGGTCTGGATGCTCGACCAAATCCCAGCTTTCAGGAATATCTAACTCCACTTGGATAGTGACTAATAATTTTCTCATGTTGTTTCCTTGTTTGGGTAAGGTTGAATGACTAGCCACTGCAGGGATTGTTCAAGTTGATCAGCACAGGCTACTCATGTGATAACGCGTCACCTACAGATGATAATACTGCCTAGGCCGCAGCACAAACGCATTTAACCTCACGGAAAAATCCCTGAGGTTTTTATGTACAAAGGCTATTAAGATAGCATCAAAAAAAACAATAAAGGAAGCACCTTGGTGCGACAGATGACGACATATTGCTTTTCTAAATACTTTGAATTTAAAGCTAGAAATCACGTAAGTGATTTTTGGCGTCCCCACGGGGATTCGAACCCCGGTCGCCTCCGTGAAAGGGAGGTGTCCTAGGCCTCTAGACGATGGGGACCTAAGAAATTTAACAACCTCAACATTATACCAGTTTTTCAAATAATTAAAATATTTATTTTTTAAAAAATTCAATATTTTCAATCACTTGGTGGAGATAAGCGGGATCGAACCGCTGACCTCTTGCATGCCATGCAAGCGCTCTCCCAGCTGAGCTATACCCCCGAATCTCTGGTAATGCTGCTCTTCGTTTTGCAGTGCAATTCAAAGAAGGCGCCATATTAATGATGGCTAGAAGTCTTGTCAACGGCTTTCACGACAAAACATGAAAAAAACTTCATATCGTTTTATTTGGCGCCCTGACCTGCTGAAAAAAGCAGCAGGTCAGCTGCTAACATAAGTGCTATTTGAGATAAGGTTTGATCTTGCTTATGATCTCTTCGCTCTCAGGCCGCGTCATGCTATTAAATGAATAAACTTTTTGGCCGCCTGGCAAGATCACATATTTGTAAAAATTCCATTGCGGTGCCTGGCCGGTTTGTTTGATTAATTGCTGATACAAGGGATTGGCCGTGCTGCCAGCCACACTGGATTTTTCAACCATGGGAAACTTGACTGAATACGTCAGCTTGCAAAAATCGCCAATTTGCTTGTTATTCCCTGGCTCTTGCCTGAAGTCATTTGACGGAAAGCCAATCACGACCAGACCTTTGTCCTTATATTGTTCATATAAGGCCTCCAGCGCCTCAAACTGGGGCGTAAAGCCACATTTACTGGCGGTGTTCACAATCAGGATGGGTTTGTCCTGAAATTGACAAAAATCGACAGTCTGCCCCTGCAAGGTTTTAAATTGGTGCTGATATAGCGGCGCACAGTCAGCCTGCGCCAACGAATAGCTGCCTAAGCTTAATAACATGAATATCACACCGCGCATTGCATCTCTCCTGAGTCTTATGTTTATGTTGTGCCTTTACAGACAATCAGTTAGCTTGATTGTTCTGTATGAATGACGCATATTTTACTTTTTTTAATAGTTGCCGTTAATAAAATTGTAAGGAACAAAAATGATCATTGGCATAGTCTATGCTAATGCTTTACCAAGAACAGCAAGGACTGACATGTTTGAGTAAGTTAATGATGTACTGGGAGATCACCATGTTACAAAAAGCAACGCCTACCGACAAATTTAAAAAAATTGACCAAATGCTGGAAGATTTTGCTGGCGATGAAGTCGATGACTTTGAGTCCAGCTACGGCAATTATGAAAAGAGCCACAAGCACTACTCTGCGGATGAAGATGTTCTGATGAATATTGACGACCTGTATTAATCAGCCCGACAGTATGCATGCAGGCCAAGAGCGCCTGATGTCATCATCACGCAACTCGCACGCAAAGATGACTGGTATTACTTTGGTTTAGCTGTGTTGTCAGGTTACTGATATATCGTTGCCTGATATAATACTTGGATGGAAATTACTACACGCTTGGAATTCGATGCCGGACATCGCATTCCTGATCACAAAAGCCAATGCCGCAATTTGCACGGCCACCGTTACGCCATAGAGATTACCCTCTCGGGTGAGATCATCAATGCTGAGCATGCCTCAGAAAATGGCATGGTGATGGACTTCGCAGACGTTAAACGGATTGCCCGTGAAACCATTGTTGACCGCTGGGACCATGCTTTTCTGGTCTACAAGGGGGACGTGGCAGTGCTGGATTTCTTAAATAGCCTGCCCAATCACAAAACCATTATCTTCCCGACCATTCCGACAGCCGAAAACATGGCTGCGGAAGCATTCAGGTTACTCAAAGCACAATATACTGACACTTTTGGCAATCATCTCAAGCTTATGAAAGTCAGGCTCTACGAAACGCCCAATAGCTGGACGGATGCGTTTGACGCTACTTAATGTTGCTTTGGCTTAATTAGCCGTTCTAATTAATCAGCCACACTCACCACTAACTCAGCCATCACCTGATTCAAGGCGATAGACCACTCAGGCAGGGTCACGCCAAACGTTTGCTCAAGCTTAGCTGTAGTCAGCCTTGAATTTGCCGGGCGTTTGGCGGGTGTTGGATATTCGGCTGTAGCAATCGGCGCAATCTCTTTCACCGCCAATGCAGGCCAGCCACGCAAAGTTTCCAATGCTCGGTACTGCGCCACAATTTCACTGGCAAAACCACACCAGGAAGTTTCCCCGCGATTGACCAGATGATACACACCGGTTTGCGCTGCATCTTCCGGATGCCAGCGTGTGACTAATTCTGTCACCGCCCTGGCGATGGCAATATCCGCCGTCGGTGCCCCATATTGGTCTGCCACAATGCGCAGGTTTTCACGCGCTTGGGCCAGGCGGATAATCGTTTTGAGAAAGTTTTTGCCATAGCTGCCATAGACCCAACTGGTGCGCAAAATCAGGTGCGGCAATCCAACGCGTCTAATGGCCTCCTCACCGGCCAGTTTGCTGGCACCATAGACGCTGAGCGGGTTGACAGCATCATCTTCTGTATAAACGCCATTTTTTGTACCGTCATAGACATAGTCTGTTGAAAAATGAATCAGCCCGATCTTTAGTCTTGCCGCTTCTTCGGCCAGTACGCCTGCCGCGGTCGCGTTAATCGCATCAGCCAATTCACGCTCAGACTCGGCTTTATCGACCGCCGTATACGCTGCCGGATTAATAATCAAATCTGGCGCAATGTCGCGCACCACACGCCGGATGTGCTCAGGCTGCGTTAAATCCAGTTGTTGGCGATCACAAGCCACCACCTGCCACTCATCGGCCAGTTCTAAGGCCAATTGCTGTTGTAATGCGTGACCAACTTGACCGCTGACGCCGGTTAATAGAATTTTTTTCATGACGACATTAACACTGTTCAAATCGCATCAAATTTAGGTGCCTCTGCCCACGACAATCCTTGCTGGTCTTTGGCTGACAAGCTAGGCGCCTGCGCTAATGGCCACTGCACGCCAACCTTAGCGTCATCCCACTTTAAGCAGGCCTCATGCTGCGGCGCATAATAGTCCGTGGTTTTATACAGAAAGTCTGCCGTGTCTGTCAGTACGACGAAACCATGAGCAAACCCAGGTGGAATCCACAATTGACGGTGATTGTCTGCACTCAAATGCGCGCCCGTCCACTGGCCAAAGGTCGCTGATTGGCTACGCATATCAACTGCCACGTCAAACACCTCGCCTTGCACCACGCGCACCAGTTTGCCCTGCGGCTGTTGTATCTGGTAATGCAGGCCGCGCAACACGCCTTTGCCAGAGCGCGAATGGTTATCTTGCACAAATTGTACATCGAGCCCGGTGCAGTTTTTAAAGGTGTTGGCATTAAAGCTTTCCAGAAAAAAACCACGCGCATCGCCAAAGAGTTTGGGCTCCAGAATCAACACCTCTGGAATCGTTGTTGCCACCACCTGCATCAAAACACCTGCTCTTTAAGAATCTGTTTCAAATACTGTCCATAGCCATTTTTGGCGTATTTATCCGCCAATTTATCCAGTTGTTCGGCATTGATAAAGCCCTGGCGATAGGCAATCTCTTCCAGGCAAGCAATTTTCAAGCCCTGGCGTTTTTCTATGGTTTGAATAAAGCCGCTCGCCTCCAGCAAAGACTCGTGCGTGCCAGTATCCAGCCAGGCCATGCCACGCCCCATCACTTCAACGTTGAGGTCGCCCCAAGCCAGGTACTGTTTATTGACGTCGGTAATTTCCAGCTCACCACGCGGAGATGGTTTCAGATTTTTGGCAATCTCGACCACGCGCTGATCATAAAAATACAGGCCAGTCACTGCGTAGCGGGATTTTGGCTGGGTCGGTTTTTCTTCCAGGCTAATGGCAGCACCTTGCGCATCGAATTCCACCACGCCATAGCGTTCAGGATCATTCACCGGGTAGGCAAACACCGTGGCGCCCTGTGCGCGCTGCCCGGCCGCCATCGCCATGGCCCCCAGCTCATGACCATAAAAAATATTATCACCCAGCACCAGCGCGCTGGTATCGTTGCCAATAAAAGATTCGCCCAAAATAAATGCTTGCGCCAGGCCATCTGGGGAGGGTTGTATCTGATACTCAATCCGCATGCCCCACTGGCTGCCATCGCCGAGTAATTCTTTAAAGCGTGGCGTATCCATGGGCGTAGAAATAATCAGCACTTCTCGTATGCCAGCCAGCATGAGTGCCGACAACGGGTAGTAAATCATGGGTTTGTCATACACTGGCAATAACTGCTTGGAAACCACCTGTGTCACCGGGTATAAACGCGTGCCGGAGCCCCCTGCCAATACAATGCCTTTTCTTGCCATTATGCGAGCTCCTCACCACGTTCATGGTAGTTCTTGTTTAACCAATGTTGATACTCACCACTGGTCACTCTCGCCACCCACTCATGGTGCTCTAGGTACCAGCGTACGGTTTTGCGGATGCCGGTTTCAAAGGTTTCTTGCGGCTTCCAGCCTAATGCTTGCTCAATCTTGCTGGCATCAATGGCGTAGCGCGCATCATGGCCCGGCCTATCTTTCACAAAAGTCATCTGGTCACGGTAGCTGCCTTGCGCTTTGGGCCGCTCCTGATCGAGGATGTCGCACAATGTATGCACGACTTCCAGGTTGGTTTTTTCATTCCAGCCACCAATGTTGTAGGTTTCCCCTACTTTGCCTTTAGCCAACACTTCACGAATCGCACTGCAATGGTCTTCTACATATAACCAGTCGCGAATGTTGCTGCCGTTGCCATAAATAGGCAATGGTTGGCCAGACAAGGCATTGTGGATCACTAGCGGAATCAACTTCTCAGGGAAGTGATACGGACCGTAATTGTTAGAACAGTTGGTCGTCAGCGTGGGTAAGCCATAGGTATGGTGATAGGCACGGACCAGATGATCAGAGGCCGCTTTTGAGGCTGAATACGGGCTATTGGGCTGGTAGGTATTGGTTTCTTTAAACGCTGGATCAGTCGGCCCCAGCGAGCCGTACACTTCGTCTGTAGAGACATGCAGAAAACGGAACTGCTGTTGCTCGTCTACCGGCAAGGCCTGCCAATAAGCGCGTACCTCTTCCAGTAAATTAAAAGTACCAACGACATTGGTTTGAATAAACGCATCCGGCCCATGAATGGAGCGGTCAACATGGCTCTCAGCCGCAAAATTAAGGACCGCGCGTGGCCGGTGCGTTTCCAGCAAGCTTTTCACAGCGGCACGATCACCAATATCCGCATGCACAAATATATGCTGAGGATGTTGGCTGATGTCGGCCAGGTTTTCCATGTTGCCAGCATAGGTCAGCTTATCCAGATTGATCACGGTCCCCAATTGGTGCCTGACCCAGGCATTGACAAAATTGCTGCCAATAAAACCGGCGCCGCCGGTCACTACAATGGTTTCTGTGAGCATAAAAGACCTACATTCAAAGTGATTGTGCTGATTGATATTTGTTTAATACTAGCGCAGCAGTAAGCGTTTCAAATACTTGATCAACACAGATGACACCACGTTAATCAAGATTGACTGCCTTACCAGCTTGTTGCGCCAGCCTTGGCCAAGCCGGCGATGTATTGTTGATGCGCGGCCAACTCCTCTTCATCTGCAGGCAACAACTTTAAGGCAGAAAAATCTACCGACAGAGTTGCCTGCGTTGCTTGCTCGACCGGACTGGATAACTCCATGAGCAAACTCTCCTGGCCGCGCGTCATGGCGATATAGACTTCAGCCAGCAACTCCGCATCCAGCAACGCGCCGTGCAAAGTACGCTGCGAGTTATCAATACCAAAGTGTCGGCACAAGGCATCCAGGTTGTTACGTTGGCCTGGCCGCATGTCCTTGGCCATTTTCAAGGTATCGACAATACCGCTGACATAAGTTTCCAGCTTATCTTGGCCGAGTTTGGCGAGCTCCATATTCAAAAAGCCAACATCAAACGGCGCATTATGGATAATCAACTCGGCACCACGGATAAACGCAATAAATTCTGCGGCAATGCTTGCAAACAAAGGCTTGTCTTGCAAAAACTCTAGCGAAATACCATGCACCTCTTGCGCACCGGGGTCAATCTCGCGCTCTGGATTGATATAAATATGGAAATGACGCTGGGTCGGTCTGCGATTAAAAATTTCCACCGCGGCAATTTCAATAATGCGATGCCCTTGGTCCGGGTATAAACCGGTGGTTTCCGTATCGAGAAAAATCTGTCTCATCAATCAGTCCTTTTAACTCGCCGCCACGGTCAGCACGCCCTGATTAGCCAATGCATCGGCGCGTTCATTGCCTTCATTGCCCGCATGGCCCTTTACCCAGATCCATTCGATCTGGTGCGTGGCCGCCAATCCATCCAGTATCTGCCATAAGTCGGCATTCTTGACTGGCTTTTTATCCGCCGTACGCCACTGTTTCTTTTTCCAGCCTGCCAGCCACTCTGTCATGCCTTTTTGCACATAACTAGAGTCGGTATACACCTTCACTTGTGAGGGTTTTTTCAATGCTTGCAGCCCTTGAATCACTGCCGTCATTTCCATGCGGTTATTGGTGGTGAGCGCCTCACCGCCACACAGTGACTTTTCGTGTTCACCCGCTTTGAGCCAAACGCCCCAGCCCCCGACGCCTGGGTTGCCCTTGCAGGCGCCATCAGCGTACATTTCTATCCATTGTTGAGTCGACATCCGCGCATTCTAACTGTTTTTGTACTTGTTTTTGTATGCTGGATTGGCCTTTTCGAACCTGCAAGGCGTGGTTAAGCGGCGATTTTTTCCATTCTGGTTTGAGCAAACGGACATTCAACACTCTCTTTTTCGCCACCAAAAAATACACGCCGCCAGTCATACCACAAGTGTGGCGACCCCAGCGCTCGAGGCAAGATTGTCGTGCTAGCCATAGCGGATCATTAATGGGTAAAGCGTGAATCAAGCTACCACTGTGCACAACTTCAAAGCCAAGCACATTCAGCCAGTCGCGTATACGCCTGGCGGTGAACAGGCGTCGAAAGTGACCAGCCTCTTTAAACTGACCGACACGCGCACGCACTCCCAAGCCACTCACTGGCGTCACGCCTGTCAGCACCAACGTGCCTTCGGGTACCAGCACGCGGAACACTTCGCGCAGGGTTTGTTGCGGATCAGCACATTGTTCCAGCACATGCGGCATGCACACCAGGTCGACTGACTGCTCGGCAAACGGTAAAAATTCGCTTTCACACAGCAGCGATGCATTGGGCGTGGGGCTTAGCTGCAATGAGTGTTTATAGGGAATACGGCAATGCTCAAGCAAATCATGGGTCGGCCAGCCGATCTGCAAGGCGTGAAAACCAAACACATCAGCCACGGTTTGCGCATATCGCGGAATCTCGTGCTGCGCAATATATCGGCCCAACGCTATCGCATCAAAAGTGGCCGCACTCGAGGTAACAGGCTGGCTGGATTGCAAGAGTAACTCCCAAAAATGCCAGAAATAACACTAATCAAAAATAACACGCTACAAATAAACCTAAAGCGATCAAACAAGCAGTTAAACACGATTGTGCCTTGACAAGCATGACCATTTTTTTCAATGATGCGGGATGCACGACACTTCTGCAAGCCTAGCGATCAGCGCACTGCCCGCTTTTAGCGATAATTATTTATGGCTGATTCACTGCGGCCAGCATGCCCTGGTGGTCGACCCTGGCGATGCCGAAGTGGTAGAACAAGCGTTACAAGCTCACCAGTTGCAGCTAGTCGGCATCTTGCTGACCCACCACCACTCTGACCATGTTGGCGGTGCCGCCGTGCTTCAACAGCACTGGCAGTGCCCGGTCTACGCACCGTACAGTGATCTGCCGGTCTACCGCGCATTACAAGCCAGCCGCGTGCAACAAGGCGACCAAATCTACTTTAGCCACTTTGGCACACTCACGATTGACGTGCTATCGTTGCCAGGCCATACGCTGGACCATATCGCCTACTACCTTAATCGTCAGCACTTGTTTAGCGGTGACGTGCTGTTTGGTGCTGGCTGCGGCCGCCTGTTTGAGGGCACGCCGTCACAAATGCATGCCTCATTGCAACAAATCGCCGCCCTGCCCACTACCACGCTGATTTATCCTGCACATGAGTACACAGCGCACAACATTGCTTTTGCGCAAACGGTGGACCCTGACAACCCGGAGTTGCAACAACGTGCGCAAGACGCGGCAGCCTTACGCGCCAGAGAACGACCAACACTGCCGACCACCCTCGCCCTGGAACTAGCCACCAATCCCTTTTTGCGTTGCGAGGCATTGTCACATCTGCCTGCCTTTTTAAATTGGCCCACGCTGGATGTCTTTACCGAACTACGTGCACGCCGCAACCAATTCTAGGCATGGCGCGCACAAGCCAGCTTGCACACACAAAGCCCGCACCGTCGCAAGGGCTTGTCTCACTGAAAAATTAACGTAGAATGATGTCCTCTTTCAGGCGCTTGTGTGCGTTACGTCAATCACGTGCTGGTTGGTATGGCCTTAGCGGCCACCCGGTTTATCAATGCATGTGCAAGTTTTTCCAAGGATCAGCTTGTGCAACAGCCTCAGGATTAAGTATTACCGTCATGCGTTTTAAAAAATTATTGCTATGTGCTGCACTCTCAGCCTTTCCATTACTGGCATTGGCTGAATATGTAGAGCCAGCCAATATGTCGGATGACAACGGCAGTTATGATGAGAGTTATGGCGGCCCGGACACAGAAAATTATAATTCCAGCTACCAGTTTGAAGACTCACTAACCCTGCAGGACAGCCTGTGGGATCGCGTGCGTGACGGCTTTAATATGCCGGACATCGACTCCACCTACACCAACAAGCACGAGCAATGGTATGCCTCGCGCCCGGACTATGTGTCACGCATGCTGGAGCGCAGCAAAAAATATCTTTACCATATTGTGGTTGAAGTTGAAAAAAGAGGCATGCCGACCGAAATTGCCCTGCTGCCCATGATTGAAAGCGGCTTTAACCCGAAGGCGCTTTCTACCAGCAAAGCCTCAGGCATCTGGCAGTTTATTCCTTCCACCGGTAAGGATTTTGGCCTCAAGCAAAATTACTGGAAAGACTCGCGTAAAGACGTCACGGCAGCCACCCAAGCGGCACTCAATTACCTGCAAAAGCTCTATACCATGTTTGGTGCGTGGGACCTGGCACTCGCCGCTTACAACGCTGGTGAAGGTACCGTGGCACGCGCAATTGAGCGCAACCGCCAGCTAGGGCTGCCCACTGATTACCAGCATTTGTCTTTGCCAGACGAAACCCGCAATTACGTACCTAAATTGCAGGCGATTAAAAACATTATTTTTCGCCCTGAAAATTATGGTTTAACGCTCAACGAGATTCCTAACAAGCCGTATTTCACCACCGTGCAAGCGCCGAACAAGATTGACGCCAAACTGGCTGCGGAACTGGCGGGGATTTCACTAGAAGAATTTAATGCGTTAAATCCCAGCTTTACGCGCCCCGTGCTGATTACCGAAAACAGCTATCAAAAGCTATTACTGCCCACCTGGGCGGCCAGCAACTTCACCAACAACCTCAGTGGTTATAACCGCCCATTGTCTAATTGGCATAGCTACCAGCCCAAGCGTGGTGAGCGCCTGGGCGCCATTGCCAGCCAGTTTGGCATCAGTATTTATGAACTAAGCGCGACCAATAACCTCAAACCCAACCGTAATCTCATCGTGCGTAGGCCGTTGCTGGTCCCTGCCAGTGTGCAATCAGGGCTGACCCGGCCGATTGATGTCGCGGCCATGGCACAATTGCCGATTGAGATACCGGTTGAAAGAGAATCGTCGAGTAAATCGAGTGCTATCTCGCACAAGGTTAAACAAGGTGATACATTGGCAAAACTGGCGAAACGTTACGGCATCAGCAGTAAACAGATCATGCAACAAAATCATCTGAAATCGAAGAATCTGGCGGTTGGCCAGGTGTTGCAGCTGGAAAAACAGGAAAGTAACTCTAGTAGCAGTGGCCAGTCTCGCAGCTCAAAAAGCAGTGCTAATACTAGTCATAAAAGAACATCGGCTTCAAGCAAAAAGCAATCCAGTGCGCAGTCTTCTTCGCACAAAAAGACAAGTACTTCGCATAGTAAAAAAACCAAATAGACTAAACACTGACACGGCCACCCACCATGACCCATCGACCATTGCCCGGTATGCATTTCAATTGCACCACAGCGCATGCGTTGGCGGGTCAGCGGCTGATCTTGGGCCTGCTGTGTAGCGGGCTGATTGCCTGTAGCCCTGAGTCAGAGGGCCCGCAGACAGCAGCACTAAACCAAACCTATCCTGCCCAGCCTGGTGGCACCATGATCAGCGCCATGCCGTCAGACCCGAGTGGCATGATAGGCATGGTGGCTGGCGAATCGGCCTCACTGGCGATCGGCGCCAACCTGTTTAACTCCCTGCTCAAATATGACCAGCACTTGGACCTCGCTGGAGAGCTGGCGGCCGCCTGGCAAGTGGCTGATGACAAAAAAACCATTACCTTTAAGCTTAAACCTGGTTTGCAATGGGCGGATGGCAAACCGCTGACCAGTGCCGATGTGCTGTTTACGTGGCAACTGATTACTGACGAAAAAACGCATAGCCCGTACGCGTCTGACTACCAGTTGGTCACCAAGGCAGAAGCGCCTGATGCACAGACGTTTATTGTGCATTATTCACAGCCGTTTGCACCGGCCCTAGAAAGCTGGGCCAGCCTGCAAGTGCTCCCCAAACACAAACTGGCCGGGCAAGATATCCACACCACCAATTTTGCGCAAAAACCATTGAGCAGCCATTACTACCAGTTAAAAGAATGGCGGCATGGCGAATATATCAAGCTCGAAAAAAACCCTAAATCAGTGCTAGGACCTGCCAATATTGATCAATTAATTGAACGTATTATCCCGGACCCGGCGGCGCAGTTTCTGGAGCTGATGGCGGACAACATCGACAGCATGACGCTGGACCCGATTACCTATGCGCGCATTATCCCGTCGCGCCCGGCGCTGCAGGCCAGATTGAATCAGTATAAAGAGCTAGGCAACAGCTACACTTACCTTGGTTTTAACCTTAAACGCAAACCGTTTGACGACGTGCGTGTGCGTAAAGCGATTAATTACGCCATAGACAAACAAGAAATTATCGACGGCGTGTATCTCGGCCTGGGCATTGCCATTGCCTCGCCCTACAAGCCTGGCACACGCTGGAGCAACCCACACTTAACGCCCTACCCGTTTGACCCGGCCAAAGCCAAGCAATTACTGGCCGAAGCCGGTTATACAGACACCAATGGTGACGGTATTATCGAGCGCAACGGCAAACCGTTGTCTTTTGAGGTGCTGACCAACCTCGGTAATAAACAGCGTGAAAAAACGGCCGTGATTATCCAGCGCCGTTTAAAAGAAGTCGGTATTGATACGCGTATCCGCACGCTGGAATGGGCTAGCCTGCTCACGAACTTTATCAAACCTGGAGACTTTGACGCCGTGGTCATGGGCTGGGGCTTGGGCTTGGACCCTGACCAATACTCGATCTGGCACTCCAGCCAGCAAGGCCCGGGCCAGTTTAACTTTATTGGTTACAACAATCCTGCTGTTGATCAATTACTGGAACAAGGCCGCCTGGAATTTGACCCACAAAAACGCATGCAGATTTACCATGATTTCGCCAAAAGGCTTTATGACGATAGCCCACTGGTGTATTTGTCTGCCGGTTATGGCCTGACCGCTATCCACAAACGCGTGCAAGGCATTATGCACCCGGTGCCACCCGCCGGGGTGAGTTATGATTCACAAAAATGGTATATTCCTGAGCCGCTCAGGCGCACGCAAATACAGGCAGAATAAGCATGCTTCATTATTTAGTCAGACGTATATTGTGGATGATTCCGATGCTAATCGGCATCAGTCTGATTTCTTTTTTAATCATGCACCTGGCTCCGGGCGACATCACCAGCACCGAGGCCGCCTTTGACCCTAAATCATCTGAAGAGTCTCGCCAAAAGCTGCGCGAACTCTATCACCTGGACAAACCCATCATCGTCCAATATGGGCTCTGGCTGGAGCGCATGGTGCACCTCGATTTTGGCCACTCGTTTGCCAGCCACCAAAAACCGGTGTTTTGGGCAGAAACCGATAAAGACGGCAACACCACGCCTGGCATGATTCAGGAAGCGCTACCCATCACCCTGCTGATGAATATTGTTGGCCTGCTGCTCACCTTAACCCTGGCCGTACCGTTGGGTGTTATCGCGGCCAAACAATATGGCCGCTGGCCAGACCGTAGCATTACGCTGTTTAACTTTATCGGCTTCTCTATCCCCGGCTTTTGGCTGTCTTTACTGCTCATGTATTGGCTGGGTGTCATACACCCGTGGTTTCCGATTTCTGGTTTGCACAGCCTGAATTATACTCAGTTGGATGCCTGGCAAAAAGCGCAAGACCTGTTAATGCACTTATTCTTGCCTGTGGTCATTCCGGCCATCACAGGCCTAGCCGGGGTCACTATGTTTGTGAAAAACGGCATGCTGGACGTGCTCAGCCAGGACTTCGTCACCACTGCACGCGCCAAAGGCCTCAGTGACCGCACGGTCACCTATCGACACGCCTTGCGTAATGCCCTGCTGCCACTGATTACCCTGGTCGGCTTATCACTGCCAGGCCTGATTGGCGGCTCAGTGATTGCCGAAACGATTTTTGCCATCCCCGGCATGGGTAAACTGTTTTATGACGCCGTCATGATGCGTGACTTTCCGGTGGTGATGGGCATCCTCACCATCGGCTCA
This sequence comes from Methylophilus sp., assembly GCF_008015755.1. Lineage (GTDB taxonomy): Bacteria > Pseudomonadota > Gammaproteobacteria > Burkholderiales > Methylophilaceae > Methylophilus. The sequence continues at coordinate 10,195 of NZ_SSGF01000001.1, read as the reverse complement.
GCGCTCACGCTGATGGGTAACCTGCTGGCAGACCTCGCTTATACCTGGGCAGATCCGCGTCTGCGCAGAGGCGTCATGCCACAACGCTAGGCAAACAATACGCGAGGCAACACAGACACTATGCAAAAACTCCTGCAAAATCCGCTCGCCGTCACCGGGCTCTGTTTAATTGGCATCATTTTATTGCTAGCACTGCTTGCACCGTGGATCGCGCCGTATGACCCCGATGCAGTACAAGTCAAACAAATTCTGATTGGCCCTTCTGCTGAACACTGGATGGGCACCGATGGCCTCGGCCGCGATGTCTGGAGCCGTATGCTGTTTGGCGGGCGCGTGTCTTTGCTGGTGGGATTGGTCGCGGTGGGTATTTCCACGGCCATCGGTGTGATCTTGGGCGCCCTGGCGGGTTACTACCGCGGCTGGGTAGACACTGTCATCATGCGCCTGGTCGACATCATGCTCTCCATCCCCAGTTTTTTCCTCATCCTGGCGGTGATTGCCTTTTTAAGCCCGTCGATTACCAATGTCATGATTGTGATCGGCCTCACCTCGTGGATGAGTGTCACGCGCTTGGTCAGGGCTGAGTTTTTAAGCCTGACTCAACGTGAATTTGTCGCTGCCTCAACCGCCCTCGGCGCGCAAGACTGGCGGGTGATTTTTAAACACTGCCTGCCCAACAGCCTAACGCCGGTACTCGTCAGCGTGGTGCTAGGCATTGCCAGTGCCGTGTTGCTTGAGTCTGGCCTCAGTTTTCTTGGTCTGGGCGTGCAGCCGCCACAAGCCTCGTGGGGCAATATCCTCACCGACGGCAAAGAGTATATCCAGTTTGCCTGGTGGCTCTCGCTCTACCCCGGACTTGCCATATTAATTACCGTGTTAGGGTATAATCTGCTCGGCGAAGGTCTGCGTGACGTGTTTGACCCGCGTTCCAACACCACACGCTAGCCGATTTAACTAACTACCTACCAAACAGGAACAAGCATGGCATTTCTTGCTGGAAAAAAAATTCTGATTGCCGGTTTGCTGAGCAACCGTTCAATCGCCTACGGCATTGCAGCCGCAATGAAACGTGAAGGGGCCGAACTGGCCTTCACCTATCAAGTCGACAAACACGAAAAGCGTGTACGCGACCTGGCCGCTGACTTCGACTCCAACATCGTTTTACCCTGTGACGTGGCCGAAGATGCACAAATCGACAATCTGTTCGTAGAATTGGCCAAAGTCTGGGATGGCCTCGATGGCTTGATACACTCGATCGCCTTCGTGCCTAAAGTCGCCCTGGATGGCGATTACCTGGACAACATCAGCCGCGAATACTTCCACATCGCGCATGACATCAGTTCCTACAGCTTCTCCGCCATGGCTAAAGCCGCCTACCCAATGATGCAAGGCCGTAACGGCAGCCTGCTCACACTGAGCTACCTGGGCGCCGAGCGCACCATGCCTAACTACAATGTCATGGGCGTCGCTAAAGCCAGCCTGGAGGCCAACGTGCGCTACCTGGCTCAAAGCCTCGGCCCACGTGGCATCCGTGTCAACGCAGTATCCGCCGGTCCGATCAAAACGCTGGCCGCTTCCGGTATTGCTGACTTTGACAAAATGATCGGCTTTAACGAAAAACACGCAGCGCTGCGCCGCAACGTGACCATTGAAGAAGTCGGCAACGTCGCAGCCTTCTTATCGAGCGATCTGGCTTCTGGTGTGACGGGGGAAATCACCTATGTAGATGGTGGTATGAATATCACTGCTGCGGGTCAAATCGACTAAGTGGATTGCTGCAAACAAAAACGCCTGTTCTGTAAAGACAGGCGTTTTTTATGGCGGATAGGCGCTCTATCCCTAGGCAAAAATAACAAAAAAAAGGTGCCATAAAATTAAAAAATTCATTGTTTTTAATCATAATAATATTTAAATATTATTGATATACACCACACTTAATAATTATCAAAATGCATGTTCATGACAATCACATTGAAGTCATTGTCACGCGTCCATACCATTGCTTCAGGGCGTGATTCGACAATTAAAAATAAAGTTTAGAAATAAGGTTTAGAAAAAAGTGCAGCGAACTGATCAAACCTGGTGACTTAAAGTGAGCAATTGTGACCAATCCTAAAAACACCCCTAAAAAAATACGCAAACCAGCAAAGCTTCAACAGAGGGAACGGTCAACACAATCCAATCACGGCACACTGCAACTGCTTTTTGCCATGACCTTTCTTGCATGCGTGACCATTGCCATGCTGGCTGGCGAACTGCCTGAATTGGTTTTCTGGAGTTATTGGGTGGCAAGCGCCATAACATTCATCGTTTACAGACGAGATAAATCGGCTGCCATCCGTTACCAAAGTCGCACTCCAGAAAAAACCCTACACCTACTGGCATTGGTTGGCGGCTGGCCGGGGGCAATTTTGGCGCAAAGAGTATTTCGCCACAAATCCAAAAAACTGTCTTTTCAAATCATTTTTTCGGCAACGGTCATGCTTAACTGTTTGGCATTTGCCTGGCTGCTTTCGTCCCTAGGGGCGACTTTTCTTGACTTGATCGTTCGTAGTATTTAAAACACCGAAAGCACCGCAATAAAAAAAGGAGGGCAATGCCCTCCTTTTTTACTTCAGTACGCTTAATTATTCGTTATTTTTAGATAACAATACTTTCGCGTTGAACTGAATATCCTTTTTCGCTTTGAGTGAGCCGACATAAGCATGTGACATCTCATCACCCAGCGCTGCCTGATAGGCTTTAAACGCTCTGTCAGCGACATCAGGCTGATCTTTGAGCTTCTGACTTACCGCAATCACTTTAATCACGGTGTAACCCTTGTTAGCCTCGTTAAAACCGTAATAGGCTGGCAAGGCATGCGTATTGACCTTGAACACGTTACGCATCACACCATCGCTCAGGCCTTGAGCGTTTCTGCGGTCAATCGTCACTGGGGTGATCCAGTCAGTGTCGGTCGCTTTACCTGCTTTAAGATCGGCCAATAAGGCCTCGCCTTTTTGTTGTGCAAGTTTGCCTGCAGCTTCTACTTTCAATAGTGTCTCAATGCCGGCTTTCACCTCATCAAAGCTGCGTGGGGCTTCTGGTGTGTATTCAACCACACGACCAGCCACCAAATTGTTTGGCGACACTTCAACGGCTTCAGTGTTACGCTTCTCCTTCAGCACTTCATCTGAAAAAACCAGGCTTGCAAAACGATCACTCTTGAAGAACTTGGACACTTCTTCTTTGCTCATGGCCGGTGAGGTTTGTACTTGTACATTAAACTTCTTGGCAACAGGGTCCAGGCTACCGGATTGCTCGTACACGGTATTACCAAAGTCATCGGCCAGTTCTGCATATTTGGCTTGCGCCTTCTGGAACAGCAACTCAGCTTTGAGTTTGAGTTTTACCGAGTCAAAGTCTGAGGACTCGCCGGTAATCCCAGTCAGCTTGATGATGTGGTAACCAAACTCTGATTCAACGAGGTCACTGATATCGCCCACTTTCATGGCAAAGGCAGCATCTTCAAATGGTTTGACCATGGCGCCACGGCCAAAGCTACCCAAGTCGCCACCCTTGCTGGCAGAACCCGTGTCTTGCGAATTTTCAATGGCCAGTTTTTCAAAGTTTTTAGGATTGGCTTTGGCTTGCTTGAGAATAGCTTCTGCTTTTTCTTTTGCCGCCGCTTTTTCCGCTGGCGTCGCCGTGCTGCTAACACCAATCAGAATGTGGCTGGCTTGACGCTGCTCATCGCCTTGCAACTTGGCAGCATTTTCGTCATAAAATTGCTTCACTTCTTCATCTGACGCACTCACCTGCCCCATTAAACCAGCAGCGGTCAATAACGCAAACTGCAGTTTCACTTTGGCTGGCGCAATGAATTTGGTTTTATGCTGGTTGTAATAGGCTTGAACCTGCTCTGGCGTCACGTTCACCTGGCTCATAAAGTCAGACACTTTCACGTCAGCAACGGTCACTTCACGTTGCTCAAATTCTGACATCAGAGATTGCTCAGCCACTTTTTTCGGCATAAACACCAGATTGGTCAGGCCATCGCGTACTTGCTGTACCGCCAGATCCTTGCGCACGCTTTGCTCAAACTTGGCTGGGGTCAGCTTGTTTTGCGTCAGCAACTGGTTATAAGTCTCTTCAGAGAACTTACCATTGCTTTGAAATTCAGGCATGCCCAGAATGTGCTGGCTCAATTGCTCATCACTGATTCTGAAGCGGTAATCCTGCACCGCACCTTCTACCAGGCGGCGGGTAATAATGCCATCTAGCACAGATTGCTTGAAAGCCGGGCTTTCCAGCATGGCTGCATCGACTTTTTGGCCTTGTGACTGCAAATAGTTACGGGCATTCTCAACGGCATTTGAATACTCTTGCAATGAGATTTTCTGACCATCGACTTTAGCCACGGCGACCTGTCCACCTGCCTGATTTAAATAAGAGTCGATACCAAACAATGCAAACGGCACCACAATCAGCGCCAGAATGATTTTTGCCATCCATCCTTGTGTGTGTTTTCTTAATGCTTCCAACATTTTATGGTTTCCATTACCTGATTTTTACAACAGCAAACTATACCATAAACCTGCCAATATCGCCGGACTGAAGCCGAGTGCCTATAGACGAATGCTGACTTTGCTGGCGTGGTGAAAAACACACGCCTTTTGACGGGAGGCTTACTATGGCATCAGCATGAATATGTTCACACGCGCTGTCGTCAGAAAATAAAGTATTGAATCACATGGCAGGGTTTGGTGTGTAAAAACACGCCAAACTAAAAGAGGCATAAACAAGGCTGGTCGATTAGGGTTGGCTGGCTTGGAACCCTTGCAAGCTGAAAAGAAAAAAGCCCTGAATAAATCAGGGCTTTAATTTGGCGGAGCGGACGGGACTCGAACCCGCGACCCCCGGCGTGACAGGCCGGTATTCTAACCAACTGAACTACCGCTCCCGGTAATCGTTAAGCTGAAATTATAACACTGTTTATTATAAAATCAACAACTTTTTTTAATTATTAACTTGCACTTAGCTTCACTTGTTAAAGTAACTTCTTAAGTGCAGTGTCACTCAAAAAATTAAGAGCGCATACATCGCACTCTTAATTTAAATTGTTTGGTGGGTGCTAACGGGGTCGAACCGCTGACATTCGCCTTGTAAGGGCGACGCTCTACCAACTGAGCTAAGCACCCGTAACAACCACTGCGTGGTGCTACTGCTGGCAGAGCAACTAAAGCTGCTCAACCAAAGAATGCTAGTTTACAGCATCTTTAAGACCTTTACCAGCCCTAAATTTAGGAGATTTAGCAGCTTTGATGTTAATTGTTGCGCCGGTACGCGGGTTACGGCCAGAACGTGCAGAACGCTCACCTACATAGAATGTACCAAAACCAATCAAGGTTACCAGATCACCTTTTTTTAATGCGCCGGAAATAGCCTCAGTTGTTGCATCCAGAGCACGAGCCGCTGCCGCTTTAGAAATACCAGCTGCACTTGCAATATGATCTATCAATTCTGATTTATTCACGTGTTTCCCCTAATAACTAGTTAAAAAGACAGGTACATCCTGTACCGTCTTTATATCAAGCCGCAAAACGAGCTGTCAAGCGCTAATCCGGCCTTTTGACAATAATTCGCATCAATTTTACTAATGCGTGACCGCTTGTTCCGGATTCGCATCACCAGAAGCGACAATCTCGACGGCGGGTGCAGTCACAGCTAACGGCTGTGGTGCACTGGCGAGCGCCAAATCCAGCACCTGATCTATCCATTTTACGCAATGAATATCCAGGTCTTTTTTGATATTGGCCGGAATTTCTACCAAATCTTTTTCATTGGCAGATGGAATCAACACCGTTTTAATGCCACCACGATGCGCAGCCAGCAGTTTTTCCTTCAAACCACCGATAGGTAACACTTCACCACGCAAAGTAATTTCCCCGGTCATTGCCACGTCAGCGCGCGCTGGAATGCCTGTCAGCACTGAAACAATGGCAGTTGTCAGCGCAATACCGGCACTTGGGCCGTCTTTTGGTGTAGCCCCCTCAGGCAAGTGGATATGGATGTCCTTCTTCTCGTAGAAATCAGTAGGAATACCCAAGCCTTCGGAACGGCTACGCACCACACTCATGGCAGCAGTCACTGATTCCTGCATCACATCACCCAGTTTACCCGTGGTAATGGTTTTACCCTTACCAGGCAAAGTCACGGCTTCAATCGTCAGCAATTCACCACCCACGGAGGTCCACGCCAGTCCTGTCACCTGCCCTATCTGGTTCTCTTTGGCTGCCACACCAAAGTCGTAGCGTTTGATGCCAAGATATTGCTCAATGTTTTTGCTGGTGACGTTAATTTTCTTGACGGTTTTGCTCTTACCTTTGGCCAGTAACTGCTCTTTTACCGCTTTACGGCAAATCTTCGCAATTTCCTGTTCCAGACGACGAACGCCAGCCTCACGGGTGTAATAACGCACGATATCGCGCAATACGCTTTCAGCCACCGAAATATCAGTGGATTTCAAACCGTGCGCCTTGAGCTGCTTGGGCAACAGGTAGCGCTGCGCAATATTGATTTTCTCGTCTTCCGTGTACCCTGACAGACGGATAATCTCCATACGATCCAGTAATGGCTCGGGAATATTCATGCTGTTGGCGGTTGCCACAAACATCACATCACTGAGATCATAGTCGACTTCCACATAGTGATCGGCAAATGTGTGGTTTTGCTCCGGGTCCAACACCTCCAACAAGGCTGAAGAAGGATCACCACGCATGTCCTGGCCCATCTTATCGACTTCGTCCAGCAGGAATAATGGGTTTTTCACGCCCACTTTGGTCATGCTTTGCAGCACCTTACCTGGCATGGAGCCAATATAAGTCCGGCGATGACCACGAATCTCTGCTTCATCACGCACACCACCCAAAGCCATACGTACAAATTTGCGGTTCACGGCTTTGGCAATGCTTTGTCCAAGCGAAGTTTTACCTACCCCAGGCGGCCCCACCAAACACAAAATTGGGGCTTTTAGCTTACCTACCCGCTGTTGCACCGCCAGGTACTCAACGATACGCTCTTTAACCTTGTCCAGACCATAATGATCGGCATCCAGAATCGCTTCTGCAGCCTGCAGATCTTTGCTGATCTTGGTTTTCTTTTTCCATGGCAAGTTAAGCAAAGTGTCGATGTAATTACGCACGACAGACGCTTCAGCCGACATCGGCGACATCAATTTGAGTTTCTTGAACTCAGCAGTCACTTTGGCAAGCGCCTCTTTAGGCATGGCGGCATTTTTGATGCGCTGTTCCAGCTCTTCCATCTCGGCGTTTTCATCTTGCTCGCCTAGTTCTTTCTGAATCGCTTTCACTTGTTCATTCAGGTAATACTCGCGCTGGCTTTTCTCCATTTGGCGTTTCACACGGCCACGGATACGCTTTTCTACCTGCAAGATGTCGATTTCAGACTCCATCAGGTAAAGCAAATGCTCCAGACGCTCAATCACGCTAAGCATTTCCAATACTTTTTGCTTTTCTTCCAGCTTGAGGGTCAGGTGTGCAGAAATCGTGTCTGCCAGACGGCCAGGCTCATTGATGGTCGCCAGTGAAGTCAGGATTTCGGGCGGAATTTTCTTGTTGAGTTTGACGTACTGGTCAAACTGCGTCATGACAGTGCGCATCAAGGCTTCTGCTTCTTTATCGTCCTGGTCGGTTTGTTCGACTTCTTCGCCCAATGCCATAAAGCAATCATCGGTCTCGACAAAATCGGAAACGCGTACGCGGTGCAGGCCTTCTACCAGCACTTTAACCGTGCCATCAGGTAGTTTCAGCATTTGCAATACAGTCGCCAGCGTGCCGATCTCGTACAGATCTTCAGCCGTCGGGTCGTCCTTATTGGCAGATTTCTGCGCCACCAGCAGAATCTTCTTGTCCCCCTCTGATGCACGCTCCAATGCCTTGACCGACTTGCTGCGGCCAACAAACAGTGGGATCACCAAATGTGGATAAACAACAACATCACGCAACGGCAGTAACGGGATTAAAGCAGTGTCAGGCGTCTCGGAGTCAAGCAAAGTGTGTTCAGTCATAGCTTCTTTCGTAAAGTGTCAAAGGACCAAGCCCTTTGCATTTAGATGGGAACATTCTTTGAGAATTCAATAGAAGCAGCATCTAATGTTGTAGATGCTATCTTGCAATAGCCGGACGGCTATTGCAAGCAAGATTTAGTGTGCGTTTTCGACGCGTTTTTGCGTATCCTGGTAAATCAGAATCGGTTCAGAAGTGTGTTCAATGACACCAGCGTCTACAATCACCTTGGACAGGCTCTTGAGCGATGGCAACTCATACATGAGGTCAAGCAAGGCATGCTCCATGATGGAACGCAAACCACGGGCACCAGTTTTACGCTCAAGCGCTTTTTTAGCGATCAAACGCAGGGCAGACTCTTCAAACTCCAGCTCCACGCCTTCCATTTTGAACAGTTTCATATACTGTTTGGTCAACGCATTCTTCGGTTCGACCAAAATCGTCATCAGTGCTTCTTCATCCAGGGATTCCAAGGTCGCCACCACTGGCAAACGACCAATGAACTCTGGGATCAGGCCAAACTTGATCAGATCTTCCGGCTCAACCTCGCGCAAGACTTCACCTACGGCGCGTACGTCTTCCTTGCTTTTTACTTCAGCGCCGAAGCCGATACCGCCTTTTTCGGAGCGGTGACGGATCACCTTTTCCAAGCCATCAAAGGCACCGCCGCAGATAAACAGGATATTGGTAGTGTCCAGTTGCACAAACTCCTGATTAGGATGCTTGCGGCCACCTTGTGGCGGGACGGAGGCAATCGTGCCCTCGATCAGTTTCAACAAAGCCTGTTGTACACCCTCGCCTGATACATCACGCGTAATCGACGGGTTGTCAGACTTACGTGAAATTTTATCGACTTCATCAATATAGACAATGCCGCGCTGGGCTTTTTCAACGTCGTAGTCACATTTTTGTAGCAGTTTCTGCATGATGTTTTCGACGTCTTCACCCACATAACCGGCTTCGGTCAATGTCGTCGCATCAGCCATCACAAATGGCACATCCAGCAAACGCGCCAGGGTTTGCGCCAGCAAGGTTTTACCTGAACCGGTTGGCCCAATTAGCAGAATGTTACTTTTCTGCACTTCGACATCGTCTTTACCAGACTGGTTGCCTTCAGATAAAGGATTATATCCCAGGCGTTTGTAGTGGTTGTAAACTGCCACTGCCAGGTTTTTTTTCGCTTGCACCTGGCCAATGACATATTGGTCAAGGATAGAGCAGATTTCTTGCGGTGTCGGCAGTTTCTTGTCTGCAGACTTGATTTCGTTGAGGCTCTGGATTTCCTCACGAATAATGTCGTTGCACAAGTCAACACATTCATCGCAAATAAAGACAGACGGGCCCGCAATCAGTTTTTTAACTTCATGCTGGCTCTTGCCGCAAAACGAGCAATATAAAAGCTTCTCGCTATCAGATTTAGTTGCCATGCTATTCCCCTGCTGGTTGCTCGCTGATTAAACAGCGCTACGTGCGGCAATCACCTGGTCTACCAGGCCATAAGCCTTGGCAGCGTCAGCACTCATAAAATTGTCACGATCAGTGTCGTTGGCAATGGTTTCAATGTTCTGGCCAGTATGATGAGCCATAATGCCATTTAATTTGTCTTTAAGGTACAGAATTTCCTTAGCATGGATCTCGATATCAGAGGCCTGACCCTGAAAGCCACCCAATGGCTGGTGGATCATGACACGGGAGTTAGGCAGGCAAAAACGCTTGCCTTTTGCCCCTGCAGTCAGCAGGAACGCGCCCATGCTGGCCGCCTGGCCAATACACAAGGTACTGACATCCGGCTTAATAAATTGCATGGTGTCATAAATCGACATACCCGCCGTTACAGAACCGCCCGGGGAGTTGATGTACAAGGAAATGTCTTTGTCCGGGTTTTCAGCTTCCAGGAACAAAAGCTGCGCCACAACCAGATTGGCCGTCATGTCATTGACAGGGCCAACGAGGAAAATAACGCGCTCTTTCAATAAGCGTGAATAGATGTCATAGGAACGCTCACCCCGGCCACTTTGCTCAATGACCATTGGAATATAGCCAAGACCTTGCGGCTCCATACGTTGTTGCATCATGCCTTCGTTCGCGTTCATATAATTCATGGTTTAAGCACCTGCCATCATCAATTC
>NZ_SSGF01000024.1 GCF_008015755.1 Methylophilus sp. | reverse complement strand
GGCACACACTTGTGACCGATCACATTTCAATTAAAAGTTAGGGTTAAAGTACTCGCGGCTGCTCTTGATCTGACCAATGCGTTCAATCAGCAAATCAAAAGCTTCAGGGTCTTTAATGATATTGAGCTTTTCGTTATTGACGATGAGCAAAGGTGAGGCATCATAGGCGTGAAAAAATTCGCTGTAAGCCTCTGCCAGGCGCGCAATATATTCGCGCGGCATATCCTGCTCGTAGCTGATATTGCGCTCTTCTATGCGGTCCATCAGTGCATCGACCGGCGTCTGCAAATACACCACCAAATCCGGTTTAGGTGCCTTGAGCTGCAAGTGCTGGTAAATCTGGTGGTAAAGCGAATACTCTTCGTCATCCAGGTTTAACCGCGCAAACAGCGGGTCTTTCTCGAGGAAGAAATCTGAAACCGTCGGCTGGCCGAACATATCACGCTGGGCCATATCTTCAATCTGGCGCGAACGCTGGAACAGGAAGAATAACTGGGTAGGCAAGGCGTAGCGCTGGGCATCCTGGTAAAAGCGGGTGAGGAATGGATTGGCTTCGGCTTTTTCAGACAGCAGCTCGACTGAAAACTTATCGGCCAGCATGCGTGCCAAGGTGGTTTTGCCACTGCCTATGGGGCCTTCAATCACGACATAAGGGAAACGGTTAAACATTGTTCTTGCTCGTTCAGCTTATTAAATCAGTGCCAGTATGCGCACGTCCCAGTTTTATTCATGCTAACTTTTTCACATCCCAATTTTTCTAATATCAGGGTGCTGAGATTCTGCTACCCATTCTACAACAGTCTTTCCCTGTGGCAGCATAAAGTCGGGCACAATTTCAGCTAGGGGTAAAATGACAAAACCGCGTTCGTGCATGCGCGGATGTGGCAGCTTCAAAAGCTCGGTGTCCAGTTGCATACCGTCATAGTCCAGCAGATCGAGATCCAGGATACGCGGTGCATTGGGGAATGGGCGCTCGCGGCCAAAGGTCTGTTCAATATTGAGTAAAAGCTGCATCAATTGCGGCGCCGGGATATCGGTCGCCATCTGCACCACGGCATTGATAAAGTCAGGCTGGTTATCATAACCCACTGGTGCCGTCGCATACAGGCTGGAGGCTCTGATTAACCTCAGGCCAGGCGTGTTAGCCAACACTTCAATCGCTTTGCTGGCCTGTTTCTCCGGCTGTTGCAAATTACTGCCCAGCGCAATCAGGGCTGTCGCCATTAAGCCGGTTCCTCGCCAGCGGGCTTTTTCTTGCGCGGTTTACGGCGGCGTTTTTTTGGGCCGTTTTCAGGCAATAACATGGCCGTACGCTCCTCAGTGCCGGCGTCGGCAAACCGTGTCCACCAGTCGCCTATCTCCTGCGGCAGCTCACCAGAGGCACAACGCAGCAGCAGGAAATCATATCCGGCCCGGTATTTGGGATTAGTCAGCAAGGCATATGGGCGCTTACCGGAGCGTTGTTCAAAGCGCGGTTGCATGGCCCAGATTTCCTTCATGGTCGAGGTATAGCGGTTATGAATCGCCATTTTTTCGGCCTGCTTATGAATGACTTCATTCATGGCCTCATGCAAGGCCGGGATCATGTGCTCGCCACGCTTTTGGTTTTCCTGCCAGGCCAGCAATACCTCATGCCACAGCAAGGTGGCAAACAAAAAACTGGGGTTGGAAGATTTGCCGGACAGAATGCGCTCATCAGTATTTTTCAGCGCCAGCATGACAAACTTTTCACCCAGGGGCTGCTCCAGCACCACGTCGAGCAGCGGCAGCAGACCGTGGTGCAGATGCTGCGCGCGCAAGGCATTGATGCTCTCAATCGCATGGCCGGACAGGAACAATTTGAGCATTTCATCGAACAGGCGACTGGGTGGCACATCTTCGAGCAGGTCAGCCAGTTTTCGGATTGGCGCTTCGGTAGACTTTTCCAGTTTGAGGCCCAATTTGGCCGACAGGCGCACCGCGCGCAGCATGCGCACCGGGTCTTCCTGGTAACGCGTGACCGGGTCGCCGATAATGCGTAGCATTTTGGCGCGGATATCAGCCACCCCATGATGGAAATCGAGGACTTCCTGCCGCTTAGGATCGTAATACAAGGCATTGGCGGTGAAATCACGGCGCACCGCATCTTCTTCTATGCTGCCAAATACATTGTCGCGGATGATACGGCCACTGTCATTGGTTTCAGCATCCCCTTCACTGAGGTGATGGCCACGGAATGTCGAGACTTCTATCGTCTCGTGCCCCCACAACACATGTACCAGCCTGAATCGGCGTCCAATAATACGTGAGCGGCGAAACACCTTATGCACCTGCTCGGGCGTGGCATTGGTCGCCACATCAAAGTCCTTGGGCGGATGGTTGAGCAGCAAATCGCGCACGGCACCACCGACAATATAGGCCTTAAAACCCGCTTTCTGTAGCTGGTCACAGGTTTTCAGTGCAGCCTGACTGATGTGCTTCTGGTTGATTTTGTGTTTGCCCGCCGGGATGATTTGCGCCGCAGGCAATTGGGTATGGGTGTTCGCGCTGGCACGACGCCGGAAGACTTTTTGCAGTAATTGTTTAATCATTCGTTTTGTATTTCGAGCGTCAGCACGGCTGCGCTACAGTTTATGTTGGTTATTCCACAGGACATCGGGTACGCCTGCATGCCGGTTCAGCGCGCGACACAGGACAAACAATAAATCGGACAAACGGTTCAGGTATTGCAATGCTTCAGCGGTTACCGGCGATTGCGCATGCAAGGCATGTAACACCCGCTCGGCACGACGGCAGACTGTACGCGCCAAATGGCACACAGCCGCCGCCCGGCTACCACCCGGCAGGATAAATTCCTTCAATGGTGGCAACGTTTCATTCCATGCATCCAGCGTCATTTCCAGAAACGTCACGCGTCCAGCTTGTATAAAGTGGTGTCCTGGCATGCACAGCTCCCCGCCCAGGTCGAACAAATCATGCTGGATCGCCAGCAAGCTGTCACGCACCTCATCTTCCAGATCTTCCACCAGCAACATGCCTAGCACCGCATTGAGCTCGTCCACGTCGCCCATGGCTTCCACTCGCAAATCATACTTCGCTACGCGCGAGCCATCGCCGAGCCCTGTTGTGCCGCTATCGCCAGTGCGTGTGTAAATCTTGCTCAGCCGGTTGGCCATGCCTGATACCTGTCTAAAATCCGATATAATCCAACCATTATAAATCATACCGTGCCATTTCGATGTGCTCAGCGATTGCAGTCAATGCCCCGGTCGGGGTGATGGATTCCGGGGTCGGCGGCCTTAGCGTACTCCAGCATTTAACCCACCAACTGCCACACGAACATTTCATCTATTTTGCCGACAGCGCGCATGCGCCTTATGGCAATAAAACCGCGACCGAAATCCAGCAACGCTGCTTCACCATTGCCGACACACTCATCGGCCACGGCGCCAAAGCGTTGGTCGTCGCCTGTAACACCGCCACCGCGGCCGCCATCGCCGCCATGCGTGAGCGTTACACACTGCCCATTATCGGCATGGAACCCGCCGTCAAACCCGCTGCGGCTGCCAGCAACAATGGCATCATAGGCGTACTCGCAACCACTGGCACCCTCAAAAGCGCGCAATTCGCCGCCCTGCTAGAACATTATGGTCAGGGCGTTCAGGTCGTGACACAAGCCTGCGTGGGACTGGTAGAGTGCATAGAACAGGGGCAGCTGGATAGCCCACAGACACTAGCTCTATTGCAACAATACTGCCAACCGTTGATGGCAGCAGGCGCAGATACCATAGTGCTGGGCTGCACACACTACCCGTTTGTTAAAAAGCATATTCAAGAGATTGTGGGGCCCGAAGTCACCTTGATTGATACCGGGGCTGCGGTTGCCAAGCGCTTGCAACAGGTGCTGGAGCAAAAACAGATGCTTAATGTTGCCACTGAGGCTGGGGATTTTGTGTTTTTAAACAGTGGAACAAAAGATACTCAACGAGTAATGCAGCAGTTGTGGATTCATTCTAATTAAGCGACTCAACTCACGTAAAAGACTTCAAAAATAACTCTTTTGAATTACTATTGAGGTCCAAAATTTCCTTTGGCGTACTAATAACTATCTTTTTCGCCTCTCGGCGAGTTACTTTCTGTTGCTTGCCCCACAGAAAGTAACCAAAGAAGAGGGCCCCCAGCCATCACGGCCTTCGGCTCCCTTGCGTTGCTCAACAAAATAAGCCGGTCACGAAACTCATCCTAGCGGGCTGCAAACTACGCAGCCCACCGCGGGATTCGGACAGTCGCTCCCTCTTCTCTTATTTTGTTTCCGCTACTCAGCCTGATGGAATGGGATTATTCTCGCTAAACTCACATTGACGAGATTTGGACGGTTTAAAAACAAGATTCTTTTTTCTTCTTTGTTTAATTTAGGAGCGGTGGCAGTCGCATGGTGTTCGGGGTCCCCATCTGACGCGCCGAGTAGCGCAGGCGAAGTGGGAGCTTTCGACCATCGGATGTTTGAGCTCCGCAACAAGCCACGTTTTGTGTGGCTTGTCAGGGCGAGTTTCGATGGACGCCCACTTTGGCGAGCAACGCAGGATAAAAGCGGAAGCTGGGGTGCATTTCTTTTGGTTACTTATTCTTTGGGCAAGCAAAGAAAAGTAACTCGCCTAAGGGCGAAAAGAAACCTAACAAACAACCACAAACGCATGGGCAAAAATGCCCCCCCACGAATAAGGCTGATGGATAAGCATGAGAATGAAAGTCGCCGTAGAGGCGAAAGAAACATTACAAAAAAGAATAACCTTTTATTGTAATCAACCAAGCCTGAATCTTGGCCTAAGCAATCATCTCGTTGTAAGTAGGAAATTTCTGCATAATCTCTGCAAACAAAGGGCTTTCCAACCATCCCTCTAACCAATCCCGCAATTGCGGATAAGCACTCCCCGCAAACCACTCAGCATCCACCGCTGCAAACTGTCGAATAAACGGAAAAATTGCCACATCGGCCATGCTGGCAGAATCACCCAACAAAAAAGGATGTTGCTGCAAAGCCGTTTCTAACAGTAACAAAAACTGCTCGCCTTGCTGGCGGTAAACCAATTGTGGTTGCTCCGGGTAACGTTCCGGATATTTATAGCGATCGAGCGCTTGTTTAAAATCACCATCATTGATACTAATGAAGTGATTCGCGGCTTCACCATCAGCATGTAACCAACCTTGTGGGTCATGCTGCGCTAATGCCCACTGCATAATCTCCAGGCTTTGCTCCAGCACCTTGCCATCTGGCAGTTGCAAGACGGGCACAGTGCCTTTGGGGGAAATTTGCAATAAATGCGCAGGTTTGTCGCGCAATGACACTTCACGCACTTCAAGCTGGATATTAGCTGCCCACAACGCCATGCGCGCACGCATGGCATACGGACAACGGCGGTAGGAGTAAAGAATAGGCAATGCCATTAGAGCAGTGCTTTGCGGCAATCCTTGATGAGTTGTGGCCCTTTATAAATCAGGCCACTGTACAACTGCACCAGGCTGGCGCCTGCAGCCATTTTTTCTTTGGCATCCTCACCATTTAAAATGCCACCGACACCAATAATCGGCAAACTGCCTTGCAGGGTTGCCGCCAGGGTTTGAATCACGCGTGTAGCGCCTGCCTTGACCGGCGCGCCAGATAAGCCACCCGCCTCTTCTGCATGTTTTAAACCGGCCACCGCCTGACGTGCCAGCGTGGTGTTGGTAGCAATGACGCCATCCATGCTGTGCTGCATGAGCAATTCAGCGATTTCCTGCACTTGTTCGGTCGTCAGGTCCGGCGCGATTTTAAGCACCACGGGAACATATTTGCCATGCACTTGCGACAGGATTTTTTGTTCTGACTTAAGGGTGGCTAGCAATTGGCCCAGCGCGTCTTTTTCCTGCAAGGCGCGCAGGTTTTTGGTGTTGGGCGAAGAAATATTCACCGTGATATAGCTGGCATGGCTATACACTTTGCGCATGCAGGTCAGGTAATCCTCGGCTGCCCTGTCGTTAGGCGTATCAAAATTTTTACCGATATTGATGCCCAAAATGCCCGTAAATTTGGCGGCTTTGACGTTTTGGATCAGTTGATCCACACCCAAGTTGTTAAAACCAAAGCGGTTAATAATCGCCTGCGCTTCAGGCAAACGGAACAAGCGTGGCTTGGGATTGCCGGGTTGTGCGCGTGGCGTGACGGTACCAACTTCAATAAACCCGAAGCCTAGCGCTGCCATACCATCAATCACGGCGGCGTTTTTATCCAGACCAGCGGCTAGGCCGACCGGGTTAGGAAACGTCAGCCCCATCACTTGTGTCGGTTGCTCAGGCATACGGCCTGCGGCTAATGCCAGCAGTCCCAGTTTTTCAGCGCGCTTGAGCGATTGCAAGGTGAGGTCGTGCGCCTGCTCTGCATCCAGTTGAAACAGCAGCGGCTTAAGCAGCGGGTAAATATTCATCCGTTATTTTCCTGAACAATTTTTGAGTGCAGTGTCGACAACCCTTATTTCAGCGGTTGTCGCCTGCATCACTTTTGCGTTACATCAAAAACCATGTTAGCAATAGGGTTCAAAATAATCCTCAGAGACATTGCTTGCCAGATGACTAGCTTAGAGGAGGAAACCCTATGAAAATTTTGATTGATTTGTTATCTACTGACTATGGTTTGATGAGTTTTATCGTGATTGCCATTATCTTTGTGGTCATGACGTGGGCGGGCATTTATGTCTACCTCAAAGCGCGCCAGCAATAAGTCGCGCAGGCATAACCACTAACACAAACCCCGCTTGCGCGGGGTTTATTTGATTTACAGCAGCACTTTTTCAATGCCGCCGTTATTGGCTTTCTGGATGTAATTTTCCATCCAGTTTTCACCCAGTACATGCTTGGCCATTTCCACCACAATGTAGTCGGCTTCAATCCCTGTGTCATCACCGTAGCGTGACAAGCCTTGTAGGCAGCTTGGGCAAGAGGTCAAAATTTTGACTGCCTGCTCAGGGGCACCCACGGTCAGGCCCATTTTTTCCATGCCTTTTTCCAGTTCTTCCTGCTTGCGGAATTTCACTTGGGTCGCAATATCAGGACGTGCCGCCGCGAAGGTGCCAGATTCACCGCAGCAACGGTCATTCAAAGCAACATCAGTGCCCATCAGCTTATTGGTGACTTCCAGTGGCTTATAGGTTTTCATCGGCGAGTGGCATGGGTCATGGTACATATAACGTGTCCCGGTCACACCTTGCAGACGCATGTCTTTTTCCATCAGGTATTCGTGGATATCGAGCAGACGGCAGCCCGGGAAAATCTTCTCGAACTCGTATTTCTGCAACTGATCCATACACGTACCGCAAGACACAATCACCGTTTTAATATCTAGGTAATTGAGTGTATTGGCGACACGGTGGAACAGTACACGGTTATCCGCCGTAATCTCCTGGCCTTTGTCATGGTTGCCAGAAGCCGTTTGCGGATAGCCGCAACACAGATAGCCTGGTGGCAGCACGGTAATCGCGCCGACTTCGTACAGCATGGCTTGCGTGGCCAGACCGACGTTAGAGAACAAGCGCTCAGAACCGCAGCCTGGGAAATAGAACACGGCTTCCGAATCCTCGGTCACTTTTTGCGGATTCCGAATCACCGGGATCATGGTGTCGTCTTCCACGCCCAACATCGCCCGTGAGGTTTTGGACTGCATTTTCTTCGGCATCGGGCGATTAATAAAGTGAATCACCTGCGCCTTGATTTCAGCCTTGCCTACGGTGGCTGGTGGCGCTTTTTTATCCTTAAGCAGACCAAATTTCTTAGCCAGGCTATTGGCAATATTAATCGCTTTATAGCCCATGCCTATCATGGTGCCGCGCAGGAATTTAATGGTCGCCGGGTCTTTGGCGTTGAGGTACAACATGCCTGCCGCGGTGCCAGGGTTGAATTTCTTTTTACCCTGTTCGCGCAAGAAGTTGCGCATCTTCACTGACACATCACCAAAGTCGATATTGACCGGGCATGGTTTCTCGCAACGGTGGCAGACCGTACAATGGTCGGCGACATCGTTGAACTCATCAAAATGCTTGAGTGAAATACCGCGACGCGTCTGCTCTTCATATAAGAAGGCTTCGATCAGCAGTGAGGTACCCAGAATCTTGTTACGTGGTGAGTAGAGTAAGTTAGCGCGTGGCACATGGGTAGAACACACCGGCTTACACTTACCGCAGCGCAGGCAGTCAGAAATATCATCCGCAATCTCGCCGATAGCAGACTGCTCCATGATGATAGACTCTTGTTCCAGCAAGCCAAAGCTAGGCGTATAGGCGTTTTCCAGCCCAGAACCAGCCATCAGCTTGCCCTTGTTAAAGCGACCTTCCGGGTCTACTTTGGCCTTGTATTTAGCAAACGTATCAATGGTTGCCTGGTCCAAAAACTCCATTTTGGTAATGCCAATGCCGTGCTCACCAGAAATCACGCCATTGAGGCCACGTGCCAGGTCCATCACCCGTGCCACGGCAGCGTGGGCATCTTGCATCATGCCGTAGTCGTCAGAGTTGACCGGGATATTGGTGTGCACGTTACCGTCACCGGCGTGCATGTGCAGCGCGATAAACACGCGGCTCTTCAACACGGTTTTCTGGATTTCGTCCAGTTTATCCAAAATTTTCTGGAATTCGCGGCCGGCAAAAATGTCTGCCATTGGGCGCTTGAGCTCACGCTTCCAGGAGACGCGCAAATCGTAAGATTGTACGGCACGGAACACGTTGTCATATTGCGTAAACGCCTTGCCCAACTCGCCCAACACAGTCACAGGCTCATCCAACGTATTCAGCAACAACCGCCATTTGGCGCGCACATCGCGCAACAATTGCAGCGCAATATTCTGCTTGGATTTCACGCCTTCAGGGTCAGCATTACCGTCCTCGTCCGGCTGCAAGGGCAAATCGCCAGAGACAAAGGCCTCTAATTCATCGACCAAACGCAGTTTGTTTTGAATCGACAATTCGATATTGATGCGCTCAATGCCGTCAGAATACTCACCGAGGCGCGGCAATGGAATCACTACGTCTTCGTTGATTTTAAAGGCGTTGGTATGGCGCGCAATCGCTGCGGTACGTGAACGGTCTAACCAGAATTTTTTACGTGCCTCAGCGGAGACCGCAATAAAGCCTTCACCGTTACGGGCGTTACACATACGCACCACGGCAGACGCCACTTCACCTACGGCGTTTTCGTCATCAGAAGCGATATCGCATAACAACACCATTTTTGGGCGTTGCTGACGCGCAGCCTTTGTCGCGTAACCCACGGCTTTCACATAGCGCTCGTCCATGTGCTCCAGACCCGCCATAATCACGGCCGGGTCTTGTTTGGCCGTGGCATCCAGATAGTCTTTAATTTCAACAATCGCAGGCACCGCGTGCGACACATTGCCAAAAAACTCCAGCGCAATCGTACGCACATGCTTGGGCATGCGGTGCAGAATAAAGGTGGCAGAGGTAATCAGACCATCACAACCTTCTTTTTGCACGCCAGGCAAACCAGACAAAAACTTGTCTGTCACGTCTTTGCCTAGGCCGACTTTACGGAAGCTAGGGCCAGGAATTTCGAGAATCTCTGGCTCGGACAGCAGGTTTTTAAAGTCGATGTCGTAGCGGCTGATTTTAAAGCGCGCCAGCTCGATGTCGTGAATTTTGCCCAGGTTATGGTCTAGGCGCTCCACTTCCAGCCAGGTCGCATCTGGCGTCACCATGCGCCATGAGGCGAGGTTGTCCAGCGCGGTGCCCCACAGCACGGCTTTTTTACCACCGGCGTTCATGGCGACGTTGCCGCCGATACAGCAGGCATCCGCAGAGGTGGGGTCGCAGGCGAACTCAAGCCCGGCAGCCGTGGCTGCATCCATTGCGCGACGTGTCACCACCCCGGCGCCACACTCAATGGTGGCGACTTGGCGCGAGACCCCTGGCAAGGTACGCATTTGCACGCCAGTGTGCTGGTCCAATTTTTCGGTATTGATCACGGCAGACAAGGGTGTCAACGGCACGGCACCACCGGTATAACCAGTACCACCGCCACGCGGGATAATGGTCAAGCCTAATTCGATACACGCGCGCACCAGATAAGAGATCTCAGCCTCAGTATCCGGATTGATCACCACAAACGGATACTCCACGCGCCAGTCGGTAGCGTCGGTCACGTGTGACACGCGCGCCAGACCATCAAACTGTACGTTATCCTTACGCGTAAACTTGGTCAGTTTGGCCAGGGCTCTTTTACGCAAATCTGCGGTTTGTTTAAAGTCGTCGGCAAACTTCTCAACGGCTTTCGTGGCCGCAGCCACCAATTTTTGCACTTTATCGTTACCGCTGCTGCGCTCGTTAATAGCAGAAATCCGGTGGTACAAGGCCTCAATCAGCGCTTTGCGGCGCTTGGGATTTTCCAGCAAGTCATCCTGCAGATAAGGGTTGCGCGACACCACCCATAAATCCCCTAACACCTCAAACAGCATGCGTGCGCTGCGGCCGGTTTTGCGCTCTGCGCGCAAGACGTTCAGGATGTCCCAGACCTCTTCGCCCAGAAACCGAATCACAATTTCGCGGTCAGAGAACGAGGTATAGTTATACGGGATTTCGCGTAAACGCGTGAGAGGAGTAGAATTGTGCTTTAACAAATCTGCGTTGACAGGTGCGTTCATTGATAATTTATCAAAAACAAAAGCCAATTATACCACGCCGAATTCGGCACAAACACGGTACTGCCGCTAGGGTTTTTGACTAATCAGGTTTTCAGATGTCTACATTCAAATCTAAGCTTAAAAAATGGCTGGTGCCGCTGGTCGCGCTGGCACTGTTTGCGGGGTTGACGCTGGCGGTGATGCAAAAACCACAAGCGCCAGAGGTCACTTTTACCACCTTGAGTGGCGAGAAAATCAGCATGGAATCCCTGCGCGGTAAAACCGTGCTGGTAAATTTTTGGGCCACCGACTGCCCTGGCTGCATCAAAGAAATGCCAGACCTGATCAACACCTATCAGCAATATAAAGACAAAAACCTGGTGGTGATCGCGGTCGCCATGCCGTATGACCCGCCTGCGCAAGTCGCCAATTACACCAAAGAAAAAGCCCTGCCTTTCAGCGTCATGCATGACGGCTACGGTGAAATGGTGAAGGCCTTTGGTGATGTCAATCTCACTCCGACTACCTTTATTTATGACGCCCAGGGCAATCGCCTGCAAAAAACCATCGGCGAACTCAACTTTACTGAGTTGCGCAAATTACTAGACAAAGGCACCAGCTAAATGTTGTGGATCAAGGCGTTTCATCTTATTTTTGTCACCAGCTGGTTTGCTGGCTTGTTTTACCTGCCGCGCATTTACGTCAACCTGGCCATGGAGCAAGACCCACAAGCCCAGGCCCGCTTGCTATTGATGGCACATAAGCTCTATCGTTTTATGCAGCCACTGATGTTACTGGCGCTGGCTTTCGGCATCTGGCTCTGGCTGGGTTATGGTTTCAAGGGCGGCTGGCTGCATGCCAAATTGACGCTGGTGATTGTGCTGATCGGCTATCACCATTACTGCGGCAGACTACTAAAACAGTTCCGCGCCCAACAAAACCATCATAGTCACGTCTGGTTTCGCTGGTTTAACGAGGTGCCTGTGCTACTGTTGTTTGCGGTCGTCATTTTAGTGGTGACCAAACCGTTTTAACTGCATGCTCCACGCATTACTGCAATCCGATTGGCTGATACGCATGCTGGACAAATCCGGCAGGCCAGCTTCCCACAGGCTTTTAGCGCTGTTTAATATTCTGGATGACCTGCTTTCAAGCCCGATCGCCCAGCAAACACCAACACCTGCAGCAGATAGCTACCCGGCAGACCGTTTGCAAAACTATCTGACCAGCCAGGCACACCAGGCGGGCGCCAGGCTACCTGATATGCTGGCGAATCAATTGTATTTTATGGCGCTCAGCGCTTGTCAGGAAAAACTGCTACACCCACAATCAACCGCCTTGCAACAAGCCAAGCAGGCAGCGCAGGCACTCATCGACGTGCAAACCAAACGTGAGATCGACTGGCTGGCCATCCGCAATTATGGCGTAGTCATGCTGACCTTATTTCTTGGCATCACAGGCGGTTATTATTGGCACATGCAGGTTACGCCAGACCCGTTAATACAGGCAAAAGCGCCAGACGATCCACCACCCACACACCCGCTATCACAAGAAGCCAGCCCGTCGGAAACGGCCGCCATTTACAGCCGCCTCGAGACCATGAAGCACGGCGATTGTCGCCTGCTCGAAGCCATCCAACTGCCCGAGCGATTAAAAAGCGTTTATATTGAAAACATCATCAATGGTCATGTCACCACCAATCGCGACGAACAAGTCTTGGTCAATCAGTTGCTAGACCAGGTGAAATGTAATTACACGCCCAAATTGATGGTCAACTCCAAATAAAAAAGCCGTCGCATACGCGACGGCCTTTGGCGAACACCTAACCGATTACTGGAACAAGGTTTTCAGCTGATTTAAACCACCATCGTACACACCTTTGATCGTATCAGAAGCTGCTTTTTCATCTGCTGGCGCTTTGGGCAAAAAGTGGCTTTCCCACACCACCACAGACTTGCCATCACCATTGCTGTGCACGCTAACAGTTGAGGCGTACTCATTGACTGGCAACACGCCACCGGTAATTTTGTAAGAATAGCTTTTAGATTTAGCGTTGTAAGCGGTCAATGTTTCATTCACTTTACCGCCATCTTGTAGCGTTAAAACGCGCTGGGCACCGGCATTGTTGTTTTTACCAGACACAATCTCCGTTTTAGCCACCGCTGGATGCCAGGCACCCAGATCGCCAAAATCAGCCACTTTTTTCCAAACCACATCCACTGGCTGGTTGAGTTCAACTGACTTGACCACAAATAACGGCTCTGCCGCAAACGCGCTGCCTGCTGCAGCCAATAATGTCGCTAATACCAATGATTGTAGTTGACGCATGATGTTCTCCTTGTGTAATTGATTGACCATAAAAGTATACTATACGGTATAGTATATTTAACACGATAACTAAAATTAAATCAAGAGGATTTATTCCTTACCGCAAATCTGACAACTATACAAATCAGTATAGAGTGCTATAATTAAATCATGAATACTTTAAAACAAAAGATTCTTCAGGTATCCACTGACCTGTTTCAGACGCGCGGTATTAATTCGACCGGCGTCGATACCATTGTGGCCGTGGCTGGCACCACCAAAATGACGCTCTATAAGTATTTTGAGACCAAGGAAGAATTGATTCTGGCCGTGCTACAGCAAAGCCACCAGGACTTTCAAAACTGGATGAACGATAAGCTGGGCGGCCTAGGTGGCAGCCCAAATGAAAGAATCCAAAAGCTGTTTGAATTTATTGAAGAATGGGTGACCTCGCCTTCGTTCACGGGTATCGCCTTTATCAAGGCCTCTGCAGAGTTTCCCAACGAAGAGAACCGTATTCACCAATTGTCTTCGCAGCAATCGCGTGAATTTCGCCAGTTTATTACCAAGCTGGCGCAAGACGCTAACATTAAAGATGCCGAAGGGCTGGCGCTGCAACTCTCCATCCTATTTGAGGGCGCGGTGCAGGCCGAACAAATCAAGCGCGGCTCGGGCGCAATTAAATCAGCCAAAAAAGCGGCCAAAACTTTAATCGACATAGCGATTAAACAATCCTAACAGGATTCCAGCATACACCACTTGCCAGCAGCCTGGCTGGCGGCAATAATAGCCTCACTCTCATTAAAGACTCTCGCTGATTCATGAAAATTCTTATTTGTGGCTCCCTGGCCTACGACACCATCATGGTGTTTCCTGACCAATTTAAAAACCATATTCTGGCAGACAAAATTCACAAGCTCAGCGTGGCCTTTTTAGTGCCTGAAATGCGCCGTGAATTTGGCGGCACTGCAGGCAACATCGGCTACAACCTGCAATTGCTGGAAGGCCAGCCGTTGATTATGGCCACGGTCGGTGATGATTTTTCGCCTTACCAGGCCTGGCTGGAGCAGAACAATATTGATCCGCAGCATATCAAAACCGTGGCGGGCACCTACACCGCGCAAGCATTTATCACCACTGATATGGATGACAATCAGATCACCGCTTTTCACCCGGGCGCCATGCAACATGCACATGCAAACAGCGTGAATGATGCACGGGATATCAAACTGGCGATCATTGCGCCGGATGGCCGCGATGCCATGTTCCAGCATGCCCAAGAATGCCACGATGCGGGTATTCCCTTTATGTTTGACCCTGGGCAGGGCTTGCCAATGTTTAATGGCGAAGAGCTGCTGCACTTTATTGACATGGCCGACTACCTGGCAGTGAACGATTACGAGTCACAAGTCATCCAAGACAAGACAGGTTTATCATTGGAGCAATTGGCGGCTAAAGTCAAAGCACTGATCGTGACGCTGGGCGGTGAAGGCTCGCATATTTATGCCGATGGTCAACGCCACGATATTCCGTGCGTTAAAGCAGAGGCGTTGGTAGACCCCACCGGCTGTGGCGATGCTTACCGTGCGGGCTTGCTGTACGGCATCGTACGTGGGTGGGACTGGAAGGCCTGTGGCCGCCTGGCTTCAACCATGGGCGCCATCAAGATCGGCAGTCGCGGTGGCCAGAACCATCAGCCAAGTCGTGCGGAGATTGAGAACATTTACAGCCATGCACTGGTACAGGATGCGTTGAAAGATGACCCGTCGCTGCGTCAGACGGCCAGCTAACTGAGGTGCGTTAAATACGAGGAGAAAAAAATGACAACACGTGTATTCAAATGGATTGTAGTTGCAGTGATCGCCGGGGTATTGGGTGCATGCGCCAGTTCAAACTCTGGCAATGTGTATTCACGAGACGAAGCGCGTAAAGCGCAAACGGTTAAAACCGGCGTGGTAGAGAGCGTACGCTCAGTCAAACTGGAGGGCACTAAATCCCCTGTAGGTACGATTGCCGGTGGCGCCATTGGCGGGATTGCCGGTAGCTCGGTCGGTGGCGGCAGAGGCAGCGCAATTGCCGCGGTGATTGGCGCTGTGGCGGGTGGCCTGGCAGGTTCTGCTGCAGAGGAAGTAGCCACACGCAAAAACGCCTATGAAATCACGGTGAAACTGGATGGCGGTGGTTTGGTCGCCATCGTGCAAGAAGCTGACGAGCAATTTAATGCGGGCGACCGTGTACGCATTGTTGAAAACGGCGGCACCTCACGCGTTTCTCACTAAGCACATCAGTAGCATCATTTAAAAGAGCGGCCGTGGGTCGCTCTTTTTGTTTGTGCATAGGATGCAGTCCGCCGTATATCAGGCCCCGCGCCGTCACACAACTGTCACAGCAACGTCACCAATCATTCATGTGGCCCTCCTAATATCACGCTAAACCTCAACCAAGGAGTTGCGTGATGTTAGAACGCCATCTGCAAGAGCACGGCACATACCAAGCTGAAATCCAACCCTCAGCGCAGACTAACCGCAAGCCAGCTGCTGCGCTCAGCGTGGCACTGGCCACCAGCGCAGAAGAAGTCATGGAAGCGCAACGACTGCGCTACCAGGTATTTGCCGAGGAAATGGGCGCACAAATCAAAGGTCAGCAAGGACTAGATGTCGATGGTTTTGATGCGTTTTGTGACCACCTGCTGGTGCGCGACGATGCTACCCAGCAAGTGGTTGGCACTTATCGTATCCTCAACCCGATGCAGGCCATGCTGGCTGGGGGCTATTACTCTGCCGGGGAGTTTGACTTAAGCCGCTTGGCGCCATTAAGCGACCGCACTGTAGAAGTCGGTCGCGCCTGCGTACACGCTGACTACCGTAGTGGTGGCACCATTACCCTGCTATGGGCTGGCCTGGCCAAGTACATGATGGCGCGCCAGTATGAATATATGATCGGTTGCGCCAGCATCTCCATGCATGACGGCGGCCACATGGCCGCTTCACTGTTTAACAGCCTGCGTGAAGACTATTTGTCCCCTGCTGAATACCGCGTGTTTCCACACAACCCATTACCAATAGACGCACTGGACCAGTCACTGACAGTCACTTGCCCGCCACTGGTCAAAGGCTATTTGCGACTGGGCGCCTACATTTGTGGCGAACCTGCCTGGGACCCGGCTTTTAATACGGCAGATATGCTGGTATTGTTACCCCTGTCTCGAATGAACCCCAGATATGCAGCGCATTTCTTGAAATAACTTGTCACAAACCTCAATCATCGTTCGCGGGTGGCGCATCACCCGCATCACACTGCATGTCGTCACAGGCATCACATTAGCCGCTCTGGTGCTACCGGTCTGCAATCGCTGGATGCGGCTGGGGCTTATTCAATGGTGGTGCAAACGCTTGCTGCATTGCTTTAACCTGCGGGTGACGACCAGCGGAGAGCTACCCGATATCCGTACCCATGGCGTATTGTTTGTGGCCAACCATATTTCCTGGTCAGACATTCATGCTATCAACAGCCTGATCCCCGTGCG
Organism: Methylophilus sp.; assembly: GCF_008015755.1. GTDB lineage: Bacteria > Pseudomonadota > Gammaproteobacteria > Burkholderiales > Methylophilaceae > Methylophilus. The sequence continues at coordinate 44,651 of NZ_SSGF01000024.1, read as the reverse complement.
CTTTGTGGCCAAAATGGAGATCAAAGACTGGCCTATCTTTGGTTATCTGGTGAGAAAGTCGGGCACTATTTTTATTAACCGCACGCGCAACCGCGATGCCGCGCGCGTGGTGAATATTTGCAGCCATGCGCTCAAGTTAAATGACAATCTGTGTGTGTTTCCGGAAGGCACCACCACCGAGGGCCTGAGTGTGTTGCCGTTTAAAAGCAGCCTACTGCAGGCGGCCATTGAAGCCAACAGCCAGATTATCCCGGTGGCGATTCATTACCCGTTGCCAGATGGCCAGCCCAACCTGGAGGCGGCGTATGCAGGTGACACCTCCATCATTGCTTCAATGAGCACCTACCTGAAGATGCTGCAGCCCACGGTGCACTTGCACTTTGGCACGCCGATGACCACCAGCGGCCAAACACGGCAACAACTGGCACAACAGGCGCATGCCCAGATTCATGCAGCATTATTTGCTTAGTTAACGGCATGGCACTGACTGCACGGCGCCAGCTGCACCTAGATTCACCGCCGTTCACGCTCGCCGCCAGCTAGCGCAGCCATTGCACCAACATCCCTAGCAGCGCATACGCCGCGATCACGGCAATCACATTGATTTTAAAGCGTGCCAACGCCAACCACGCCATGACCGCCAAGCCTATCGCCAGCCAGTCCACGCCTGCAAACCATGGGCTTTGCAAAAACACATGGTAGGCAAAAAACAAGGCCAGGTTGAGGATGACACCGACCACGGCGGCAGTAATCGCACTCAGCGGCGCGGTCAGGCGCACATTGTCACGCGTATTTTCAATCCATGGCGCGCCGCCAAAAATAAACACAAAGCTGGGTAAAAAAGTAAAAAAAGTGACCACTGTCGCCGCTAAAAACCCCGCAAACAATGGCCCATGTGCAGCCAATGCCTGATTCAGCCAGCCTCCAACAAACCCGACAAAGGTCACCACCATAATCAGCGGGCCGGGGGTGGTTTCACCCAGCGCCAGGCCGTCCATCATCTGCGTCGCGCTTAGCCAGTGGTAATGATCCACCGCGCCCTGATACACATAAGGCAACACCGCATAAGCGCCACCAAAAGTCAGCAAAGCCGCTTTACTGAAAAACCAGCCCATGTGCGTCAGGGCGCCTTGCCAGCCAAACTGCCAATACAACCCCACCATGACCAGCAACCAGAGCGCCACCCCGGTCAAGGTCACCCGGACCATGCCCTGCCAGCTAAACTTGGCATGTGCAGGTGTTGGCGTGTCATCGTCAATCATGGCGCGTCCAAAATGCTGGTTGGCCGCACCATGTCCGCCGACAGTAAAATAGGTTGGCATCAGGCGTGCGCCGAGAAACCCCAGGCCGGCGGCTGTGAGTACAATCAAGGGAAAAGGGAGTTTGAATAAAAAGATCGCCACGAATGCTAGGGCAGAAATCGCCCACATAACGCGGTTTTTAAGTGCGCGCGTGCCGATGCGATAGGCGGCAAACAGCACGATGGCCACCACCGCCGGTTTAATGCCGTATAACGCACCTGCCACGGTAGGCATATGCCCATAAGCCATATAGCCCCAGGCCAATAGCACCAGCATAAAAAATGAAGGCAACACAAACAGCACACCGGCAATGATGCCACCCCAAGTGCGATGCATCAGCCAGCCGATGTAAGTGGCTAACTGCTGCGCCTCTGGTCCGGGTAACACCATGCAATAGTTGAGTGCATGTAAAAAACGTTTTTCTGAGATCCAGCGTTTTTGCTCAACCAGGTCGTGATGCATGATGGCAATCTGCCCGGCCGGGCCGCCAAAGCTAATCAATCCGAGTTTAAGCCAATACCAAAAGGCTTGCTTGAGCGACACCGGCGCTGGCGGGGTTTCCAAGGGCGGTGTCGGATCAGCATCATGAAGTGCCCGCATAAGCATCCATTCCTGTTTTTAAAATCAGCAACAAAACCACTAACATAAATACCCGGCGAACCAGTCCAGCCCCATGTTTGAGTGCTAGCGCCGTCCCCAACAGGCTGCCGACCACATTGGCAGCAGCCATCAACAATCCCACCTGCCACCAGACATGGCCAGTGGCCGCCAACATCAGTAGCGCCGCCACGTTGGTGGACGCATTGAGTACTTTTGCCGAGGCAGAGGCATGCAGAAAGTCTTGCCCGAGCCAACGCACCAGCAAAAAAATAAAAAAACTACCGGTGCCTGGACCAAAAAAACCATCATACCAACCAATACCTGCGCCAATTGCCAGCGCCAACCACAAGCGCGACTTTGTACTATGCGGCATTGGCGTCTGCTGCAAACCCAATTGCGGCGTTTTCAAGGTATACACCAGCACCAGCAGCAATACCCAGGGGAGCCCTCTGCGCAAGTATTGTGGATCCATCCAGGTCAGCGTCCAGGCGCCCAGGCCAGACCCGGCAAAGGCCACCATCGCAGCCGGGGCCAGCCAGCCCCAATCCAGCCGCACGCGATGGCTGTAGCGCCAGGCCGCCACCGTGGTGCCGAACACACTGGAACATTTATTGGTGCCCAGCAGCAAAGCAGGCGGCAGTGACGAATAGGTTGAGAGCAGTGCGGGCACCGTTACCAGGCCACCGCCACCAACCATCGCATCCATCACGCCAGCCAACAATGCCGCGGCAACAACGATCCATAACTCCATGACAACACGCGCCGACTATTCGCCAACCGCCCCTGCTGGCCGGTCACGTGGATCTAGTGGCACTTGCGTCACGTCACCGCTGTCCAGCGCATAGGCTGACAATTGCCGCCCCCATAAACATCCAGTATCCAAGGCGATCACGCCGTCACCCTGATACAAACCGAGTGCGGACCAATGCCCGAACAAAATAGTTTGCGTGGCTTGTGCAGATTGCCGTGTCGCGACCTTGAACCAAGGCTGATAACCCGCTGGAATATCCTGCACCTCACCTTTAAAGGCAAATTCCATCGCCCCCGTGTCATCCAGCAAGCGCATGCGCGTGAGGGCATTGGTGATCGCGCGCAGGCGGTCTATACCGGTCAGGCGATCATCCCAGGCGGCAGGCTGATTGCCATACATCTGCTGCAAAAAACTTAAATAATCGGCTGATTGCAACACCGCCTCGACCTCGGCTGCCAGTGCCCTGGCCTGCGGCAAGGTCCATTGTGGATACAGCCCGGCATGCAGCATGGCAAAATCGTCTTCCAGCACCATCAGTGGTTGCTGGCGTAACCAGGTGAGCAACGGGCTGCCATCTTCCACCGCAAACAATGCGGTCAGCGTGTCAAAGCGATGCGGCGGCCGGATGTCATGCGCCACCGCAATCGCATGCAGATCATGATTACCTAGCACCACTCGCACATGGTCGCGATGCGTATACACCCAACGCAACACCTCGAGCGAACCCGTGCCGCGGTTAATCAAATCCCCGACCAGCCACAGACTGTCACGTCCAGGCTGAAAATCCAGCTGGTCTAGTAAATGTAGCAGGGAGTGGTAGCAGCCCTGAATATCTCCAATTGCATATCTCGCCATGGCGTCAACTTTGCAAACAATTCATTCACCAATAAAAAAGCCGCTTGAATCAAGCGGCTTCGGTCAGTTATACCTTCTTATTTTTTCAAGCTGGCAGCATCAAATTTTGCGCCCGCCTGATTTGCCATATAAGCCACGGCATCGGCTACTTCGTGATCGCTCAACTCAGCGTTACCACCACGGGCTGGCATACTGCGGATACCTTCGATCGCATGTTTGACCAGTGTTTCATAGCCTTGTGCAAGACGTGGGCCCCAGTCACCAGCGTTACCAATTTTTGGCGCACCCAACGCACCCACGCCGTGACAGGCGATACAAACCCCTTTCACGATCTCTTCACCACTTTTTTCAACATGCGCGCCTGAAGCCTCAGCGACTTCAATGGTCGCCACTGGTTTGATATTGGCCACCACTTTTTGTTCGACGGCGTCTGTTTCTTCTTTGGAAGGCGCTGCTTTTTCGCTACCAAACACGCCAAACAGGTAAGCCAGCAGCGAGACCAGCAAAGTGAAACCGATAATGGCACCTGGAATCGCAATAATTAACTCTTTAATGCTTGAACCTTGTTTGTAATCCGACATATCCGTATCCCGTTGCGTTAGAAAAAATATCCACGCGATTATAACGCAGAACGACACGACAGGAAACGCGCGTGCGGGCTTTTGCATGCGGCACATAGCAAACAGCCGGGCATGTGTCCGTGCCCGGCTGTTTATTCACACAATGCCCGATTACTTCTGACGACGGCGCATCGCTGCCATGGCCACCAGACCCAAGCCCAGCATCGCCGCAGAGCCAGGCTCAGGTACGGCGCTGATGCGGAATAATGACGTAGTGTTAGAGCTCTCGTTGGCAAACGCCAGGAAGATAGCGCCGTCTTTTTCAAACGCGACCAGGCCTTCTGGCGCCAAATCACCCTCAGACACGATCATATCGATAAAGCTGACCTTGGTCGGGTCTGTGATATCAAACAGGGCAATCGCACCTTTCAGGGTTCTTTCCAGGCCAACCGCTGCAATCGTGCGACCACCGAGCGTGAACAGGTCTACGCCTTCTGGCTCTACGCCTTTATCACGGCTACGGCCATCATCGTAAATGCCACGTGCAAACGCTTCTTTATCGAGGATGTCGCCACTGTCATACACCAGGTTGCCATCGGCATCACGGATGCTGAAAGAACGAGCACCGGCAGCATATAGATCGCCTGGGGAGGAATCCGTATTTGAGACACGGATATTGGCCAGATCGCCAGTCGCTCCCAATGAGCTGGCCGCAGAACGGTCACCGTCATCTTCACGGAAATCGCCTTCGTTGGCGGTCACCAGATAGGTTTTGCCAGCGACGTCATAAGCGGCGATACCGTCTGGCATATACAACCCTTTGACGTTGGCGCTGATAAAGTTAACGCTACCATTGTTTAACGGATCAATACTGTTACCCGGCAAACTGAAATCTTTCACGCCCAGGCCCACCACTTTGGTGAAAGCCTGCGTATTCAGGTCAAGAATACCAATCGCGTTGGCTTCTTGCAGCGTCACATAAGCTTTGCTGCCATCGGCACTCACGGCGATATATTCAGGCTCGAAATCCATACCAGTGCTGGTGCGGATATGACTACCGGAAGTTGGCACACCTGCCAACGTGGCAGTCGCGGCGACAGTGCGATTAGTCACATTGATAATCGTCACACTACCAACCGGGTCATTGGTTGCCGGGTTGTACACGCGCGGCACGCTGCTGCCTTTGCGCGTGCCGTACACATCCGGCGTGCCTTCGTTAGCCACCAGAATCTTGCTGCCGTCCGGAGTAAAGGTCAGCATGTCTGGCAATGCACCCACGGTAAAGGTGTTGGTGCCTGCAGCCAGGCTTCTGCTAGACGTATCATACAACTGCACGATACCGGCGTTGGTGCGCGCGGTGTTTTCAATTGCAAACGCTGCCATGCCATTGCTGATGCTCACGCTGTTGATGTTGCCATAAGCGCTGGTATCAATACGTTGCAGTAAGCTGCCAGTCGTGGCATTCAATACATCCACGCCTTTGACACCCGCCACCCACAAGGTGTTGGTCGCTGCATCAAAAGCCGGGATTTCAGACAAATAGCCACCACCGGTATGCGAAAATGTCCATTCTTTGCTAATTTGGTACGTGGTTGCCGCTTGTGCCATGCTCATGCTACCGAGCACCAGGCCGATCATTAAAGTCATTTTTTTCATGTGTTTAGCCTCTCCTCAAAACAACAAAGAGCATAGCCAGCAAACATGACAAATCCTTGACGTCCACGTGTCAAAAAAATGGCAGCGGACTAGGTTAAATGCTATTTAAAGACGGGCATAAGCATAGTTTTGTGGATAAACTACTTTCTCGCGCGCATCGGTCCAGATAATGTCGCAACTCTCATCATCCATATGCATCATGCGGCCATTGCGGTCCACACAATATTCACCACACACAATACGATCTTCAATCGCATAGCCCTGGGCAATGCGCGTATAGTCAAACAAAATCGAACGTATCACCATGCTATCACGCTGAATATGGCAACCAGCGTTGATCCAGGTTGGGCCGATAATGCGCGTATTTTTATCAATGCGCGAACCGGAGCCGATATACACCGGCCCCTCAATCTGCGTGTGCTCCCAGTCAATATGCACATTCAGCCCCACCCACACACCAGGTTTCACTTGCTTGCCGGGGATAGGCATAGACGGGAAAAATCCCTGCATCATCTGCTGCATCACCAGCCAGTAATCACTCACCACGCCAATATCAATCCAGTTAAACGGATGCTGAATCGCATAAAACGGCAAGCCGCGCTGCACTAACAATGGGAACAAATCCGAGCCAATATCAAACTCACTACCAGAAGGGATCAGATCCAGCACCTCGGGTTCAAAAATATAAATGCCCGTGCTGGCCCAGTTAGAGCGCGCCTCTAACTGGCTGGGCTTCTCCTGAAACGAAATAATGCGCCCCTCATGATTGGTCACCACCACGCCATAGCCAGAGACCTTGTCCATCGGCACCTGCATGGTCACCAGACTCGCCAACGCGCCCTTTTCCTTGTGCTCTTTCACCGCGCGCGTAATGTCGAGGTCAATAATCGCATCGCCGCACAGCACAATGGTCGTGTCGTCAAAAAAGCCACTAAAGTCCTGAATCTTGCGCATGCCGCCAGCCGAGCCCACCGCGTGCGGCACAATTTTACCCTCGACAATATCGCCCTCAAACGAGTAGCCGATATTCACCCCAAACCGATGGCCATCCTCAAAGTAATCCTGAATTTTCTGATGTAGATAGCTCACATTGACCATAATATCCGCCACGCCATGCATGGCCAGATGCTCAATCAGATACGCCATCACCGGCTTACCCAGCACCGGAATCATTGGCTTAGGTAATTCATAAGTCAGCGGACGAACACGGGTACCCTTACCCGCGGCCAGAATCATGGCTTTCATATTGCAATACCCTTAAATAACTTAACGTTTATCGGCTAAGCATAGCCACGCACTATGACAACATTATTTCAGCAGCGTAGTTGCCAGGTGGACAAGAAGAGAAAATAGCCTGCACGCGCGCCAAGCCAGCGCGACTTATTTGCTATAATGGCAGGATTGCGCCCGTAGCTCAGCTGGATAGAGTATTGGTTTCCGAAGCCAAGGGTCGTGGGTTCGACTCCCGCCGGGCGCACCATACAAATCAAAGACTTAGCTATACTGGTGCTATAAAACTCCATGTAACTGGTGCTATAATGGTGCTAAAAACCGGTTAAATCCGGACAATTCCTAGCACCATCCCTCTTCAATTCGTAGCCGAATTCCTTATTTTCCTCATAGAAAGAGATTGATAATTTCGCTCGTGATGGACTCATACTCCATGGGTCGTCGTTTTAGATTTGGACAAACATTTCAAATAAATGAGTGCATTAATTTAATTTCAGAACACCTACAGAGCTAAGGGCGCCAAGAACTGGATTATTATTTAGCAGGATTCAAGCATTCATTCTATTTAAGAGCTAATAATTGAATATAAAAATTGGCAGAAATCAGCTATGCCCCTGTGGTAGCGGTGAAAAATACAAACGCTGCCATGGTTCTTTATCTACACCCACTCCCCCAAAACTTTCGCCGGAGAAAGTAAAAGCGATTATTGACGCACGTGAGGCTTACTTGAAAACCTATGCTGCCCAGAAACTACAAAGGCAAAAGCAACAAGGACTAGGAAGAGAGATAATTTCAACCGAGGCCTCTGGTACAAGGTTTGTAGCTGTTAATAATAAGATAGCTTATGGGAAGAACTGGAAAACATTCACAGATTTTCTTTTCGACTACATTAGAGATATCGTTGGCAAAGAGTGGGGGCAAAATGAGATAGATAACAAGTCTGACGAAGAGCGGCATACTTTAATATCTTGGTATCAGAAGCTTTGTCTTTTACAACAGTCCTATTCGGAAGAACCTGGGAAAATTTACTCAATGCCTTTGGTCGGCGTCGTCTCTGCATACCTTGGCCTGTCATACGATTTATATTGCCTAGAGCATAATGGAGCGATGCAACAAGCTTTACTTGAGCGCCTAAAAAATCCTGATGAGAATTTTTATGGGGTTCGCTATGAAATAACTGTTGCAGCGATTATGATTCGCGCAGGGTTTGAATTAGAGTTTGAAGACGAAACCGATAGAAGAACAAGTCACTGCGAATTTACGGCCACATCTAGCAAAACCGGTAAATCATTTTCCGTAGAATGCAAACGATTAGAGTCTTCTCAAGACGATGGAATAGTCAACCTCAAAGCGCTAGGCAAAAGATTCTCAGGCGCATTAAAAAAGCATGCCGACCATCTCCGAATTGTTTTTATCGATTTAAATTTTCCATATGACCCAAAGGTCAACTTTGAATATCCCAAAGCCATGGACTTGGCAATTGACCATATCCGTAAGTTTGAATTCAATACTGCTAACGGGGGAAATTTACCTCCTGCATTTGTGTTTTTAACAAATGCTCCATTTACTCATCATTTATACGATGAGGGAATAGCATATGCGGTAATTACTGATGGCTTCAAAATACCTGAATACAAAACAAATAAACCCTACCACTCATTAAGAGAAGCAATCAATGACAGGGAAAAATTTTCTGATATTCACCACCTCTTAGAATCAATAGAAAAGTATAAGACGATACCTACTACTTTTGACGGAGAACTTCCAGAGTTTTCACTCGACCCTGAATTACAGAAAAATCGTTTGATTATTGGAAATAAATATTTAGTGCCTGACGACTCTGGAAAAGATGTTGAAGCAGTACTCATCCAAGGTGTGGTTATGGAGCATACGAGTGAGGCTTTTTGCTATTATCAAACTCAAAAGGGTTCCAAGATACTTGCTAAGTGCCCTCTATCCACTGAAGAAATAGTAGCTTACAGACGAAGTCCTGAAACATTCTTTGGAGTAATTGATGGCCATAGAAAAGAGGCGCATACAGCGTTAGAGTTATACGATTTTTTGTATGAAGTCTACAAGAAAACTTCAAAAGAAATTCTATTAAATTTCTTCAAAGACAGTCCTGATTATTTGGAATTGAGTCAACTATCTCAAGATAACTTAGCTAGTATTTATGCTGAACGTTGCGCGTATAGTGCCTTCAGCCAAAACGAAAAGATAAATAAATAATGGGAATTTCTGACCATTGAATATGGCTGTAGGTCTTTGCAAAACTGGCGCTATGGTGGTGCTATCTTTTGAGTTTGGTGCTCTGGTGGTGCTATAAAATTGCCCGAATTTTCACTATTTTTGTCCGGTTAAATCCAGTAGAAAGTGCGCGGCAAGCCCCGTATTTACTAGGTTTCCACTTTAAAAATAAGTACTAACTTATTACTCAATTGGTGCTTTCCGAAGCCAAGGGTCGTGAGTTCGAATCTCGCCGGGCGCACCAATCAGGGATAGAAGTGGGCACTTGTTTTATGTGCCCATTTTTTATTGTTGCAATCTCATTAGCAACTATGAGATTACTTAAACCACCCTTAACGACTATCTCCCCATTCGTAACTTTTACCTCACTTACAAGTAGGTGCAAGTAATTACGTGCTATTTCTTGATCGTCACCTAATAGCTTTGCCCTTAGCAGATTACTCATCTTCTCAATTTGGCTAGCGCGTAAGGGCTCAAAACTTATTGCAGGCTTATGTTTAAGATTTGCTTGTTCAATCAACAACGCTTCTCTGGAGATTTTGATTTGCTGCATCCGTTTCTGAGTCAGTTCATCCAGCTCAACGACACCTGACTCAATCGCATCCAAGAGCCTGTGCTGGCGCTCGTCTAATTGATCCAACTGTCGTTGAACCATATTATTTTGTTGATCAGTATTTTCAATTTTTGCTTGCTGGCTCCTTCTAAAACTGCTCATTAGCTCTTGCATGCGTTCGACAGAAAATGCTTTATCAGCCAACTGGTTAAGAATGAGTTGGTCTAGCTTCTCCATGGGCAGATTTTTGCTATCACACATATCGTTACCTTTATTCCTTCGACGTGTACACTTGTAATAACGATATTTCCCTCCTTTTCCTGTAGCCAGGGTGAGGGCATTTCCACAACCTCCACACTTCAATAATCCAGTCATTAAACATGGAGAACTGACTGCACGTGGATTGGAGTTTTTTGGTGCTCGTGATTCACGCTTTAGGCGCACTTGTTCAAACTCATGTGGATTGATAACTTGAGGAATCTCGGTCTTCACCCACTCGGAAGGAGGTCGCTTTTCTCTAGTTTTTGAATTAATTACATTAAAGTAATACTCACCCATATATAAAGTATCAGACAATATCTTGTGCACTTTCTGCATACCAAAAAGTTTGCCGCGCATATTCAAGCCTGCTGAGTTCAAATGAATTGCAATCTCTTTCACTCCCATGCTTTTGCCATGATTTCCCTTTAGATACAGTTGATAGATCTTTTTAACTACATCGGCCTCTGCTTCATTAATCGAAAGCTTTTTCTTTTTGCGGCCACGACTACCTTGCACATCAGTTGCACTAACCATGTATCCGTAGGGAGGTTTTGAACCATTAAAGTAACCCTGACGAGCATTTTCTCGCATTGCACGAGAAGTATGTTTGGATGTTTCGCGAGATTGATGCTCATCAAATAACGTGATGATTCGACGCATCATTTCACCACCAGCATCATCGCTGGTTGGTTGAGTGATAGAGATAACTTTCACCTTGTTCTTTGCGAGTTTTCTCTCATACACTCCGAATTCAATACCATCGCGAAAAAATCGAGATAGACTATGAATGACAATGGCATCAAATGGGTTGGGCTTCACAAGCGCAGCCGCAATCATGCTTTGAAATTCAGGGCGCTTATCATCAGTGGCAGATGCTCCTGGTTCCACAAACTCCAACACTGTAATATGTCCGTTCGCTTTGGCCCAATCGCGCATCTGACGTAACTGATCAGGTATGGACAAATCGTTTTCAGCTTGGCGAGTTGTGGAAACCCGTGCGTAAATAGCTACTTTCATATTGCCCCTTTATAACTAATCATCTTTTTTAGATTCGATATTCCGATTCCATACATAAAAGTATCTCTTCGATCCAATGTTCCAAGAGCTCAATTTCTTCCTGACTTACCGTTGCAAAAGCTCCAGGTTTAAAAACAACTGAGAACTGTTCATTTTGTAAACTAGACATGGTTTTTAGCCTCGTCTAATTTCTGTTGGTGAGCCTGAGCAAGAAGACTTAACCGAATGCCGTCATCACGAAGTCTGCGTACATATCGTAAAACCTCCAACGGTTTAGGAGCGTTCTTAATTCCCGCTCGTTTTACCTCAGCGCAGTACAAGGCAACTAATTTACCAACTTGGCTTCTGACACCACCAAATCCAGGTAATGAATATAATTCACGAATGAGACTAATGAGCCTTGACGGGCAACCTGATCGCACGTCTTCGATAATGCGGCATCTGAAGCTCTCGTATGCTCCTGCAGATAAGCGCCAAGTCAATCGCGTTTGATTTGAACGCTCCTTAAAATTCGCAGGCTTGCATTTCGTCGGTTTTAAATGCGGTAACTGGACCAGCTCGTACCCTTCAAACCTCAATGCACTCAAGGACTTCTCTACATCGATTAGTTTTTCAGAAGTATGGGCAAAATGAGCACCTAAATCCGGTGCATTTACCAATAACCACCAATAAACTTTGTCTCGCCTACTTAGGCAAAGCCACTTGGCATTGCCTAAGCCATTTCTTTTGCGGCGAGCGCGAAGATTCTTATCGGCGAAGACTTGATACTGAATATCAAATTTTGTGGCAAGGCGAAGGGCCCTGTGTGCGGAAACTTCCCCATTAACAACATGTGTATAACCATGTTGGACGGAATCAAGTAACCGCTGGAGAATCAACTCTAGCCTGGTAAATACTATTGGATTTGCAGTACTTCTCATTTATCGTCTCTTCAAAGACGATGAGCAAACCGATGCAGCTCATCAGATTTGATGAGTTAGGAGTCGATAGCTTACATTACCGAAAAATCCACATATTGTCAAATAGTTGTTTTAAAACAATGACTTGATTTGAATAATACAAATCAAGTTTTTACTTGATCGTGTATTTGGAATTCTTGCAGACGTACCGAAGGTACGGTTAGCTAGGGGTCGATAACCGATGCGAAAAAGGATGGCAGAGATGTCATCCTTTAACTTTTTTAATCCCTGATTTGTTGAAGTATTCAGAATCATGGATTAGGATTTTAAGAAGGAATTCCCGGGTGATTACTCACCCGGGAATGACAAGATAAAATCTTGTTACAACAGTTTTGGCCCGAAGGCCTGCAGATATACTACGCTATGCAATTTACTCACACACTCTTCAATTAGACAGAATGTGGCTCCCGGTAACGCTGGAGTCTCGATTCAATTAAACATTGATTGCTAATAGTTTTCCCTGCAAAAAAACTCACAGTCGGCTTGCCATCGCCGCAACTAACTCATCTTAAAAGATAAGCAGGCGTTAGTTATAAACCCTTAAAACTGCTTAAGGTACTTTATCGCGTATCGATATCAATCGCTGCCAGGCGATCCTCACCAGCCGACCAAGGCCGGTGAGTCATTTCGATATGCCTCCCTGCCAAGGGAATCACACTTTTTTAACTGCTAGAGACTTTCGCTTGACGTACAAAACAGCCTGTCTGCACTATCGAGTCCTCCTGTCATGTTCTAGGATACATCGTCCTGACATGCCTACTCATCTCATCTCCCTCTCCATAAACTTATTCGCATAAGACCAGTTCTATCAGTGCTGCCACGCACTACTGTTGGAGATTCCCGACTTAGCTTGAATAACATTGTGTTTAGCGCATTGGCTCATTTTTTTTGATATTCTAAGAGATCATCTCTTCTACCCACCTCGCGGACTTCAGCAAGGTCAGATTATCAGGACGGCAAGATTCCAAAACCCGTTCCCTACTCCAAAAAAAACTCATCACCACAGGCTTACCTTCACAAAGTGAAGACATACGCACCTTTCAGCCTACTCACCTATAAGGCTTTCGTCACACACCCATAGACTCTTCTTGAGAGCCGTTTCTACCTTAAGCTATACATATACCCAAAATGCTTGCGCAAATTGGGCAAGTGCTTCCGATCTCTCTCAGCACCCTGCGACGTTACCGTCACCTCATAAGCCCAGCAGTGGTCAACTTTGCCTACCCTCGCGGGCAGTCTCAGCGGTGGGATTGCTTACCCACTTTATTCAAACAGGGTTTCCGGTTTCAGCCATTCAAGACTTCCCCCATTGGCCCGTTTCGTCGTCGCCCAATCATTTCATTCAATCTCAGATTGGAGTCGAAAGGAGGAATTTCACCCCCCAGCGCTCCGGTGTAGCCGCACCAGCCCAACTACGGGCATGCGGCTTCAGCAGTTATGTACTTTTGGCAAAAGTACGAGAGCCTTCCGGCTCAAGTGTGATGCATATCGGGGTGGCAACCCGATAAATATCTTCGGGTGGCTTCCCAGCGATACTTTTAATTATCGGATTTCCTAACGCTTTATTTACAAATTGGAATCTTTATTTATTAGGTATCCCACACCCAGGTGTGGGATGCTCTCTAAGCCTTTTAAAACCTATATCTTGCTTTATTACAGATTATTCACCCCAATTTTTCTTTTGCTAAATCAACTACCCTCATCCGTGCAACAATTCTCTGCACAAGACCAACAAAGCCTCGACTCTTTGATATCGGAGTGAAAATCCAAGTTTTTAAAGACGAGAAAATCCTTGGTATGTTTCGATTTTTAATTATTTCAAAACTTAATCCGATAATCATAATTACAAAATTTAATTAGATTAAGGACAAGCATGCAACAGTTAAATTTATTCGAAAATATAGTGGTTAATGAGCAGATCAACTTTGATGTATCAATTCTAGATGATTTCAGGACCTCACAAAAATATTCGAGAAAAGATGCAGAGCTCAACATCTTAGAATGGCTTTCAGAGTGGGGACTTTCCACCTCGAGGATTTTGATATTTAGAGGAAATACCAATAAATATCACCTAGATAGACTTTGCAAAAATCAGTTGCTAAGCAAAAGAGAAATAGCTTATGGATATCCTAAGTACTTTTACAGTCTTGACGTTGAGGGTGAATATAAGTTGGCTGAAAAATTTGGGAATATCGAAGGTTCATTTCGGCATTTAGCCTGGATCAATTCGGAAACAATCAAACGTTGTTTAATGATTCAACGATTGACACTTCAAAACCTTGACCGGATTAGCTCTTTTGTAACTCCAAAACACTACTTTTCGGAGGGCTTAAAACAACCTGATTGCATTTGGATTGCTCAAAATCAGAGAATCGGAATTGCACTGGAATTGGAGACTAGAGGCTTGTGGGATTTCGACGATTTCATACTAATGATCTTCAAATGTTTAGAAGGTGATCACAATAATATTTTTAAATTAGATCGTTTCATCATATTCTCTACAGAAAAGTGGCTCGTTGAGAATTATCGGCACGCTTTTCAAAGGAAAAGTGAGCGATTTTTAAACATATGGGGACACAACGAAAAAGGTAAATGGGGCGTGATAAGTCAAGTCAAAATACCCTTTGAGATTTTGTCTAAAGTCTCGATTGAACATTTAGTGCTTTAGTCCCCCCCAATCGCCTTAAAAGCAGCATCCACTGGGTCTGAGTAAAAGCTGATCTGGAATTTAGCAAACAACTCTGCTGGCACAGACGGAATATCTATAGCACTAGACATCGGAAGCAACACTCTCTTAGCACCAGCATCAAAAGCAACCTGCAAAGTCTCTGCAAGCCCTCTTGTTTGGGTAATGGTACCGCCCAAACTCATATCGCCAGTAATCACCATTTGACTCTGCAGCGGCTTGCTCAGGGCTGCAGAGCATAAGGAGATAAAAGTAGAAAGCGTTGTGGCATCAGGTGAGCCTTGATTCTGCAGATCCACCAATTGCAGATGAAAGTCTGCCTCAGTTACTTTGATTGATCCACTCACACGATGTGCGTTAGCTTTAAAGTAATCAAATGCAATCTTAGCCGACTCTTTAGAGCCATTGCCGGAGACAGAAAACTTGCCGTTGCCAGAAATCGTTTGCATCTCAAATCTATACACACCAGGTATGCCATTAGAACCCATGCATACCGTGTACAAAAATCCTGGGCTAGGTTTACCTTCGGGAATTAACGAACCTCCGCCTTGCTCTGGCACAGAGATAAATCGCTCCTGCCCCTCCTCCAGGTCGATGTAACTGAAATGCACATCATAGAATTCCATGCCACCGATTTTTTTAAGCTGCTCCTTTACACGACGCCTTGTCTCAAGCGCATATTCCAAACACTGCCTAACGAGTTCTTTATCATACTCACCATCTGGACGGATGAGCTTTAAGAGTCCAGATACCGTTTTACGCACAGCAATGGTGTCTCGCTGATTTAGGTGGTTACCCAGTCTGAACCATTTATCAATAGCATCCGCAAAACTGTACTTACGCATTTCGCGTAACCACTCAGCCAGATAGTCTACAATCATGCCGTATTGATTCGTGAAAAACTCTGGCCGCATTTTTGGAATTTCCCAGCCAGGAAGATATGCGTGAAAGCGATCAAAGAAAGCTGAATCAATCATTTCCTGTGGAAATGGTGAGAGTAAATGGCTGGTTTTCACCAAGTGTTCAATACTGTGGTTAATGTTTCCAACAAACACCATGGATGCGCTGGCGTTAATCGAGTCACGGCCACGTGAGAAAGAGCCACTGGCCATGTAATCTTTCATGATTTGAATGCCGTCTTGCTCTTTAAAATCAATCCCGGCAACTTCATCAAAAGCCACCACATCCCATAACCCAACCAATCCCACTTTTTTGGAGGACATGTTATAGAACAAGTTAGCCACAGTCGTCTGCCCGCCTGAAACGAGAATACTATTCGGGCTGATTTCCTTGTAGATATGGCTTTTGCCCGTGCCCCTTGGGCCGAGTTCACACATGTTGTAGTTATTCTCAACCAAGGGCACCATGCGAGAGAGTAAATGCCATTTAACGCGTTGGTCCAAAGCACTAGGCTCCATACCAGTAGAACGGATCAATGCATCAATCCAATCGGTATCTGCGAATTTCTTTCTCGCAGCAAACAAATCTTGCAAGTCCAGATTCGGCATCTGAATTGGCTTTAACTCCACGACATTAAATGGAGATGTTTTCTGATTTTCTTCAAAGTAGTACTTGATGGTGACAATGGCCCATACTCCACCAACCAAAAGCTTTTCATAATCACGCACAAATTGTGTCGCAATTTCAGCATTCTTAACGCCAAGGTTTGAAAGTATCGCTTCATAGCAGTCACGCTTTTCATTTAACTTGACGGTGACTTTATCAATGACTTTGAAGCTACCACTTTCGCGTATCTTAGATTTAACCTTTTCAGCTTCATCAGGCCGCACATAATTCTCAGACAAGATATGCTTAACGGTTTGCAGACCCTTATCAATAGTCAGTTGATCATCTGAGGCACAGTACATTCCAAGCAGATACTCCAACACATAGACCGGGACATTAGCCCCCTCTTTAATCAGCTTGGTGAGATCCTTGCGGACAACTTTTCCAGCGAAATGTGTTGTCAGTTGTTGGTCAAGACCAGCTTGTGCTTCAAATGTGTTTTCAGTCATATATTTTAGAAATCGTTACTAAACGACAAGTCAATTTTTATCGGTTGCCGAATAACTTCCATGTCTGAGACTATGTCCTTGGCCACAAAGTAGTACATTTTTGTCCGGTCATAGTCCCCAGCTTTCAAAGTAATTAGCGTAGAAACTTTTAAGTCATCCAACATGCTACCTGATTTGTCGAAGGTGATGGTTTGCTCATCCGAAATAGGCTGATGGCCATCTTGAATCGACAATTTAAGCGTGCGAGGAAGTACATAATCTGAAACAGATTCAGTTTGCATCAAATCAAAGCGTTGCATATTGGTGACCACTTTGAGCACTTGGCCTAATAACTGTACATCTACAGATTTTGTTTTCGCCCGCTCAGACTCTTTTTGCTTAACGGTAATCACGGGCACCACAATTTCTTGAGGCATCGCACTTCCGTGAACAAATCTAGCACCTCCAGTAAAATGAAATCTTGATCCGCCCTTAGGCAACCAAAAATCAAGACTACCTTCCCCTTCAACCGTATTGCCAGTGATTGCAGTGTTTCCGCACCACGCTTGTAGTGATGGTCCAATATCAGATCCCAACAGATATCGCTTTTTGGTAACACACGCCTGTTGAGGCTTTTCAATCAGCTGTGACTTATCTGCAGTCTCAAGCGCTGACTCTTGGTACATAAAACCATGATCAGCAGTCACAAATACGGTCGATGCTGCCAAGTTATTAAACAAAAAGCCAACAACTTTCGACAGCTCCGCAATGCTCTGGTCAACGGCTTCAAACGTCTTTGTTTCAGTGACTTGTTTATCGCCAATGGCATCCACTCTGTCGTGATAGATGTAAACCAGTTCAAACGGTTTTACAAATTCTCTTGCACCATCCTTACCCATATTGAGCAATTCGTCGTACTTTACGGCAGTGCCATTAAATTTGGCCAAAACCTGTCCACGCTGCTCCAGTCCAGAAGTTGATAACTCATCTGCTAAAACTGAAACAGACTGACCCACTTTGTATTTGAGTTTCTCATGGGGTAACAATGCAGCTATCCCTAGGCTGGTATAGCTGGGCAAAACCCCCAGCATGGCATCCAGTTGCGTCTGAAATTTGTTACGGTAACTCAGTGATTGAGCAAGCTCTTGCGAAGCTTCAAATCGAAAAGCATCCGAAATTAACACAAACACACGTTTGGTTTGACCACTGAATAATGGCTTAACGTAGTCTTTATAAAAGCGATACTGATTTAACCATCCATCAGCACGCCAATTTTTCAACAGACCATGCTCACCCTCAAGCAACTTTGACCATGCGGATGACAGCTGCGGAATAAACCAACCCGAATAAGCATCCTCAATCTTGTCTACTAAATCCTTGAGCAATTTCCAACCCAGATGCTCCACTTGTTCAGAAGAAAAATGGAACTGACGGTAAGACTGATCGAATTGATAAAGTGCATTTTTATAGGCATTCAAACCAGCAGACGCATCATTAAAGCTAAAGCCAGAGGCGTATTCAGCCTTGAGGCTAAAAAATCGAATGGCGGCTTCTAAGGCACGATAACTGGCCGCATAGGCCTTTAAAATATCTGAATCATTGAGTAGCGTGGAATTCGCCCAAAAGCCATCTTTTCTTAGATTAATGATTTCTAGCGCACCAGCATCCATTTGCTCGCTCAATACAACAGATTTAATACGGCCAAGAATTTCGCGCTCCACCTCCTCAAAGGTTTGCACAGGTAATAAGTCTTCTGTAGAAAGTGTATGCAGATTATTTTGCATATCGAGCTCTTCGCCTAACTGGCGAGAGATGGCAATATACCCCCCAATCAAGCGCACATCATTACGCCAGCGCGATAAAAAGACCTTTGCATTCGCCCTGGAGGCAATATCGGTCAACACAAAATGTGAAATTCTCTGAGGTACGGAGGTTGGATCTTTCAAGCTAGTTGCGAAATCCGTTACCCACAACTTTAGTATCAAATTTTTGATCGTAGGCGCTTCTGATTGATAGCCAAAATGCTCGTTCATTAGCAGCCAAAAAGCTCCCTCCATCTGATAATTTTCAATATCAGACCATACTTTTGAGGCTTGATTAAAATTAACCTCATCCTCTTGCAGCAATGACAAAATGACCTGATTCAGAATGGCAAACGCGTCCAACTGCTCGGAGCGCGTCAAAATGGAAAGGATCTTTAAATCAAGTAGCTCAGCTGTATCGCCATGTTCAACAATCCGCTTCAGTTTCTCTACCCTGTCTTTGGCTGCTAAGTACTTAGCGCGTTTTTTTAGGTATGGGCGTAATGTATGTGAGGATAATCCCAGCTCATCCAATTGAATTTGGGTTGCATCTGCAGAAAAGCTCTTGCCCTTTAGGCGATAGGAAAGCAGCCAATCAAACTTACGCTCAGGCTCGGGGTTGTTTGAGTAGAAAAGAAAACGAGTTGAAGCATCTGATTGCGCGATTTCAAGCTTAATTGCCAAAGCAGCCGAGTTATCCGTCATCACCAGTCGTACACCCTCTAAAGCAAGACTAGAAATACACTCCAGATACTCTTTCTCGGTGTCATACCAAAATAAAAATCGCTCTTTGGTAAGTTGTGACTGAATAGAGTCAATTATTTTCTGATTAAGCATTTATTCTAATTATTCAGATTCAATTTTCGATGTGATGTTTAGCAATATCCGTTTCAATGGCGCTTCATCCCCATGAAAACTAATAATCATTGCTTCCAGATACTCAACCAGGTCCATCAGTGAGTAATCAATAAAGTAGCCTACACTCTCTGCAAGCTGGGCACAAAATAAACGATTAATACGCCCATTTCCTTCCCTAAATGGATGTACCGCATTCATTTCAGACATAAGATGCGTCAAGACATCAATAAACGACTCGGGTCTGAGCGATTTAAGCGATGCCACGTTTGCCACAGTAGCAAGCTCTTTGTTTAAGTGAGACTCAATAAATTGAACGTTGGCAAAACGACTGTTGCCTTTAGAAATATCGACTGTTCTGATTTTGCCAGCCCAGTCATATAAATCCTGAAACACGCATTGATGCAAATGACATAAGTGCTGTAAATCAAAGTTACCGGTATAAGGTTTCTCAGCCACCTCAACCAAGCGAATAGCAGTCAAATCAGCTTCAACGGTATCCAACTGCGCTTGATTATCTATGCCCAGCTTATTGATTAAAACTGATGTGCCTGGATAACAAAAATCATCTGCTTCGTAACGAGACATTTTTAGCCAGTACATCGTCGATAAGCAATTGCGTGGAGCCTCCATGATTAACACAGGCATTCAACGCGGTCACAATAGACGGATTCGGTTGGAGTTTCTCAATCTTGAGTGAAGCCACCACAGACCCAACCATCTTTTGCTTGACCTGATTTTTAGTCACCGTCTTCATCTCAAACTCCTCTAACAACAAATGGCATTTCAAGTATGCACTTTTATCATTCTACTCAAACATCAGCCTTTAAGCTCATCAAATTTTGCCGCCATGGTCGGATTACCTTTGGTCAGTTTCTTGATAGTTACGTCTTGTGCCTTATCGTTGGCCAAGCGCAAGTTATTGCTGGTACTTAGCAACGCATCTTTGGTTTTTTGTAGGTGGTTAATCGATTTGTCTATCTCATCAATCGCAGTCTGAAACTGTCGTGAAGCCAAGTCATAGTTTCTGCCAAACCGCTCTTTAAAGCTTTCCAACTCATTTTCAAAGTGGGTAATGTCGATATTCTGCGCTTTCACCAAAGCCAGCTCAGTTTTGTATTTCATCGAGTTCAAGGCTGCATTACGCAACAAAGTAATCATGGTGATAAAAAACTGCGGTCTGATCACATACATCTTGGGGTATCTGTAAGAAACATCCACAATCCCAGTGTTATAAAACTCGTTATCTGCTTCAAGCAGGCTGACGAGCACCGCATACTCGCAACCCTTTTCGTTGCGATCTTTATCCAGTTCTTTCAAAAAGTCTTCGTTACGGCTTTTGGAGGCAGTGGTGTCATTCTCGTTTTTCATCTCAAACATAATCGAGACAGTCTCAGTGCCACCATCGTCCAGATCACGGAAGATAAAGTCGCCCTTACTGCCCGAGCGTGCATCGTTATCTTTTTCAAAATACGCTTTGGGGAAAGCCGTGGCGCGGATGCGGTTAAACTCGTTTTCGCAGTGTTGCTCTAGTGTTTCGCCGATCATCTTGGTAGAGAGCTTGGCTTTCAAGTCTTTCAAACGCTCAATTGTATCTTCACGGTCTTTAATCTGCGTTTCATATTTATCCTTCAACGCACTCTCAGCCAGCTGTTTTTCAAGCGCGGCACTTACCAAACTGGCTTTCAGAGCATCGCGCTCTTTTTCGACTTGGCTCACCGCCTGGTTAACTGCCAAAGTCTTTTCAGTTTCAATGGCTTCTAATCTTGATTTTAAACTTTGTATTTCACTGTCTTTGGCAGATGCTGTTTTTTGCAGCTCGTTCTGTAGTTTTGCTTCTACCAAATTAGCTATGGATGCCACCTCTTGCTTGGCTTGCGTCAGTTGGTTCGCCAACGCATCACGTTCTTTTTCCACTGCGCTCAATGCCTGCGTCACAGCCAATTGCCGAGCTACAGCCTCAGACTCCAGCTTGGCTTTTAGCTCCTGAATCACAGCATCCTTGGCCGACGCGGCTTGCTGCAACTCACTTGTCGCTTTAGTTCTGGCAAGCTCAATCGCGTTTTGCTTTTCTTTCTCAGCGAGCGCAAGGCGTTCATGCAGCTGGTGCTCAAAATCGCTATCGCGCACTTGTTTGAGAATATCAGCATAACCAGTCTCATCAATTTTGAAGGCTTTATTGCAATGTGGACAGATGATTTCGTGCATTACTTTATACCCTTTGCCTTATCAAGTATTTGTAAAAACATTTGTGGTACTGTCCCACCTGCTTTTAATGTAGCACTTCTGTAAAGAAGTTGATTCTTTCTTAGGGAGAATCCGGTTTCATTTTCAATCTCCGAACAAGCCGCACTCCACTCAGGCCAGATATGATTTATTGAAGACTCAAGTTGGTCATCAAGAACAGCAAACTCTTCCATAACTTTTGAATTTGGAAAATCCTCTTCTACTTGGCCAAAATATTTCAGTACTTTGCGGTTAGATGAAACATGACCGCGCCTTTCTTCCTCAATCTTCTCAGCGGATTTTCCATTTGAATTTGCACGAGCCTCAAAGCCCGAGTCCGAATCAAAAAGTGTATAAACTGAAATGCCAATCGAGGAAAGAATCGCGTGATATAGAGGTATTAAAGATTTACCACCAACAGGCACAATTGAAATACCCAGAGACTCCAAGTGACCGACAGATAATTTGTCACCAATCCCATAAAAAACTGACGCTTCTGTAGTACCTTCGACTAATAAAACACGGTTAGAAAAAAGTGCTTCTGCCAACTCTCCAGAAGCCGCCGCATCTAGACAGCTATCAACTTTATCTGAGTTTATAATTCCTGTGAGCTTTCCTTTAACGATCGAATTAGTAGCAAAGCTAACGGTAACATCAGTTATCTCACCAACAACTCTGTTTAAACGCCTTACCTGATCAAAATGCTTAGCCTCAATAAAATATGGGCTATGAGTTGCATAGGTCACTTGAATTCTCTTTGACTCATCCTCAGCAAGCGATCTTAATATCTTCGCAAACGCCTGTGCTTGAATTGGATGTTGGAAAAGCTCTGGTTCCTCGATTGCCAGGAATATCACGCCTTCGGTCTCAGCTGCAGTTGATTGCGCTAAAAGTTGAAGCGCCGAAATCAATAATGTTCTTTGAAAACCATGCCCCTGACGATCAACAGCAGTCGCAGTATCTCCATCCAAAATTCCGACATTAAACGAAGTTTTTGCCGCTTTTAATTCAATCTCAGCGGGTTCAACAGTAACTTTGCGACCGGGTGAATAGATTGAAATTACATCATTTAATTGATTTGTTAAACCATCAAGTTGAGCCTTAAAAGTGTCTTCATAAACCCGTTGCTGCTTTAATTTTGATTCAGCCACAATTTCAGCAATTTGTGCATCTGCAGCAGACCTATTTATTGACCTTTCAATTATTTTTCCTATGATGCTTGATTTACCATCCTGTGACTCTTCGCTTGCTCTAAGGTCAGCAGTGACAAGAACAAAATCGAAAAGACCACTCATCTTGCCACCACTATTAAATCCAAAGAAATTTGTCTCTAATACGTCAGGCGCATCAACAAGTTGCTCAATATGCTCAGCTTCCCATGAAGTCATGGCTTGTGCAGCAGCATCTTGGTTTGTCCATGCAGCCAACCCAAGCGATGGATCAGCTGTGCGAAGTTCGTTGTAAGCAGTTTTTTTATCTCCCGCCGAACCTTTAGAACGGATTTCATTAAATGGTGGGTAACTCTTAGCATTTGCAGACAGTACTTCTGAGCCAGAAACATCACGATATTTCCATGCTGAAAATGTTCCAACGCCATCGGGCACATACTTTCCAAGTGCCTCTTTATCTTTTAGAGTAAGTTCATTAAAAGTAACGCCGACTTCAATGTCTTCATCGATTGCTCCAAAAGAACAATCTTTCTCAGTTAGTGAACCTGGCTTGCCATTGAAGAACCAATCAAGCGCACGTAACACTGTAGATTTACCAGCCCCATTAGGCCCTATGAATGTTGTAACTTTATCAAATGGTATTGTTACATCCTTTAATGTACGGAAGTTTTGGATTCGAACCGACTTTATCTTCAAATTCTTTACTCCCTAAATCAATCTTGTCTGTATGGAGTATTTTTTGCTACACGCAAAAAATATTTCTTCAAAGTCCAACCAGTTTGGTATTCTTGGTGAAGCCAGTGGTAATACTCAATTTCTATCCATTTACCATCTTCCGATATAGGGCGCACCACTTCATTTGGAAGAAGCTTCCCAAGAATCTTTGCTCCGTTCATGGGCTTGGAACGGACCACGGCTACTCGTTCTTTCACAACAAATCGCTGCTCTTGTCGGCTGGCCTCTTGTACCAACGCCTTCTCCACCAATTTAGTGAGCGCCTCGATCATCTTTCGCTGATGCTCGATTGCTTCAGCCTGAGTTTCGAGTTTTGTATCAGTGGATTTTTGCCATTGCGCTGAAGAGTACTCTTGGTAGATTGGAACTAGAAATGTCAAAATAAAACCCAAGAGGGCCATTAGGTCGAGTGTTTTGCGGCTAAGGCCAATTCCTTGATCTTCTTGCTCAATTAGCTGAGAATTGATTGAGCCATCAGGATTAATGCCTAAAGCGGCAAGCTGAGACAGTATGCCCTCCGAACCCATGAGCTTTGCAAGAGTAGCCGCTGAAGCGAAGTCCATTACAGGTAAGGATAACTTGCCAACCTGATCTTGTAATGCCTTCAATGGACTTATGGTTTCTATCAACGCAGATGGTAAAGCCCAATGCCTATTTGACTCCTCATACCGTTTCATCATTTGCTGCAAGGTTGAACTAAGTGAAGGCTCAGCCAGCAACTTCCTGGCATGTTCTATAGAGCTATCAAAACTCATATTTAAGCTTTGCAGATAGACACTAGAAAAAGGCTGGTCTATGAGTTTTCTCAATTGCTCAGCAGCTGCAAAAGGTCGAGAGAGTTCTGCAATCTGCTGGAGAGACCTGTCACCTAAAAAGCCACTTCGAATGTTTGCCAAAGGTTCAAGCATCCTTCGTAAACTATCTTCTTGGGCTTTCTGCATGTCATAGATTTGCTTCGACATTTGAGCCGCTGTTGTGTCTAGACTCACCAATTTTTTAATTTGTTCTGCCAAGCTCTGTGACTCAGTTATAGTCTTTATCCAAGTGGTTCTCTCTAGCTCCATTTTCGTGAGCGCGTTTACCATATCGCGGCTACTTAAAATACTTTGGTTATTGGCTAATTCCCTTGGGGTCATAGATTGACTCCATTTTTTTCTGACGCTAAAAATTGACTCTCAAGAACATGACGTAAAACTAGGCAACTTTTGTATTTATCAAACTTAATCATCACTGCCCCCCGTAATCGCTTTCACATCTGAGAGCAGATCGCCAAACTTGCCGTAGTTTACTTTTACGCCATCGTCTAAATCGAGTTTGATGCGCATATCAGCGTAGTGGCGGAGTTTTTCGTCGTAGGTTTGTAGTTCAAACTGTTTTTTGTTGAGTTGTTCAATTTCTTTGTTTATTTTGTTGCGGGTGGCGGTGCTGGTGGCGCTGTTGGCGTCTTTTTCTAGCATTTCTATGCGGGATTTGAGTTTGCCCATGAGGGGAACAACGTATTCACTGCGCATACGGGCAAGAGTGCCTTCGTTATAGCGGTGCAAATAAACCAAGGCTTGGAAAGCACCTTGTTTACCACTGCTAAAGTGCCAGTAGATAGGGCGTTTTTTATAGGTTTGCAGGTGATCTTTATAAAATTGGTTGGAGAGGTATTTTCTAATCACCTCTAGCGGTAAATCATTGGTTTTGCCACCTAAGCTTTCAGCCAACCAAGCCAAGTTTTCATCGAGGGTTTGTTTGCCCCATACAGCCACTAAAAACTCTGCAATTCGATTAGTCGCGTCATCTTCAAACCAAGCAGCATCGGTAATCGGCACAATGCCATCGGCATCAGCAGGGAAAGTGGAATAACGGCTGGCATCAAACCCTTCGTTAACAGCATGCGCATAAATCAAGCCTAGTTCATCCAAGCTATAACGCCCCATCATGCATCCGATGGAGTAAGAGATTAAGCGTTGAGAATCTTTTTCGCGATCAGCACGAGTTAAGGTGATTTGCTCATCGGGCACTTCTGGCGTAAGTTCATCCTGTAAACCATAAGCGTCGATAAATAAGCGATTGTTTTCTTCCTCTAACCGCTTCATTTCGGCAACAGCAGCAAACTTTTGAGATTGCCATTCGGCAAAGGACTTTGCTAAGGTTGGTTGTTTGGTCCGAATGAGTGGATTCTCAGAAAAATCCCAAGAGGTTTCGTAAGAGTCCCAATCTGATTTAGCGATTCCAATGCAAACCTTTACACCTAGGCTTGCATTTTTTATTAAAATTATTGGCATCCTATCTAGGTGAGAGATTTCATAATTTAAAGTTGCAGAGGTCGCAGACAATAAATCAGAAAATGGCTTTGAGTTGATACAGGCTAATAAATCCGTCAAATCATTATCGGATATTAATGCCGAGGTTGAATCTAGTGAAACGAAACCAGAATCAAAAAAGCGCATAGAAAAAATGCCACTTGTGACTTTTGACCATGAAAGGCTTGGGGAAAAATAGTTTTGTGGACTTCGAATAACTGATTTAGGTGTTAAAGATCTGAGTAATTCGCCATCTCGATACCAATCAATAACCCCATCTTGATTTCCATACCATTTACGGAATTCACCACCTTTATTGCATGGATACCATTTTCTTAAATCTTGTTTTGAAGAACTACTCTCCTTGCAATTAAAATAAATATTTTGATGACCCACCTCATACCAGAACCGAATGAACCTCTCATTCTCTCCTGTTGATAAGCCTTTAAAAAGCTTACAAACATCACCAAGCTTAATTTGAGTCTTAAACAACTCTAAAAGCTTATTACTTAACCAATACACAACTGGACTACCTGGGATTTTTTTAAAGTCATCTTGTACTGTATTATCAAAACGAAAATGATTCGTTTTTAAAGCCATCTCTTTTTCTGCTTCCTGACCATCCACTAATCTAAAAAATACTGGTTTAAAATCATTGGAATGGTTTTTTTGCAAAACAAATGAGGTAGTTTGCACAACTTCGCCAGAAATTTCACTAAATGCTCTTGCTCCTAAATGCGCCATTGTATGAATCGTGCGATTTGCTAATAATTTTTCTCGCATGGCTTCATAAGAGGACAAGAACATCCAACTTTGCATGGTAACCATACTGTTAAATCCAAAGGTTTTACACCATTCAAACCCACGCTCAATAAACATTGCAAACAAGTCTGATTTGCTTTCTGGGAATGTTACTTTTGCATAATCCTTAAGGGCAGCATTCATGCCTTTGCTACCCATATAAGGCGGGTTGGCAACAACAGCATCGTATAGTTTGGCTAGCAACTTTGCTTGTTGAATTAATAGCAATAATCCTTGTGCGGACTCTTTAGCAAACAGATCACCCTCTGCAATCGCTTTTTCAAGCTGTGTTTTGAGGTTAGGCAGTTGCGCAGCCTGTGTTGGTTTGATTCTAATCAGCGAGCCGAAGGTTTTAGCATGCTGAAAGGTATCAATTAAATCGGCAATCGTATTTCGGTTAACACCAAACTGGCTGAGTGACTGCGCCAATTGATCCGCATTTAATCCTTTGCTTTCTTGCAGGCTGATGACGTTGAGCTTGGGTGGTTCTTGTAAAATGCGTCTATCATCTGCTCTTGCTTTCATCAGCAAGGCAAAGCCTGCAAGTTGTGCGGCACGGTCGTCAATGTCTATCCCAAACAGGTTCTTTTCTAAAATTAGACGTGGGATGACTCTGGGTTGGTAGCCTCGCTCTAGGTAGATTTGTTTTAAACATTCGTAAGCCTCCACCAAGATATGCCCACTGCCACAGGCAGGATCTAGCACGGTAATGCTTTCTGGATTTAGGGTGGTGCCGTCTTGGGCAATACGTTCATCAATCAGCTTTTGTAGCTCAGCATTCACCTCTGAGGTTTGCTCGGCGGGTTTGATGTAATATGGCCATTGGCTATGAATGCTGGAGCTTGGGTTGGCGAGTGTCCATAATCTACCCACACTGTTTTGCACCATGTATTGCACAATCCAGTTTGGGGTAAACAATTGAGTGGCAGCGGGGATATCTTCGCTCTTGACCACTTTGCCAATGACTTCGTCTTTTTTCTCGGAAATATAAAACTGGTAGAGCCAGCCGATGATCTCGACTTGTGCCCAATCCGCTTCTGGGATTTCTTTGACCAGTTTAGCAATGACTGAATCTGTGAGTAAGAGGTTATCGGGTAGCAAAAGCTCGGTTTCATCATCAATCTGCTCAAACATAAAGGGCATGGCGTTTGAGAGCACATTGCATTGCGCAATGAGGATTAAGCGGTAGAGCTCACCGTCTTTATTGCCTGCCAACTTGAGCTGTTTGGCGTATTCAATATTCAAGCCATCTAATTGCAACTCAGTGAGTTTGCCTAATACCTCAGGCATATTGCCTGTGATGCTGGATAACACGCGAAAGCCATGATCGAGGTAATCGTGCAGCTCCATGTAGCGTAGCGCCACAAAGCGGTTAAACCAGGTGTAAGCCACAGCTTCAACCGTTTGCGCAAAACTGCTGGCACGCATTTTTTTAATTAAGGCCTGGCGTTGCTTTTCAACCTTGGCTGGCCACTCACGCCCCGCAATAATCGCCACATCACCACTGACATTGGCCTCAGCCACTTTAAGCGAGCCATCTTCATTAGATAAACCCAGCATATTGCATCGAGCTTTTACAGCAGCGATAAAGTCTTTACGGGCTTGTGGGGCGTAGCTTTTAAGGTTGTTTTTGTTCATGCTTCTTTTTCCAAATTGTTTTTGTTATTCAATACGTGCACGCTTGCCGTTGCGCACTAAATGCAATAAGTGCGATTTTAATTTCTCAATATAAGCATCTACCGCTTCTGGTGTTTCTAAATAAGGTTGTTGCGAAAAGCTTTGCGCGGACACAACAGTAATTGGTTTGGGTTGTGGTTTTGGCGTAACAGGGGTAACTGGCGAAGTGATGGTTGTTGAGGGCTCTCCACTCGGTGCACTTGGAGTAACTGGCACATGCTTGGGACGCATTGCGTCTTCTAGCTCGTGTACTGCGTTGTCCATCAAATTACGCGCATATGGAACACTGTCTTTAATGCGTGCCACGTTGGTAAGGCTGTGGACTTTATGCAAATGCTCTTGCAACGGACGCAGGATGCGGTTGCTTAAGCTCTCATCAGCACCGTACTCCGCAAGGTTTTGTTTGACTACGGTAATAGTCCTTTCAATTTGACCTTTTGCATATTCAAAGCCAGTTTGAATCACTTTGCTATTTTGCTGTTTGAGGGTTTCAACCAAGGCAGGGATTTGCGACACCACACCCCATGGGGTGGCGTTGTTTCTGATTTGCTTGAGTTGCTCAATCGCTTGTTGTGCTTCTGGAATATGCTCTAGCTCGGCATGGTTTTCATTAGCAGTGTTTAAGGCCTCTAACATAGAAGACCAAACAACGAGTTGGGTGCTATAAAAATGACGAATATCGGTAAGATCGTCAGCAAAGTCTAACCAGTCGCTTTTCTGTTGGTTTAGTTGGCTGACAAACTCAAAGCTGTCGCGAATATTTAACTGTTGTTTTATCTGTAAGATCGCAGTCTGCAATATTTCTTTGCCAGGATAAAACTGCATGCTTGCTTTATTAAGCAATACAGCCGTTTCTTCCAGCATGTCAGCGAACTGACTTCGAAAATCTTTGACGATGGTGTCTTCATCATCAGCAGTGATTTTCTTGAACACTTCTTTAAACAATTCTTTGGCTTTGCGCAAAGCATCAGCATCGGCTGATTTGCGCTTAAGAATAGAAATGGACGAGAACTTGCCCGGTTTGGTGAGGGGGTCTGCAGCTGAACGATTATCTAAATCTCCGCCTTCATAAGCCAACTTGATTTCACCCGCCATGAAGAGTCGGGTGATCAATAAGACAATTTCAGACTCTGGTTTCCAGCCATAGGGCATGCTGGTAAAGCGTTTTACCACATCTGACAGCAACACCCGCTGTGTACTGGCTGCCAACAGCAGATACTCTTTCAACTCATTAATCGCCTCAGGATTCGCCTCTGCGCCCAGTAAACCGAGTGAAGTTTGCGTGTTGGCGGGAGAATTCAACAGAGCGCGAATTTCAGCCCAGGCATCAACCTGACGATGTTTTAGCAAGCTGAGCTTGTTGTAGCTATTGCTTACCAGGTAGTTGATGACTTCATCTAGCAGGGTTGATGCATCAGCGGCTTTGATTTGGGGTGATTGACCCAGGACATAGACATCACCACTGACAACAGCCTCTTTTAAGTGTTGAATAATCCGTGCCTTCCGGCCTCTATTTTCTTCTTTGATGTTTTGTAGAATGACTTTTGTCGATTGATTGGTATTGCTTGCCTTAGGGCTCACAATAAAGTTTTCGATCTGCAGATAATGTGTGATTTCGATGTCGAAACGGTCAATTTCATTCATCTTGATGAGCGCTCTATCGTTACTCTTTAATACGTACTGGCTATCGTTTAGACGATCATAATCGTCACCCAGCGGGGTGAGTACATCCAGCACCAATTCATACGACGAATTACGATAAGGCAAACCATCTAACAACCGATTAAATTCGTAATCCCCCTTGGTCTCTCGATGCCGGATTTTAGCTTGGCTGTTGAACACCTCTTCAAACATGAGTTCAGCTAATAAACGTGATTTCTCGGTACTGCCAATAGTGATTTGTGCTACTTCGTTGGCAATATCACGCTCTTCGTTGGTGAGGAAATACCACAAGTCGCCATTACGGCTAATCAGACGTTGTTGTTCAAGGCGAGTCAGGCTCTCTTGAATTTGCTTGCGTAGATTGATTTTGTCTTCGTCGATATGGGTAACGCAGAGGGTAGCGATGTTATCGATATTGGGTGTCATCGAATCGCTGATGTAGCGAATCAGGAATAAGCCCTTGAGCAGCTTTACATCAAACTCTATCAACGACGGGTTGTTTGGTGCATCTTCGATTGAACGTTTGGCGACAGTATCAATGAAGCTTTCTATGGATGGATAAAAGTCATATACCGGAATTAGGCGATTTGCATCTTCTGTCTGGCTTTTGATCGCTGCAGACTGGAATGCATCCAATAACGAACGCTCACCTCTTGAGAGATGTGAGCCGGTGGCGCCGACCTTGCGTATCGCCTCAAAGATCTTTTGCACCAATAAAAACTGATAGGGTGCGAATGGGTAAAAGGCAGAAAAGTCTGCGGCGTCTTTAAACCCTTGGTAGGTGACCGAGTTGCCTACAAACACCAACTGGTTGTTAATGATGTCACCTTTTTGTTGGAACAAGGTTTTAAGCGATGTATTTGCTTGATCGGTTTTGGCCAGCAACCGTTTACTAATGACCTCATCAACGTTTGAACTCGCTAATGACAAACGTGTATGAAAACGCCCCTGAATTTTTGAAAAGTCTTGAGATTTGGCCTTGTTTGCTTCGCCTATGGCCGCATCAATATCTGCCTGACTGGTCACAATGACCCAGGCACGACCATTACACTTCACACCCAACTCTTCAGTGATGGTTTGCAAATTAAGCATCAACTGGGTGTTGTTACCAATAAATTGGCCAACTTCATCCACCAAAAAAATCACACGGTGATTTTTGTCTTTGGTCTCCAGATACTCTGAAACCACTTTGGCAAAGGTATCGATATTGACTTTGTAGTTGTCTCTGGCGTTATCAAACCATTTCTCTGCTGACTCTATCGAGTTGCCCAACGCGGTTGAGATGGCATAAACAATATCATCCCCCAGCAAATCAAAGGCATCACGCTCTTTGAGCCAATCGTTCCCATTTTTATTTTTGAAAGCTTGTTTGAACTGCTCGTATACTCCCTTTGATTCAAGATAGCGCTCCATATTTGCAATGTGTGGCGCATCGCCGGAATAGCCGAGTTTTTCGTTGAATACCCGCAAGAAGACTTGCAAGATAACGTCGCGCTCATCTTTACTATCTGCTTTGGAGTCGATATTAAACAGGATGACATCGGCGGTGCCTTGAGTAGCCCTTTGAATATCTGCCACCAACATAGGATCTTTGATTTTATTGCTGTCAAAAAAATCAGCGGCTTTTTTGGACTCACCCGTCGTGGGTGATGTCACTATTTTGTTCTCAAGCAGGTAGGAGATGATTTTAATAAAGTGAGATTTACCTGAACCGAAGAAGCCTGAAACCCATACCCCCATGCGGTCGCCAGACCTTTGCAAATAAGCATCAAAAAATTTACGGATGTGCTCGGTCACCTGTTTAGTGACTACATACTCATCCAACTCCTGCCAAACGCTTGCCTGGTCAAGCTGCTCGGCTTTGATGACGCCATTAATGGAACGATCAATAGGTTTTGTAAATAAGGATTTAATCTGCATTTTTTATTCTCGGTTTTTTATGGGACTAATCTAAAAGCTCGGTAATAATGATCATCTTCTAGCGTATTAAACAGGCGTAGACTTTGACCATCGTATTTGCCCGGGTAAAACATCACCAAAGGGGTATCTTGCATAAACGGATGAAGCGCCGACAACAAGGTATGAGTTCTCAACATCGGATAAGCTGATGCCACTCCAGATAAAATAACCATATCTGTTTGATCGTGATTGATCATGCTGCTTAATTTCTGTGCCAACTTATCCTCTTTGAGTACTGGCCGGATGGCATCTAATGTTTTTTGGTCTCCACCCGTTTTTTGAAACTCAATCACTTTATCCAACAGATTGCGCTCCTTGAGCAACTCGATTAGAAACTCAAATAAGTTGATATGCACCACACGCAGTTGATATGGAGGCGACTTTAGGGATTGGATCACGATGCCATTGAGATAGTCCATGACAAGATCATCTTGCTCGATGGGGTAGTCAAATATCCAGAAGCCAATATCATTCCCTAAGCCATTACTGCTCAGAAAATCGGGCGATGTGAGCTTGCCGATCACTTGGTTTAAGCGTTGTTGAAAGTCGGTTTGCATTAATTAAACTCCATCGCAGCAATTAAATGTGGATGGTGCAGGCGTATGACGCTAAGCGCTTCAGGGCGTAGGTGGAACGGTGCGATTTCCATATTTTTTGTTGTCTCAATATACTTTGCTTGACTCAATATTCTAAGGATTACCTGACTTAGCTTAGTTTTAGTTGCGGTGGACCATTGATTGATGGAAGGATCTAATAATGCACTTTCCTCCCAAAAATTCTCCCAGGCATATCTGTAAATTGTTTTTTCCAGTCGTTTAATATGCTGGGCGTAGACTTTAATCATATAGTCATACAATAATTGGCTATGCAGTAAGGCCCCCGCAAACAATAATTGTGTAGCTAATTCATTATCACTGTTCGCAATCTGTTCTATCAATTCAATATTCATTAATTGAAAACGCTTTTTTACCAAAGCGGCTTGACGCTTTGAAGTCGCCGGCGTTTTTTTTTGAAGAATATTTTCAACCTCAATCGCCTCACGCCAGCGCTCAGGTGTTGGTTGTGTGAGATATAAGCGTGCCAACTGCTTGGACTCAACCAACATCAAGGCTCCGGCAGAAATTTCAGCGTTATAAATCATTCACGATTACTTAGGTTGCTATAAATGTTAAAGATTATATAGTGTTTGCCATATTTAGCTCTTGATAGAAACACTCTTTAATTGAGCATCAAACTTTTCTACATCCCTCATCTCACAATCTGCGATATAGCTCCCAATAACATTTGGGAGAAATTGATTGAGTTAGTCGGGCCAACCTCACACGCATCTCCCGATCAGTTCATGTTTGATAAACAAAATGCACGGTCATCATGACTCTTAATTTGGTAGCAGCGACTGCGACTATTCTGTGTTTGTGCCAAACAAAACTGACGCTGATCATTGTTTTTGATTTGATAACAGCGGCTACCTTCGTTGCGGCTTAACGCTAGGCAGTGCTGTCTGGAGTCTTTATTTTTGATCTGATAACACTGTGAGTTTGCATTTGCGCTGCTTGAAAGCATTAGTAAGGATAGTGCTACCCATACCAATCGCTGACGACTTGAGGCAAGGACCTTTTGTTGTTTGTTTCGGTGTATGTGTATACGCATTCTATTTCTCTAAAAGTCACTCTCGCCACGCGTTATAAATGGGCTTCTTGACTACGAGCTTTACTAATAAAAACCGGACTAATAACCCGCAAAAGAGAATTTTTATCAAAGTAGTAAGAATGGTGTTTGGTGTGTAAACCGTTGCACTATTTAGTAACTCAATCACTGCTGTGCATAGCGTGCAGGCCATAACACAAAAATAAATACCTTTTATAAATGGCATATCAACCTCCAAATTTCTGATTAAATAATTAGTGCTTGTGCTTCCCACTGGGGCTATGAATGCAACCACCGCCTCGTTGCGCGGATCCACACCAGCGACAGACATCGCCATGGCCATGACGGTGCTTGCCGGTTGGACTATGCGCGCAACCACTGCCGTAACTCCTAGATCCACAATATTCGCAGCAATCCTCATCACCATCATGCTCATGCTTTCCATTTGAGCTATGAATACATCCAGAGCCAAAGCTGGATGATCCGCAATGTCTACATTCGCTCATTATTTTCTCCTTTCATAATGAGCCACATCATCTAACACGCCAGGCTCACCACATGAGCCTGAGTTGAGCTATAGTGCAATTTCAATCATAAAAAAGAACAACACGCATGCAAAAAATTTCTGAGCAAGTGTTTTACTCTGCAAGTGATCTCGCTAACTTTTTAGAATGTGAGCATTTAACTTCGCTAGATAGATTGAATCTCGACTCACCAATGGAGAAAACTGCCGATGGAGAGGATGCCGAGCTGATTCAAAAAAAAGGGCTTAAGCATGAGAAAGAGTTTTTGGATGCCCTAGTCGCTAGCGGAGTATCAGTGGTTGATATTACAAGAGTGGTAGATGCCCAAGCATCGACGCAAGACAAAGTCGATGCAACTATCCAAGCCATGCAATCAGGCGCTGATATTATTTTCCAGGCAACATTTGCTGATGGTGTTTATTTGGGACACTCTGACTTCTTACGCAGGACCAACACCCCTTCTCAACTGGGTAATTACAGCTACGAGGTCATTGATACGAAGCTTTCAACCAAAGCACAAGGCAAGTTCATCATTCAATTGATGTTCTACTCAAAGTTGCTCGCCAAAGTTCAAGGACTGATGCCTGTAAAAATGTATGTTGTGCTGGGGAACAAAAAAGAAACTGCATTTTACTGCTCGGACTACTCTGCTTATTTTGATGCACTGGTTCAACGCTTTGAAGCACATGTGACGAATCAATCAACCTATACATACCCCAATCCATGCAAACGTTGTGACCTTTGCCATTGGCGAGATCGTTGTGATCAGAAGCGCATTGACGACGATCACCTGTCACAAGTTGCAGGCATCCTGAAGTCTCAGATCGTCAAGCTGAATGCTGCAGGCATACACAGGATGGCCGACTTGGCGGTAGTCAACGATAACTTTAGCGTTCCTAAGTTAAACCCTGAGTCGCTACAAAAAATCATACACCAGGCTCGGTTGCAACATCATCAAAAATCAACCGGGGAAGCCAAGATCGAATTGCTCCCAACGGATCCTCATGGCAGACATGGGTTTATGCGATTACCAGAACCTAATGAAGGGGACATCTACTTTGACATGGAAGGTAATCCGCTTGAAGACCCTCGCCATCTAGAGTATTTGTTCGGCATCTACTATTTAGACAATGGTGCATACGTGTTTAAAGGTTTTTGGGCACTAAATCATAGTGAAGAACAAAAAGCCTTTGAGGACTTTATGGACTTTGTGACTGCGCGTATCAAGCAATATCCGCAAGCTCATATATACCACTACGCAGCCTATGAAGAGACCGCCATCAAGCGGCTGATGTCTTTCTATGGTACTAGGGAGCATGAAGTCGACAACCTGTTGCGCCAAGGGCGACTAGTAGATCTGTACAAAGTTGTGCGTGAATCGATGCGCACCTCAGAGCCTAAATACTCGATTAAAAACATTGAGCATTTCTACTTAGAAAAGCGTGCCGGTGAGGTAACCAATGCCGGTGCGAGCATTGTCTTCTTTGAAAAATGGAAAGCGACTCAAGAGCAACGATACTTGGATGATATCGAGGCATATAACATCGATGATGTACGTTCAACACAAGCTCTTCATGCGTGGCTAATCAAAAAGCGCCCAGCAGTTTTGCCATGGGGTAATGCGGAAGCGAACAAGCTGCGTGAGGCGGAGGACAGTGCCCCTCAGCCATCAAGTGCGACAGCACTCGCAGAACAAAGGCTAGAGAAATATCGCCTTGCTCTTTTAGGGGCTGTTCCTATTCCTGAAACTCAAAAAACTAAATCGGATTATTACCAGGAGTTAATGTATTACCTACTGGGCTTTCATCGCAGGGAGGCAAAACCTGCATGGTGGGATTACTTCTCACGTCGTGATAAACAAAGGGATGAATTAATTGAGGATGCAGAGTGTATTGCCGATGTAAGGCTAGTCCCAACCAACCAACCTGAGGCGATAAAACAGTCGCTAAAATATGTCTGTAAATATCCTCACCAGGAATTTAAACTTCATACAGGCTCAAAAGCTGAAGTTATGGAAATCGGAAAGTCGGTATCCAACTTAGTCATTGATGCAGCCAATCAAGAATTAAGCTTCACCATAAGTAAAAAGCAGACACTGCCTGATTCTGGATTTACTCTGGCGCTAGGAAAGCCGATTGAGTCCAGAATCCTGACAGAAGCGATTGAGCGTTATGTCGATAACTATTTATCTGGCGGTCTTTTATATAAATCGATTAATGACATGCTGCTTAAAGCTAAACCAGCTTTTAAGTCATTGGTTCAGGGATCAGAAATTATTGATGAAAAACAGCCTATCATCCCACAGATGATTCATGCCACGGCAGATCTCAATGACTCGTATTTAATTATTCAAGGGCCACCAGGGACGGGTAAAACTTACTCGGGGTCTAAGGTAATTGTTGATTTACTCAAACGTGGCAAGCGCATCGGCATCACCTCTAACTCGCACAAAGCTATTAACAACCTGTTGATTGGCGTATGCAAAGAGGCCATTTCACAAAACTTTGACTTTATTGGTGCAAAAAAATCTACCGATGGCGACGAAGAATTAGATGCATACACCAACATTCGTGTTTTGAAAGACAATAGCGAAGCCTTAGAAAACCTCAATCAATTAGTGGCTGGGACTGCATGGCTATTTGCTCGTGAAGAGGCAGATCAATTATTTGATTACTTGTTTGTCGATGAAGCAGGCCAACTGTCTTTAGGCCATTTAGTGGCCGCAGGCACCTGCGCGAGAAACATCGTATTGATGGGTGACCAAATGCAGCTGGGCCAGCCTACGCAAGGAGTACATCCTGGAGAATCTGGTCAATCTATCTTGGAATTTTTATTACAAGAACAACACACAGTATCGCCAGATACAGGCATATTTTTAGGCACTACATATCGTATGCACCCAAGCATTTGCCAATTTATTTCAGATGCGGTGTATGACAGTCGGCTGCAATCTGCGCAGCAGACAGTTAACCAAGTTATTTCAGTTCCAAACACTGCCCATCCCTTGATTAAAAGCCATGGCATCGTTTATGTGCCCATTGAGCACATGGATTGCGCACAAACCAGCGACCAAGAAGCCCAATTGATTCAAGCGCTCATTACCGAGTTACGGAAAACCACTTATTTCGATAATAAGGGCGCGGAGCATCCAATTAAACTCTCAGATATCCTGGTGATTACGCCATACAACGCGCAAGTGCAAAACCTGCTTAGACACTGCCCAGAGGGTTCAAAGGTGGGAACAGTTGATAAGTTTCAAGGGCAAGAAGCCCCCGTCGTATTGTTTTCAATGGTGACATCAAGCAGTGATGATTTACCAAGAGACATCGGTTTCTTATTTAGTAAGAATCGCTTAAACGTTGCCATCTCAAGAGCTAAGTCCTTGATTATATTTATTGCAAACCCGAGACTCATGTCAGTGCAATGCAATAATCCTGAAGAAATGGCTTTGGTAAATACGCTATGCTTGATTGACCAGTATCGCGTTGATTGGAGTGCATGATGAGTCAGAACGAACGCATTTATAAGATTGACCAACTTCTCAGCAATCACACCTATGTAACAATTCCTGAATTTCTGGACCGCTTGGAAATATCACTAGCCACATTTAAGCGAGATATAGCTTACATGCGTGATCGCTTAAATGCACCGATTGAATTTAATCGTGACTTAGGCGGTTATCAAATGACTAAGCAAAATCAAATTGGTGACCGATATGAACTGCCTGGCCTATGGTTTTCTTCTGAGGAAATATATGCCCTCATCACGATGCAGCAGCTGCTACAAAACCTTGATGGATCTGGCTTACTAGGTGGGCATATTAAACCCCTACTCTCTAGACTGCAGATGATTCTGAATCAAGATGGGCATGTATTAGAAAACATAGAGCAACGCATCAAAGTAAAAAATGTTGGCTACAGAAAGTTTCAGATTGAGCACTTTCCTCTGATTGCGACGGCCACATTAAAATCACAAAAGATCAATATCATTTATCAGGCGAGAAGTACTGATACCGAAACCCAACGCATGGTATCACCTCAACGAATTAACTATTACAAAGGAAACTGGTACTTAGAGGCTTGGTGCCATGTTAGAAATAACATGCGATTTTTTTCTATGGACTGTATTAATGCAGTCGAGGTTCTAAATGAGCCATGTGAAAAAGTTGATAAAGAAATTTTAGAGCTATCTGAAAAAACTTATGGCATTTTTAGTGGAACAGATATTCAGTGGGCTAAGCTTAAATTTAACGCTACAGCAGCGAGATGGATTAAAGCTGAAATTTGGCATCCAGATCAAAAGAAAACTTTATGTGAAGACGGCTCCTTAATACTTGAAGTGCCTTACTCAGATGAAACTGAAATGCTAATGGATATTCTGAGGCATGGCTCAAATTTAAAAGTTCTGGCCCCTTTATCACTTGAACTGCAAGTTAAAGAATCACTTAAGAATGCAATAAATTTATATCAATAGCTTTTCATTCGTGAAATTTGAATGCAAATCAAATAGCCCGCTATAGAGTATTACTAACATTGATTAGTGCTCTCCAGCTTTATGATCACCTAGGACCTCACAATGTCAAAAAAAATAATTGTGCGATTTTATAACTGGCAAGATTGGAAAAAAAACATATCAGAAGCGAATATCGGTTCGCTAGGCTCTAACAAAAAAAATCAATCAATGTTGAGAATGGCAGCACATGAGGCCCAAAATGAAGATAATGAAGTATGGCTGATAACAGCTTCTAAAATAAGAAATGGATGGTTTCCAGTTGGCTCAAGTTACGTCCCAGATCTAATGACGAGCCAATTGAAAACTCTCAATATTCAACTCTAGACTATTATGACTTACAGAAATCCAAAATAATTGGGGACCACTTTTCTGGAAAGCTGCAATTTATCCCTGAGGTTGATCAAATACTTAGCAGCTTTGGCAAGGAATTAGAAATGACGGGGAAAGCTGGGTATGAAATACAAGAGCAAAAGGGTAGAGAAATTTATCACTTGATGAATAAATATCCAGGACAACCTTTTCCTTCTAAAAGTCAGACAATTAACGAGCTTGATAGCACTAACAAAAACATAGCTCAACAGAAAAATATTAACCCGGTACCCTCTCATCTAGAGATACATTATGAAAGCCTACAACGAGTTTTCGAAAATGATATTACTAGACTCGAAAATGAATACCAAAATAAGCCCGGTACTGACATAGATGTAATTGTAAAAAAGAGAGTTGGCCAATCCTCATTCAGAAACCTTCTAGAAAAGGAGCATGGATTGAAGTGCAACTTATCAGGAATAACACATAAGAGTTTACTTATAGCCTCTCACATTACTCCATGGTCAAAAGCAGAGCCATTTGAAAAGACTGATGCTAATAATGGCCTGTTACTTGCAATAAATTGGGATGCTGTTTTTGATAAAGGACTAATGACATTTAACGAAAATGGTGAAGTCTTGTTTTCAGACTCATTGGATTCTGAAACCATCAAAAGTCTTGGGCTTAACAAGAATTACAAACTAGACCAAACCACTCTGAATCAAAAAAGATTGAATTATATTCGGAGGCATAGAATGGAAATTTTTAACAAGAACTACCATGGCTCCCAAAGAACTGACACTATCTCAGCAAGACCAATTGCGGAATACCGTCTTTGTCACTCCAAAGAATCGCATTCTGTTGGAACTTGATCCCTAAGATTTTTGATGCTTCTAATGACAAACCCAACACGAGAAAACTGGGCTCTGCTGGCCACATGTTTGAGGGGTGTAAGCCTTGTCCATCTAAAAACGTAAGGCTTCGTGTTTGAAGCTCTTTATAAAGATCAGACTGAAGCTGGGCATTCTTAGCATCTAGTGTGCTCTCGCTATATGGGTTATAAGCTGTGATCAATGCACTACTCTCAACTCGGTGCCTCTTGTGTAACGCGATCAAAGCGTCGCTCTTTTGACCAACTCGAAGAGTAATTAGGGGCTCGATGTTTACTGTGTATTCAGTTTCGCGATAAGCGTTCATCAAGTCTTCTGCTATAGCCGTTAGTTTTTGCTTATTATTCATACTGTATGTACTACTCATTTAAAAGCCTTGATTAGGCAATCCGCAAGAGCATGGCTTTTGCAGTATCTATCGAATACTTATGGCCGAGATTTGCCTGAGGCGTATTATTAACACGCAAAATAATCTCATTCATATCACAACTATTTAAGCCACCATCAAACCAAACATAATGCCTATACAACTGCGCAAGGTCGTTCATGCTTCCGAGGATGCTTCTACTGGTAGTTTTACTAAAAGTAATATTTTCATATTCAGCCATTAGGGCATCTAAGCTCTTCAATGAAAAATCTAATTCCTTGAAAAAAGTTAAGAGCTGACTAATAAATAAGTTATGCATGTCATGCTTTAGATTCTTGGACTTTTTGAAGCCACCACATACAAATGAAATTAACGTTCGTTCATTCACAAACAGAAAGTGTTTTTTTCTCTCAATCTCGATTAAATTAACATACCAAGCCCCCAGCAATGTGGAGTCTAACAGTTCGTGATTCATCAATTCAGAAGACATCAGTGATAAATAGTCTTGCACATTTTTTGTACATTTAAGGGTCAGCAATTAGCTTGTCTCGCTGTAAGTAATATTTTTTTTAATATTTTCAATCGATTAATTTTTAAACAGATCTAGATTTAATATAAATATCAATTAAATAGAGAACCTTTCCTAGACATGTCCACCGTTTTATCCACAGCCACTGAGGATGAAATAATACTTGCAACTCTCTATTCCCTAAGGTTGCAAGTTAAAAATAACCGAAGAATAAACTCTAAAAACGTGCTCGTCTTAGTAATTATGATTGTGTCGGCATTTTAGCTGTTTTGAACATCATCCAATCTAATTTCAATTTGGTTTAGATTGCTAGAAAGGTTTTGCTTTATGGACTCCAAGAGTTGTCTGTCGACCACTCTATCTTCTAGCGGAGTGGAGTATGTAATTTCCAAGCCTGTACGCTGATCTTTTCCAAGTGGAAGTAACCTTGGTATGAGAAGCTCTAATGCTCGATTTATTGCAATTCTAGTTCGTCCAGTAAACTCGACCGCCGGATAACTAGCCGGAACGCCCAAAGGTGAGTGAAACATGGGCATAGCAAAAACCATCCTGCCAGACTGATCTGTTGAGAAACTCATCCAATATTTAACTTCCTCGTCGTCAAGTTTCAACTTAAATGTACCTGTGAATCTCTCCCAATCAATTAAAAAGTTAAAGAGTCGTACGCGCTTAGGCTCAGGATATCTCGTGACGTTGAGCTTTAGCCAATCTTCTACTTCAACAATTGAGGGCCGTTTGAATGAATCCATGATTTCTTCCTAGAACTTACCTAAAGGACTTGTGGGCGATTGCTTTTGCTCTTCTCTAACTTTTCCGATGTTGGTAAAAGCGCCCATTACCACTTGAACAAAGCTAGGATACTCATAAGCACTGCCATTGTTGTGATCAATGATGGCTCCGATACCTCCGCCCAACACAATATTGCCAAACATAGAGCCTTTGGTATCTGAAACGACGCCTGCTCGACCATTCTCAAAACCATCTTTTCGGCATGTTAATTGCAAGTCATCATTCGAGCGGCTAATTGTTATGGTTCCAGGAGTGGTTACAAAATAGGTACCCTTCTTATTAATAAGCTCGCATTTCGCCTCAGATACTTCTTTACCACTTGCCTCCCGTGTTTGTATTGAAATATTTTGAGTCGTGGATCCTGTTATTGATGCACATCCTGACATAGTAAAAACAACAGCAATAGACATCACAAACTTATAGTATTTCTGACTATTCATATAGGGCCTCCGATTAAGTTAGACGCCATTATTCACGAGTCAAGGATCACGGGCTGAGCCTGATAATTAACACTCTCATTCATCATCGATAAAAAATCGATTACAAAGATGGCATAGGTAGTGCTGGTCTAGCATTACTTTTAACTCTGTTTTCTTGAGCTCAAAATGATCAGAAATTTGGGATACAAATTCAGCCGAGATACATTTATCAACGTATAGGTAATAGAATCCTCTTACCCTATCAAAAACAACCCGCCCTCTTGGGTAGTAATCGTATGCATGAGATTTAAACAACAACTCATCTTTATCAGTTGGCTTGAAAGTATCCCAATAGTTATAGTGCTCCCCATGCTCTGCGAACATCTCATTCGAATAGGCCATGGCTATTTCGACTTTGTCGGAAATAATGGTTTTATTGACCAAAAAGAAAATCCCCACGTTTGAC
The DNA here is from genome assembly GCF_008015755.1 of Methylophilus sp. Classification (GTDB taxonomy): domain Bacteria; phylum Pseudomonadota; class Gammaproteobacteria; order Burkholderiales; family Methylophilaceae; genus Methylophilus. The sequence continues at coordinate 2,352 of NZ_SSGF01000024.1, read as the reverse complement.
ACTTATGCCCATCCTTTTTTATCTATCACAAGCTGCAATAGAATTTATTTGTTAATTGTAGAGTTTAATAGCCTCTGAAATTTCATGACTAATCTCCTCTCTCAAAGACGGCGGAGATATGACCTCGACATTTGAGCCCAAACCGAGAATCCACCATTTAAGTTGCATGGTATTTGCCACTGAAGCCTTTAACTCGATATGCTGTTCATCAACATCACACGTTTTTTGATCAGTAGATAGTGGACTTTCAATAAGGTGCATGGCTGCGCCACGGCTCATTTTCAAATGAAGCTTTATTTTCGTATCCGATTGACTTGAGAAACCAAAGGCACCACTTTGTACATAATCATCAAGTTTGAAGTCACTTGGCCTGTTTGATGCAACATTAAGCACTGTGGCAGAATGAATACGGTGCACTGCAAGCAACCGCACATCGGTGAACGGTTCGATTGTACAAACCAAATACGTAATGTGCCCTCTTATGACCAGACCTAACGGATTGACTGTTCGAGAATGACCATGGGGATCTTTTCTGGATTGGTAAATTAAATCCAACTGCTTTTGATCAAAAATTGCTAGATGTACTGAGGATAAAGTTGCTTCATTGATTTCTGGTGGGATGAGTGGTTGCCATGGGTGAACAACCTGAACATTGCTCAACCAATTTGAGTACCCCTTATAAAGTTGAGGTCGCTGTAGTACTTTCTCAGCTTCTAAAATATATGGCTTCAAATTATTTGCAATACTAGTTGGCATTAAACCTGACAGATGCGATTCAGCCAACTTGAAAGTTAAGGCTTCTTCTGGCGTCAATGCTGGCAGGTTTAGTCTAGGACTGTCTTTTTGCCAACACCACCCTCGCGGCATCAGATTCTCATCATTGAAGATTCCAAAGCTCTCAGACAGTTGGATTAGGTCACGCTCTACCGTACGCTTGCTCACCTCAAAACCATCCGTACACAACTTCTTATGTATCTCACTTACTGTGAGCTTACGCGGATAAATTGGAATCAAATCCAACATCCTTATAAGTCTGTCAAAAAGCCTTTTATCTTTCTTCATGTCTAAAGATTATCCTCATAAGCTTAAATAACCACGCTGCCAGAACCAACTTGGTTATGTTGATGACTTTCAATTCTGCCCAAGTTTGCGACATATTATGTCGCACATCATAAATATAATTGAGCTCATCAATAAAACATAGTTAAAAACATGGCCTCTATTACTATCAAATATGATCCAAATCTGGTCGATGATCCAACACTCTCGGATATTGGATGGTTATGGACTTTACGGATATACGCTTCAGGGAAAATACCCTTGAACTTCGAATCATCCTGGCCCGTTCACCTACTGCCACTCATTGAAAAATACGCCACTAATAATCAAGGCAAAGAATCTATTGAGTTTAAATATGAGTTCTTAGCAAATGAGCTGGATAGATTGGGAAGTGCTAAGACAATTAATGATAGTCATCTAGCCCAAAACCTGCGCATGGTTGCAGACTCCTTTACCCTATCAGACATAGAGCGCCAGATTCTTGAGTTTAGAACTATCTATCGGGTACACAATGGCCTAGAGCAAACTGTGGACCTCATTTCAAACAGGTGGACGGACAATCTAGTACATCAAATTATTGGTCACGCTTTGGCTGTGCCGACCACAATAATTGCTGATGCATTGCGCCCAGAGAGCAAACTTATTAAAAGTGGCTTACTCATCATGCATAGCAGTATTAAATCAGACTTTGGACGAAAACTAATTGCGTTAGATGGCTTTGTAAATGGCGTCCAATCATTTCGAGAAAAGACTTTGGACATCTTTGGTTTTTTATTTAATAAAGCAACTGGAGCCACCCTCGCACTCAACAACTTTGCACATCAAAAAGATGATATTGACATCATTATTAAATATTTAGAGCAGTGCCATAAACACAAAAGAGTTGGTGTCAACATTCTGCTTCACGGCGTACCAGGTGTTGGGAAGACAGAGCTAGCAAGATTGATTTCACAAGAATTGGAAATAACAGCTTATGAAGTTTCGTCATCGGATTTTGATTCTGATGATCAAAACGATCAACCTCCATCTAGATTCAAGTCTTACTTGATACTACAAAATCTCATAAGCCAAATGGATTCCGGTTTGATTATTTTTGATGAAATTGAAGATGTTCTACCCAGGCTTGGACTGTTAGACAGACCAAGCAATGGTCATAAAGCTTGGATTAACAATCTGCTCGAAACAAACCAATCCCCTAGCATTTGGATATCTAACCATGTAAACCATGGTTTACATGGTTAGATATCCAAATGCTAGGGGATTGGTTTGTTTCGAGCAGATTGTTAATCCAAG